>JBEDUS010000071.1:0-5846 GCA_040414975.1 Candidatus Udaeobacter sp.
AGTATCGAAGCGCTAACCGTATAGTCCGCCAGATCGCCTCAAAGCGACCGCTCTTTACAGCTTCACCGAGAGGGAACATTTCCGCATCGACGCCGACACCGGCGGCTTCAAAAAAGTAGTGACGGTCATCGGCAATCCCGACATCGATCGTGCGGACTGACCCTTCCTCAATCACATCGCACGCGGCATCGACGACATGGGGGATCCGTAGACTCAGCGCGAGGTTGTTAAAGGTGCCGAGCGGCACGATCCCAAGTGGAACCTTGCGGCCGACGATTGCGGATGCGACTTCGCGCACGGTCCCGTCCCCACCAGCCACAACCATCAGGTCAGGCCCAGTCTCTGCCTTTGCTTTTGCTTCTTCCAACAGCACCCGACCCGAATCAACCAGCGTTTCCTCAAATGATTCGCAAATGCTCGAAAGCCGCTCACGAATCCGTCTTTGCGCTTCCGGGCTCGCACTCCCACTCAAGGGATTTTGGAACAGAGTGATATGCCGATATTTCGGCATGCACTATCATATGGTGGAGCAGAAGCGCCGACAAGCTGTAGGGCGGCAGAGCTTGTCGCGCCGTAGCCTCCTCCTTCGCTAAAGCTACGGAGGACACGTTGGCGGAGGAGAACCCTGCAAACGCGATCGCTGCGCCTTTCAACGATGCCCGGCAGCCCCCGGCGTCGGTTGCGGTACAAGCTGCGCCCTGCGATTAGCCAACTGTTGTTGGTAGCTATTAACAATAACATCCAACACCTTCTGACCAGTTATGACGCGATCAGTGGCATAGTCGACATTCCCATCCGTACTAATCACCGCAATCCCAAAATCGCCAACTCGATACTCGTCTGCCACTGTTCCCGGATCAGGCAGAATTACAAAAGGGATATCGGTATGCGTGATGAGGCCCGTCTCCTTGGTAAAGGCCACGAAAAACAACGTGTACCGCGCAGCTAATTCCTTTGATCGCCGATTCAGCTGTTTTATCTGCTTGATAAAAGTCTTTTGCAGGGGCCGTTCCGCGAAGATCAGCACTACAGGATGCCCACGCAAATTGCGCAATCGTTGAACCTTCCCGTTGACGCCGCTCCAAATAAATTCCGGGGCAGGCCTCGGTACATTGGGCGGAGGCAGCGATGTTCTCCTGCGCGCTCTCGGAGCTTGTGCTTCAACTGTTCCACTAACCAACAATACAACAACGGCTAACAGCCCAACCGAGAAACGCTTCATACTTTCATAATATCGACTTCCTTCGCATCGACCTGAGTGTCGATTGATTTGACGAATTTGTCGGTCAACTTCTGTACTTCTTCTTCCAGATCACGGCGTTCATCCTCAGTGATCTTACCATCTCGCTCGAGCTTCTTGATTTCATCAATACCATTCCGGCGGCTGGCCCGAACCCGCACCCGCGCCTCTTCAGCCATATGCCGGATACTTCGAACAAGTTCTTTGCGCCGCTCCTCTGACAGCTCAGGGATCGGTAGCCGAATCAGCTTCCCTTCTACTGCCGGCGTAATACCGATCTTTGATTCTTTCAAAGCTCGTTCGATATCTTTTGTGATGGAGGCATCAAAAGGCTGAATCAACAACAGACGCGGTTCCGGGGTCGAGATAAGCGCCAATTGCTTGAGTTTCATCGATGTCCCGTAAGCTTCAACATCGACATTTTCCACAAGTGCGGGCGAAGCTTTGCCTGTACGGACTCCGGAAAACTCGTGGAGCATGTAATCCACGCCTTTTTCCATCGCCGCTTCTGTTTCCAATAAAATCTCGTCAGGATCCATAATACGTTTGGCGTTTCGCGTTTCGAGGTTCACGTCAAGCGTTTAGCGGTGCGCGGAACCAAACGCCGAACGTCACGCCTCCGCCGCCACCAGCGTACCTACTTTCTCGCCCAATACCACCCTCTTAATGTTATCAGGCCGAGTCATGTCAAAAACGATGATTGGCATCCGGTTGTCCATGCAGAGACTGAACGCCGTCGAGTCCATGACCCTAAGCCGCTTGGTTAACGCTTCGGTATAGCTGACTGTCTCGTAACGCTTTGCTTTCGGGTTGGTTTTCGGATCACTATCGTAAACACCGTCCACTTTCGTAGCTTTCAAAATCACTTCTGCCCGAATCTCGTTCGCTCGGAGGGCTGCCGTTGTATCTGTGGAAAAGAATGGATTCCCGGTTCCAGCGCCGAAGATGACTACGCGTCCTAATTCAAGGTGCCGGATTGCGCGCCTGAGAATGAAGGGCTCGGCCACGTTGGCCATTCCGATTGCGGTTTGCAGACGTGTCACAACACCCATCTGTTCGAGAGCGCTTTGCAGGGCCATTCCGTTGATCACGGTAGCAAGCATCCCCATGTAATCAGCCGTTGTACGATCCATGCCGCCATGATTGGCCGAAAGACCGCGCCAAATATTCCCGCCTCCAACCACAACGGCAATTTCAACTCCAAGATCTCTCACCGCTTGGATTTGACGGGCGATATCAGTCACAATTGCAGGTGAGATCGCTTCGAGACTTCCTGGCTCCCGGAGCGCTTCCCCGCTCAATTTCAAAACGATTCGTCGATATTTGGGCTGTCCGGCGATCAAATTGGACATGAAAATTGGATAAGGGCTAGGCGAGAGCGACTCCGAAGTCAAGCGCGAGCCTTCAACTCGCGCTTTTCGCTGCCACGGTCGGTAGGGCTGAGCTTTTTCCGGCAGTCGCCGGACTCGTGCGGCAACCCCCCCGATTCCGCACGCACGCCGACACTCACCGTATCATCTTCCTAAACGCCGCTTCATCCACCGCCTTCACACCCAGCTTCGTCGCCTTCTCCAGCTTGCTCCCAGCCTCTTCGCCGGCCAACAAATAATCGGTCTTCTTGCTGACACTGCTGGCCACCCGTCCGCCATTTTGTCGGATCAATTCTTCAAAGACCGTTCTTGGTTCGCTCAACGTCCCGGTTATGACCCACGATGTGCCTTTCAAAGCATCGCTTACTCTTTCGTCGCGATCAGCTTCGCCAAAGTTCAGCCCATGTTTCTTGAGCGCTTTGACCAGCGCGATATTATCCGCGCTCCGAAACCAGTCATGAATACTTTGTGCGACGATTTCGCCAGTGTTCGGTACCCGTAACAGTTCTTCCGGGGGATCCGCGGTTGCCGCTGCCTGTAGTGCCTCAAGGGTTCCGAAATGATCTGCTAACGCGCGGGCGGCTGTTCCTCCCACGTGCATAATCCCGAGACCAAAGATCAGCCGCCAGAGCGGTTGTTTCTTGCTGGCCTCTATCCCGGCCAGGAGATTGGAGATGCTCTTCTCACCCATCCGCTCCAGCTGCCCGAGTTTTTCGGCATCAAGCTCATAGATATGGTCAACCCGCTTGACTAGTCCGTGCTCGACCAGTTGGGAGACCATCATCTCGCCCAGACCTTCAATATCGAGCGCGCCTTTATGGGCGAAATGTTCGAGACGCCGTTTCACTTGAATCGGACACTCCACATTCGGGCACCGAAGATCTACCTGGCCCGGTGCGCGCACCACAGCATGCCCGCAGCTGGGACATCGCGACGGCATCTCAAACGGCTGCTCTTTTCCGGAACGCCTCTGTTTCAGGACCTCAACCACCGCAGGAATAATTTCTCCCGCTTTCTCGATCACCACTACATCGCCAACACGTACATCCTTCCGCCGAACCTCTTCGCCATTATGCAACGTCGCGCGGGAAACCGTTGTACCGCTCACAAAGACCGGCTCCAAAATCGCTACGGGCGTCAATTTTCCCGATCGGCCAACGTTTACCTCGATCGAAAGCACACGAGTTTCGGCGCGTTCCGGTTGATACTTGTACGCCATGGCCCACCGAGGCGCTTTCGATGTATATCCAACCTCTTCGCGGAGGTCATACCGGTCGACTTTCACGACTGCTCCGTCGGTCTCGTAAGGAAAATCATGTCGCACTTTGTCGAGCGCCTTGATTGCGTGAATCACCTCGTCCACCGATTTTGCGGTCCAGATCTTTTCATGCGACGGCAAACCCCACTCCCGAAGCCGTTTCAGCGCTTCCTGATGCGTCCTCAAGCGGTCACCGCTCACGTAGCCGAATCCGTAAAAAATCGCGCCAAGCTTTCGTTTCGCGACCGCCGCCGAATCGAGCTGCTTCAGACTTCCCGCTGCAGCGTTACGCGGATTAGCAAAAGGAGTTTCCCCTGCCTCCTCCCTTTCCGCGTTCAACGCAGCGAACACTTTCTTAGGCAGAAAGACTTCCCCTCGAACTTCGACCTCCGAAGGAGCTCCAGTCCGAAGCCGGAGCGGAACTGCGCGAATCGTCCGGATATTTTGTGTGACATCGTCGCCAAGGACTCCGTTTCCTCGAGTCGCTCCATACTCAAGAACGCCGTCGCGATAAAAGAGGGAGATAGCGACGCCATCAACCTTCGGCTCAACCACCGTTTCAATCGCTTTTCCTGAAACAAGTCGCTGCAACCTGCGGAAAAACTCTGCCACCTCTTCCTCGGAATAAGTGTTGTCGAGACTCAGCATCGGACTGCGATGCTTGATTTGCCGAAACGCTTCGAGCGGTGCGCCTCCGACGCGCTGCGTCGGCGAATCAGGTGTCACCAATTCCGGGAATTCCGCCTCCAAATCCTTCAGTTCCCGATAAAGTTGATCGTACTCCCGGTCGCTGATGACCGGTGCAGCCTCGTGGTAATATAGGCGGTCATTTTCACGGATCTCAGATTGCAGTTGCTCAATCCGACGCCTGGCTTTGTCTATTTTCTCCATAAACGGGGCGATTAGGTCAAAATAGAAGGTCTTCCCCAGTGTCGCAACGCAACAACAATTCTCAGCCAGGGCCGCCCCAACGGGGTGGCCGAAGCGTCTGGACCACCCCGTCCCGAAATTTGCCCACAGCCGCGCCGGAACCCGGCCCGTCCGACGACGTTTCCGCCGTAGCCTTGGTGGAGGCGGAAGCCTTCGCGAAGTAGGAAACCCGAACCCTCCCCGCCTTGACCGGTCGGTCTAGTTTTCCACTTGCCATCCTTCTGAGATTGGCTAATAGGTCAAGAATCGCACTAGACCGAACAGTCAATATGAAGACACGTCGGAAATCACCTCGTCGCCGGAAGAAGCTCGCAATCAGTAAATTAGCTCGACTCAGCCTGGTAGATCTCCACAAGGTCTGGACCAAAATCTATATCGTTCCCCGTACGCTCACCCGTTACGTGGAATGACCAGCCAAACGCTATCAGAACCGCTCCTCAACAAAAGGGCACTTCAGCAAACAGGGTGATCGGTTACTAATATTACTACTCGCGTTTGCCTCGGGAATCACCGTCGCAAATATATATTACAACCAACCCCTGCTGTCGGGCATCGCACGGCATTTTAATGCAAGCTACGCTACTACCAGCATCATCAGCCTCGTCACCCAACTCGGTTACGCGAGAGGTCTTTTGCTGGTTGTAACTCTTGGCGACAGCTTTGAACGCCGGAACCTGATTGTAACCTTTATTTCCGGCACCGCGCTCGCGTTGCTTGCCGCTGCCCTATCTCCAAATCTACCAACACTCATCCTCGCCAGCTATCGCCTCAGCCGCATTAGCACATTGGCATTGGACCGGCGTGTGCCCCGCAGGCGCCACCTTCTCCCTCATTGGCTTCCTCGTCCTCTTCACCCCCTGGCCCCCTCCATCACTCCGGCGGTCTCACCGATTTCTGACCGAGCTACCTCTCGCACACGTCCTCGTGCTCGCCGTCGTCCTCGATCCTGTTTCCGCTGTCGCCTGCCATGCTTGAATATTCGCCCCCAAGCAATCTCAACGCGTCGCTGGCGGAGCTCGTTCCGCTTTCACCTAGTCATAAATCTCAG
>JBEDUS010000072.1:0-2841 GCA_040414975.1 Candidatus Udaeobacter sp.
CTATTGAAAACTAGTTCCTAAAGCCATTTGTAGCCTCTTTACGGCGTCAGGCGGTCACGCTGAAAAACTCCTGGCGAAGCTGCGGGTCGTCGCGGAAGCAGCCTAGCATACGGCTGGTGACCAGATCCGTGTCGGGCTTGTGCACGCCGCGCGTGGTCATGCAATGGTGCGAAGCCCGGATGAGGACGCCTACCCCATGCGGTTTAAGTACATTGTTGACGGTATTAGCAATTTGTGCCGTCAGTTTCTCCTGGATTTGCAGGCGCTTGGCGAACGCTTCAACAACGCGGGCGAGCTTGCTGATGCCGACCACGCGGCCATTCGGCATGTAAGCCACCCACGCCCTTCCCAGGATCGGTAACATGTGATGCTCGCAATGACTTTCAAAGCGAACACCGCGCAATACGATCATCTCGTCATAGCCTTCGGCCTCGTCAAAGGACTTTTGCAGCATTGCTGCCGGGTCCTGAGTGTAACCGACGAATGCTTCTTCGAGTGCCCGCGTCACCCGAGCCGGGGTCTCAATTAGACCCTCGCGATCTGGATCATCGCCACTCCAACGAATGATGGTCCGCACAGCGGCTTCGACTTCAGCGCGATTGGGTTTGAGGTTGTCCTGTAAGTTCCAAACCGTATCCCAGGAAAGAACATTGGAATTCATTTGCTATACCTTCCTTTCGCCAACGCAAAGTAGCTTTAGGGAGTTGCTGATGGACACTTCTTCGCGATGGCGATCAGTCGGTAAATCCAAGCCGTTTCATAACAGCCTCACACATGCGCTCGCAGCGGCGGCCGGCGAAGGGAAAAGCGTCCATCAGCATCGGGCCTATTTCCCTTTCTAACTGGTCACGAATGAGTTGACGCGCACGGTGCAGCCTGGTCTTGACGGTCTCCGATTTGATGCCAAGAAGTGCGGCGGTTTCCTCGACACTCATTCCCTCGATCACTCGGGTAACGAAGACCAGACGGAAGGTGTCGGGCAAATTATCCGTCGCCTGCTCCACAAGATGAATTATTTGCCGCTGCGCCATCGTTCGTTCCGGGTCATCGTTAGGTGTCGACTGAGGAAACTGAATAATTTGCCCGCCTTCCTGCTGCTCCAAAGTGGCGAGATCGATAGATGAATGCCTCTGCCGCTTTCGTGCCAGTGACTCGTTGATAACGATGCGGGACAGCCAGCTCTTAAGTGTCCCTGCGCCACGATAGCTCCCAAGCTTGATGAAGGCCGACACATACGCTTCCTGAACGGCGTCTTCAGCCTCGGCGTTGTCGCCTAGAATACTGCGCGCGATTCGATAGAGGCGCCGATTGTGGGTCTGCATAATTGCGCGAAATGCGCCGGGATCACGGGCGAGAGCCCGCTGCACTTGTTCGGTATCGTTCGTCGTAGGGGCAGTCTGCTGAGCTGCATGTGGGGTCATACAGTTTCCCTCCTGCTGCTTAGATGGTTTGGTGGCGAAAAGGTTCCGAATTTCGGTTATGCCTGTTCATTTGCTGACCAAAATCTTACCCGTCATGTTGGGATGAAATTTGCAGTAATAGTCCACAGTCCCCTCGGCCTTCAGAACCACGGTCTTTTTTGCGTTGACCGGAATCAAGACATCCCAGGAACCATCGCGAGCAGTAGCCGTATGTACGACAAAATCGGAATTGACCCACTCGATCGTATCGCCGACATGTGCGGTGATCTCCGGCGGCACAAAGCCGAGCTTTTCCATCTTCACTTGAATGGTCTCGGCGCGCACCACTCCCGTTGTGATAACGAGAATGAGTGCGCCGAGCATCAGACAGCATGTGGCGCGAGTCACAGTGCGCAACCTTATTTAAATTCCGCTGCGACGTGTTCGGCGTGCTGCTCGTGGCCTTGGAAAATTTTCAGGCCGGTCGTGAGTAGGTCTTTGAGTTCTGCATTGCTGGCGTCGGGAATAAGCGTATTTTGTAAGGCGGAATCGACCGCCTTGTGATAGGCCACCTCATTATCGATATAGGCCTTATCGAACGCCTTGCCGTTGAGTTTGGCGAGTTCGGCCCGCTTATCTGCCGCTTGCTTGCTCAATGACTTGCTGGTGTCGTTATCTTCCGGGGTGACACCGAGCTTTTTTACCAGCGCTAGAGCTTTCTCGTTCACAGCCTTGTGATCTCGCTCCATGTCTGCTGCGAAGGCGAGCACCTCCTTATTTTTGCTTTTTTGCTTGGCCTGGTCGGCAGCTTCAATGTCGATCTTACCGGCCGTGTAGGCGATATGGGCGATCTGTGCATCGTTTGGCTTTGCATCCTCCGCAAATACCACTCCCGATGCAAACAGCCCGACTGCCGCCAGCGTCGCGGCGAACCTAAGAGACACCATGGAACCCTCCTGTTGCGCAAACGTCATCGGTCCTTTGGATGCTTCCGCGCCAAAAAGGTTCCCAGATTTATTCGGCCAAAGTGTCACCATTGTTCGTCTTTCGTTGTTCCGAGGTAGGTGACCTCTGCCGCTCATTCCTGTTTTGCTCAAGTGGCGGGCTTGTGGGCGCCCTCGGCTGGCGTGAAATCATTGTACGGCGCGATCCGCTCGCGCAGAGTTTTTGCTTAATCAGTCTGCCGTAGGCGTCGCCTTAATGGGCGCTACACGGAAAGGCCCCGGTCCGGCTGCAAGAGAGCAATACGTCTAGAATCAGGGGCAAAGCGGGCGTGCCTAGATCGAACTCAAAACAATCGCTGATGACCCACAACGCCCGTCTGCCGATGAAAGTTTCTGACTTTTTTGACACTTGCTTCGTGTGCACGCCGGGGCTTAGATCGTTGCCCGTTCGTGTGATCGTGCGAAGGAGGCCCTTCCATGTTGCACGCGAAGCAAGC
>JBEDUS010000073.1:0-8748 GCA_040414975.1 Candidatus Udaeobacter sp.
CGACCGGCATCACCTCCAGCATCTCCGCGTAGAACTCATCGGGAAATACGCGCTCGAATCTCAAATGATGGAATGGTGCATCATCTGCATGTGCATTTCGGATCGAGTTCGCCACGAAATCGGTCAAGTTGTTGACTGACCACGATTGTCTCATTGATTCAATTGTTCCCGTGAATCATGAGTCAAACAACTGAAAAACGCTCGCGTTTTGTGCACTTCGGGCGTTGGGTTTCCGAGTTAATTCTGGTGTTCATTGGCGTTTACGCGGCGTTCTGGCTGAACAATCTCCAGCAACACCGGCAGGACGCGCAACGGCGGGATCAAATTCTCGCGTACATCGAACAAACGTTGAGCGAAGGAATCGAAAGCTCTAAAATTAACCGTGCGAAAGAGCAAGAACCGGAAGCGGCGGAGTTTCAACGCGCGCTGAATGCCGGTGAGATGCCGCCAGTGCGCCCCTTTGTTTTCATTACCGACTATAGCCCAAGCGACTTAGCCACGATCCTGCAATCCGGAGGCGTCCAACTGTTCGACGTGCAGACGCTCAGGGCGCTGCGCAGCGACGAATCAGTTATCCGCTGGGGACTCCAGCGTATGGCGCGTTATCAAAAATTAAGCGACGAGCTAATCGTGCCGAATCTCGGCCAGGATGTTTCTTTCTTTTATGATCCGGCTACCAAGAAATTGCGAAAACAATTCGAGATATACCCCCAAGCTCTGGAAGCAAGAGTAAGCTTTGCACACGAACTTGAACGAACTCACACCGAGTTGCTTAAACAAATCCAGGCCGAACGCCAACGAAATCGTTAATATGAATCCAACATTCCGAATCCTTGCACTCCTGTTGTGTGTCTTGGCCCCAAGTTTTGCCTCGGCCGCTGATTATCCGACTCCGACTGACGGCGACTTTACGATTCGCGATTTCAAATTTACTTCCGGCGAGACATTGCCGGAGTTGCGTCTCCATTATCGGACGCTGGGCACATCGCAGAAGGATGCGCAGGGAAAAACGACCAACGCGGTTCTCATCATGCATGGGACAACAGGCAGCGGCGCGCAGTTTATTCGCCCCGAATTTGCCGGGGAGTTATTCGGCAAAGGTCAGCCGTTGGATGCGACCAAGTTTTTCATCGTGTTGCCGGACGGGATTGGCCACGGCAAGTCGAGTAAACCGAGCGACGGCATGCACGCGAAATTCCCGCGCTACGGTTATCTCGACATGGTGGAGGCGCAGTACCGGTTGTTAACAGACGGACTCGGCGTAAATCACGCGCGATTGGTGACGGGAACGTCGATGGGCGGAATGCACACCTGGCTATGGGGCGAATTGCATCCCGATTTCATGGACGCGCTTATGCCCCTGGCAAGTTTGCCGACACAAATTTCGGGACGTAACCGTGCCTGGCGCCGCATGGTCATCGACGCCATTCGCAATGATCCTGCGTGGAACGGTGGCGAGTACAAGGCGCAGCCTCCAAGCATGCGGACGGCTGCCGAGATGCTGTGGTTCATGAGCAGTAATCCCGTCTTGCGCCAGAAGGAGGCGCCTACGCTTGCGAAAACCGACGAAGTTCTCGACAAATTCGTAGCGCAAATCGTCAAGACTGATGATGCCAATGATGTGCTCTATGCGGTGGAAGCTTCACATGACTACGATCCGGGGCCGAATCTGGAAAAAATCCAGGCAGACCTTCTGGCCATCAACTCTGCCGATGATCTGATTAATCCACCTGAGCTGGGCATTCTCGAACACGAGATCAAGCGGGTTCCGCATGGTCGCGCAATCGTGATTCCGTTTAGCGACAAAACGCGCGGCCACGGCAGCCACACGGTGGCTGCATTGTGGAAAGATCAGCTAGTGGAGTTGCTCAAGGAAACCGAGAAATAAAGCGTAGATTACGCGAATAACGCGGATGAGGCTGAATTACACGCCAAGCCACAAGGTACTTTGGGCTTGTAAATTTCGGTTATGCGAATAAGAAGCCGCAAATATGCCCGTAGCGTTGTCTCCGCCAACGCGGGACAGCTTGTTCGCGTCCACGCGGTGGACGGTTGTACGTCGAGCGGCCGATTCCCAGACATCATCTGGGCATGCCCTCGACGCCCTTTCCGAGCTTTGCCAAATTTATTGGCGGCCGGTTTATCTTTTCTTGCGGCGACGAGGGGTCGGACCACATGATGCGCAAGATCTAACGCAAGGTTTTTTTGCAGACCTGATTGAGAATCGCGCTTACGCCAGAGCGGATGAAATGAAGGGACGGTTTCGCTCGTTTTTGCTCGGTACGTTGAAACATTTCCTCGGGCACGCGCGTGACCATGACCGCGCGCAGAAACGCGGCGGTGCTATCCAGCCGGTGCAATTGGATGGGGCCGCGCTTTCCGAAGCCGAAACCCATGCCGCGCGCTGCCAGAACTGGAGCGCCGACGTTGTGTTTGAGCGTGAATGGGCAACTTCACTCCTGCGACAAGGTCTCGACCGGCTGGCGCAGGAATATAGTGTGGCAGGCAAAGGTGCGCTTTTCGAAGCCCTGAAAATTCACTTGAGGGCGGGCGCTGGCGCAGCAGCCCCATACGAGGAGATGGCGCAGCAGCTCGGACGCCCGGCTACGACGCTGCGCAGCGACGTGGCGCGCTTGCGTGCGCGGTATCGAGCAATTTTGCGGGAAGAGGTCAGCGGAACTGTAATTGATCCCCGTGATGTCGATGAAGAGTTACGCCACCTGCGCCAGGCGGTGGCGGGGTAAGCAGCACCAAACGCGATGCCCTCCATAAGCGGCCCGCCTATCTGCGAAACCTGCGGATCGCCAATTGAGACCACCAGCGCCGGTGACTTCGGTTGCACGGTTTGTCTGTTTGACGCCGCATTGGATCGTAACGCTGAGGCGAGCGAAGTTGCGTTCGCATCGGTACCAGCTCAGCTGGGTCCTTACGCGATCGAGCACCACGTTGACGGCAGCGTATGGGAGCTGGGTCACGGGGCGATGGGTGTCACCTATCGCGCGATTGACAAGGTGCTCGACCGCCCCGTGGCGCTAAAGGTCATCAACACCAATCTTGCATCGCGTAGCGCTGAAGCTCGAAACCGATTCATGCGAGAAGCGCGCGCCGCAGCCGCGTTACGTCACCCGAACATCGCGACGGTCTATCAATTCGGAGTTCAAGAGGAAACGGGTCAGTTCTTTTATGCCATGGAATTGATCGAGGGCGAGACACTCGATGAACTCGTTCGTAAGCTGGGGCCGCTCGACGTCTTAACGACGATTGATATCGCCCTTCAAGTGACGGCTGCGCTGGGCGCCGCGGAAGAACGCTGCCTCGTCCACCGCGATCTGAAGCCGGGGAACCTAATGCTCGTGAACAAGGCAAGCCGCAAAAAATCTCCTGACCGTGACATCCCTACTGTAAAGGTTATCGATTTCGGCGTCGCCAAAGCAATAGCAGAGAAGACGAATGCCAGGCCGCTCACGCATGGCGGATTCGTCGGCACACCCGCGTTTGCCAGCCCGGAGCAATTCGCGAATTCTCCCGTCGATGTGCGTTCGGATATCTACTCGTTAGGCGCAACGCTCTGGTTTTTGTTGACCGGTCATATCCCTTTAGGCGGCGAAACAGTTGAAGAAATTCGCACGGCGCTCCGGTCAAAACCGTTGCCGATCGAGCAACTGAAAGCGGCGCGGGTTCCAAGTCGGTTTGTCGCATTGCTGGTCTCGATGTTAGCAATTGAACTGGCAGCGCGACCCGCTGGCGCGCACGAACTAGCCGTAAAATTGCACGGGATCCGCACTTCCATCGCCCACAGGCGCAAGACTGTTCAACGATGCGTGGTTGCTGCGGCGCTTGTTATTCTGGCGGCGGTCGCAGGTGTCCGCGTTTTCCATTCATACCGGACGAATGCGACGCTGTCCGCCGGCTCGGAAAAGAGCATCGCGGTATTGCCATTCCAAAACCTAAGCAACGACAAAGAGGACTCATTTTTTGCCGATGGCCTCCAGGATGAAACCATCTCGGACCTTGCCAGACTCGCTGATCTCAAGGTGATTAGTCGCATTTCCGCGAATCATTACAGAGGTGAAACTGCAGGCAACTCGCGCGAGATCGGGCGACAACTTGGCGTTGCTCACCTTTTGGAGGGAAGCGTCCAGCGCGTTGGCAATCGACTCCGGGTCCACTCGCAACTGATCGATGCGCGCATTGACGCGCACGTGTGGGCGCAAACCTATGATCGGCCGATGACTGACATCTTTGCCATTCAAAGTGAAATTGCGCGGTCAATCGCCGAACAACTCCACGCTAAAATCTCGCCTACGACAAAGGCGGCGATTGAGGAAGCGCCAACCACCGATCTGTCCGCCTTTGATCTCTACACTCGCGCTAAAAATCTTCTTCTGACTGCGAGCGTTGCCGATCAGGTAAAAGTGCCGCTACTGGAGGCAGTTGATTTGCTCGACCAAGCTGTCACGCGCGATCCGTCATTCTTCCAGGCGTTCTGCTGCCTTGCTCGCGCTCATGACCGCCTTTACTTCCTTGGCTACGATCATACGCCAGCTCGCCTTGCCGCAGCTGAAGCAGCCATGCAGGCAGCCTCCCGCCTGCGTCCGGATGCAGGCGAAGTGCACCTCGCCCGCGCTGAAAATCTTTACGACGGATACCTCGATTATGATGGCGCCCTGGCGGAGCTGGAAGTTGCTCGTCAGAGCTTGCCTAATCATGCCCGAATATTCCAGCTCATGGGCTTCATCCAGAGGCGGCAAGGGCACTGGGAAGAATCCGCGCGCAGTCTCGATCGCGCGGTGGCGCTTGACCCGCGAGACTTGGTGACGCTACAGGAGATCGCGATTAGCGAGGATCTCTTCCGGCGCTACGCCGAAGAGAAATCCACGTTGGATGGTGCTTTGGCCATCGAACCGAACCATGTGGAGAGCAAATTGGCCCGCGCCAACGTGGACCTGAATTGGAAAGCCGATCCCAAGCCATTGCATCAAATGATCGATGAGGTTCGCGCAGCAAATCTGGCTACCGTAGCGAGTAATGCCAATTACTGGCTTGCCTGCGCGTTAGCAGAACGCGACGCTGCTGCGGCCAAAGAGGCCCTGGTGGCGCTGGGTGACACGGCGTTTCGAGATGGGAGCATCCAAATGAGTCACTCCTTTGTCGAAGGCCTCATCGCTCGCATGACGCTTGATAGTGAGAAAGCGCGCGCCACGTTCACCGCGGCGCGCGCGGAGCAGGAGAAGATCGTGCGGGCCGAACCAAATTACGGGCCGGCGCGCTGCGTGCTCGGTTTGATCTATGCCGCTCTTGGCCGCAAAGAGGAAGCACTGCGCGAAGGCCGCAGCGCAGTGGAACTTGTTCCAGTGGAGAAGGACGTAATCAGAGGTCCGGCGATGCATAGGTATCTAGCAAAGATTGCGGCCTGGGTTGGCGATAAGGATCTGGCTTGCCAACAACTGACCATCGCGACGCCGGTTCCGAGTGGTGTCAGCTACGGCGACCTAAAACTTATGCCTTGGTGGGATCCGCTACGCGGCGACCCACGCTTCGAAAGAATCGTCGCCTCGCTCGCGCCGAAGTAATAGCGCGGATCAAAAATGTAATTTACCAGGGTAGGGCGCGACTTTCGCGTGCGTCAAATCGGCATCTAACCGCGCTTCGTCGGTCTCAGGCTCCATCCGAAAGAGTCCGTCCGTTACCTGCGGCTATTTCGCGGTTTGCCTACGCATAAGGCAATGGGGAAGGCAAGGACTGTCCTCGAGGGAGCTAAACGGCTCTCTTGCCTGCTTCGGCCCGAAAAATCGATCTCCGCGTCATTGGCAGTTAAAAAACCCAATTCCGAAACCTTTTTGCAACGTCGGCCAAAGTTTTCGGAAGTAACGGGAGACAACCGGACATGAGTTCTCCTTGGCCGTCCTAGCCTTAGCTAAGCCGGCTACAGGAGAGGTTAGCAAATCAGTCGACAAACGGAACAACGCGATATGAACGCTGCACCAAACGACCTCAAGAGTGAGACGCAAAGGCCCGATTTTGACGCCTTAGGTGAGGCCATCTCGCTTTGGTTCGCGATATCCAGCCCCTTAGCTGGCCCTAATTATCGGAGTTCCAGGCGCGTGGTTTTTCATTTGCCTAACCAGTTAGGCACGCAGACCACAAAATTTTCCATTAAAATATGAGTAACGTACTCGAAGTAGATTTCATTCCTCGGCCAGGGTGTAAATGCGAAACAAACCCACTATCGGAGCAGCTATTCGGTCGAGAGCCCGACGGAAACAGCGTCCCGGACGCACGAGTTTTTAGTCCTCCGGCAAAAAAAACGCCGGCAATGGTACCTCAAAAAGCCCTGGCTACCAGTGTGCTAAAACAAGCAGCTCACGATTTGCGCCGGTTCAATGCTGCGACCACAGGCGTCAGACGGGAGCTCTATCTCGACGCCTACAACTGGATTACTGCCAACGATTTTTCGTGGCCGTACTCCTTCGTCAACGTCTGTAAGTTGCTGCATCTCTGTCCGGAAGTTGTCCAGATGGAACTTCTAGCTGATGCCTCGCTAAGCTGGCTCGGTTATTGGATAAGACGTGTCGGGCGGTTTGGTCGGGGGCTCCGAGCCTCGCTTGTTGACGCCATCAGCAGGTCCTATCAAGAACCGCCCGGATCCGACCAATCGGCACACGCCAATTACTGCTTATGAAACAACATCGCAAACTCGTCGGTTTACTCTAATCCGACGCTAATATGAAGCGCCTACTCAGACGAATCCAACCGGCGACTATAGCACTGGCGTTGCTGGCAGCCAACGCGTTGTTGGCAGTCGCTATTCCGGTAGCAACGCACCAGGAAGTCACCCAATCTTCACGAATACGGGAGCTCATTACTGCGTCCGGTACAGGTCAAATTATGGTGCAGCCAACGCAGATGCCGCAACAGAAATGAGATCCAAGTTCAGACGGTAAGCGGCCACGGTTGAGATGACGGAGCCCTGAGACAAACAATTTCAAACGTTTTTTGCAACGCCAGCCAAAATTTTGGGAAGTAACGGGAAACGGCCATCGAAGGCCCGAACAAACCAAAGGAAAAATAAATTATGAAAATTCGAAATATCACATGCACAACCATCCTCTCTGTAATTGTCTGCTTTGCGTTTTCGCGAGAAACGCAAGCGGCCGAGCCTACGGCGCCTGATACAGCGGTCGAGTCGGCGGCGCCCGATACAGCCTTAGCCAACGGCAACACGGCGGATGGGCACATCGCCCTTGCGGGCCTAACCACCGGGTTTTACAACTCGGCATTCGGTGTCTTTTCGCTCCTAAGCAACGGCGCTGCCAACTTCAACACCGGTGTCGGCGCCGGGGCGCTCCTCAGCAACACGGCCGACGAAAGTACGGCGACCGGCGCTGGGGCGCTTCTTAGCAACACAACCGGTGGCGGCAATACGGCCGACGGCGCGTTCGCGCTTTTCACCAACAGCACTGGTGACACCAATACGGCTATCGGTGATCGGGCGCTCCTGAATAATACCACCGGCAGCGGCAACACAGCCGTCGGTGAGATAGCTCTTGTCGCTAACACCACTGGCGAAAGGAACACTGTCATCGGTGCTGCTGCAGCTATCAATAACACCACCGGTAACGACAACACAGGCGTGGGCCTAAACGTGCTTTTCAACAACACCGACGGTATCAACAACACAGCCATCGGTCGGGCTGCCATGGGCGGTAGTACCCACGGTATGAACGACACAGCTGTCGGTTTCTTTGCACTGTCTGCAAATACTACAGGCAATAGCAACACAGCCCTTGGTAATTCCGCCGGCAATAACATCATCGACGGCAGTAGTAATGTGGCTATCGGCGATACGGCCGGCACCACCTTTGTGCATGCCAACAACTCCATCGCAATCGGCGTCCCTGGTGTAGGCCCTTTTGCTGACGCGAGTAACACCTGCTTTATCGGCAGCATCGACGGCGAGCCGACTTCGGACGCCGGCTCCACCGTGCCCGTGCTTATCGATTCAAATAATGTACTGGGCACCGCCGCCTCGGCCCGCCGCTTCAAACACGACATTAAACCGATGGACAAGGCCAGCGAAGTCATTCTGGCGCTCAAGCCGGTAACGTTCAAATACAACAGCGACATGAAAGGCACGCCGTGTTTTGGATTAATTGCAGAGGAAGTGGCCCAGGTCGACCCCGACCTGGTGGTGCGCAACAAGAAAGGTGAACTCCAGACCGTGCGCTACGAGCAGATCAACGCAATGTTGCTAAACGAGTTCCTCAAAGAGCATCACAAAGTGCAGGAATTGAAAGCAAGTATCGCGCAACTGAAGTCCACTGTCTCAGGGCAGCAAGCGAATGCCGTGCAACAGCAAAAGCAAATTGAAGCCCTTACTACCGGCCTACAGAAAGTGAGCGCACAGCTTGAATTCAGCAAACCACAATCAAAAGTAGTCCGAAACGATCCATAATCCTATCCTGTCTTAAGGAAAGTCGGTCATAGACAGCTTGCGTGTAGCCGGGAAGAATTCTTCCCGGCTACTATTATATCGTCACGTATTTGATCTGTAGTGGTTGGCGTGTCGCTATGGCTTGAAATGAAGTTGCGGCCGACACGACGCGACACTAGAAGAAGCGCCATGGCAGAATTTGGGGCAAGGCGAGCTCGCAGGGTGAAGTCCGACCGCGAAGATCAGTGAGCTGGCTTAATCTCCGTAGTAGTAAGCTCCGCCGTAGTAACTGTACCACGGATAGTACGGATAAT
>JBEDUS010000074.1:0-2756 GCA_040414975.1 Candidatus Udaeobacter sp.
AAAAAAGAATGGCCCCGATAAAGTGTCGAGGCCAAGTTGCCGGAGTTGTTAGGTCAAAAATAAATTACGCGACCGCCTGCGCCTTCCGCTTCCTGCGCCAGCTGAGCAGACCTAAGCCGCAGGCGCCGAAATGATTGCGTTCTTGAGACGGAAGGAAGGGGATCAATTTCCAATCGCATGGATATGGGAACGCGAGGACCACCCGGCACCCATTGGAATGAATTGGAAACGATGGGAATCAATATTGCCCAGCCAATTGAATTCCAATTGCTCCAGGTGCGCAGGCAATTGTCGGTATTGCCCAATCGCCCGTCGATTGAAGCCGCAATTCGAATATAATTCCCAGGTCGGCTATTAGAGCCTACCGGAAGCCGAAAGCCGTGGCGCGCTTTGTTCAGTGACACTATGGGGTGATGGCCGCGCTGAACTTATGGCGGCTTGGTCCTTCTAAATACCGATCTTTAAGCGAATACGTCCCCTTTCAACCCCTAAAATTGCCGCAAGTTTGCTGCGTGCAGCAGAGCTCGGGAATGAAACTTTGTGTAATGCCATTGGTATATCCGCCCGCGAAATGCTCCGGCCAATTTCTTCCATCAATGATCCCCGCAATACGTCATTGCGTCGCCGTCCCTATTCTGGCCGCATAACCATACTCGGCGCATCCGTCACGTCACATGGTGCGACGGGGGCTGACAACGTCTGCTGTCAGTTGATTTGAACCTGGGACGGCGTTTCGATCGCATTTTCGTTTCGTCGCGACGCTCCCTCGAATCGTGCATTCTCCTCGATCGCCAGCGTTCGATGGAAAATATCGCCCTCAACGACAGCGGTGCCACCTAGCCTTACGCGGTTGGCATGGAGGCTGCCCTTAACGTGGCCACTGACCGTTAATTCCTCTGCAAACACGTCACCCACCATCTCTGCGCCTTTAGCGATCACAACAATCGAGGCCCGTAGCTCGCCATCGACGTGACCAAAGACAGTCACCGCGCCGTGTCCGATGATCTTGCCGACAATCGAAAGGCCCGCGCTAATTGAGGAGGCTGCATCCGGATGCCGCGGATCACGGTCACGCGCCAGGTTGCGGATTTCCTCCTGCGCAGACGCGACGATTCGATCGTTATGTGACTCAGCTTCTTTAGCAAACAACGCCATGTCCCTCTCCTACAATGGCACTCACTGTCGGAAAATTCGACTGCCCAGGTAGGTGATGGTTAGGATGAAAGCGCATGCTGAATGCCCACATCCGCGACGCCCGCACTAACCTGTAGCTATCGATAGTTGCGCGATTCCGATCGTCCCGCAAGACGCATCGGCGCGTGAATTACGCCCTCCAGGCCAGATCAATCTTAGATTCGAATCAGCCCGCGGCCTCGCGAAATGCCTCCCTGCGCCGTGTTGTCGATCGGCGGTTGCTTTCGCTGTTCGATTTGCAAGAGAGCTGTCCGAGCGTATCACGGGGACCCCTAGGAAAGTGACGGATACGATACGGTCACCTAAGAAAGAACTAGAGTATTCTTTCTTAGGCCGTCGTATCAGCGGGAAGCCCACAGCCGCGGGCACTTCTGCAAAATCGTATCGGTCGTATCAGGTCGCATCGATACGGTGATACGGTCTCGAAAATCGTATCAGTTCGCTTAGATTTCACGCTTCGCGGTCGACCAACTGCGGGATAACATCAGCTGAAGAACTCTATTGCGCCTGTTTTCAGGTTGTACATTGCGCCGGAGATCTTGACCTTGCCGGCACGCTCCAATTCAGCCAGCACCGTGCTATTCTTGCGAATGTCATCCACGGTCATCTGGACGTTTGTGCGGGCCACAGCATCCACAAAGGCGTAATTCTTTGACGAACGTTCGCCTGAAAAGTCTGTCGCTTCTACAGCGGGTTTGATTTTGTCCAGCAACCCCGTCAGATTGCCAAGTTCTACATTGTCGATGGCACCTTTAATCGCGCCGCACGCCGTGTGTCCCATTACAAGCACCACTTTGGCGCCGGCCAATTTGCAGGCAAATTCCATGCTGCCGAGAAGATCTTGGTTCGCGATGTTACCGGCCACCCGACAATTGAAAATATCGCCGAGACCGAGATCCATAACCACTTCGGCTGGCGCGCGTGAATCGATGCAGCTTAGCAGCACTGCAGCGGGATATTGCCCTGAAGCACTCGCCGTCTTTTCGTTCAGGTAATTTCGGTTTTTCCTCACTCCACTGCGAAAGCGTTTATTTCCTCTTTTCGCGGCATCTAGGATTTGGTCTGGGCTCATTTGGTCGCGTTGTGCCTTCGTCAGAGCATCCGCATGTGCTTGTGCTGGCAAAAAGCTAGCGCCAAAAATCCCGAGTACAGTTGATGAACCCGTAATTTTAAGGAAATCTCGGCGCGCCGGAGAGTTTGCAAAACACATCATCTGGTCTTTTGCGCACATGGTAAATCTGGCGGTTCATAAGCGGCGACGAATTCGGCGCTTGATTGAAGCAGGCGTTTTTTGGTGCTTGCCGTATCAGGTCGGTTCGCCTGCGATTTGTTACCAACCGGCCCCGAAAGCAGCCCATCGTTGATTTGTACGTCTTTCAGCCATTCGCGATTGGGGCTGCGGTAATCTGCCATCGCGGCTTCGTTTGCTAGCTCCGGATCGTTCTCGATCTCGCGCTCCGCCGGCTCGCCGCGTTCGATGTCCGCCCACATCTTTGCATCAGGATTCCGGCGCAGATTTTCCGGAATCCAGTCGTCCTCTCGCGCGGTCATGATGCGGTCTC
>JBEDUS010000075.1:0-3783 GCA_040414975.1 Candidatus Udaeobacter sp.
AAGCGGGATCGGTTTTGTTATATGCGGACCTTCATCGCGCCGAGCAGGCTATTCCCCGGTAGCTCAGCGGTAGAGCAACCGGCTGTTAACCGGTTGGTCGCTGGTTCGAATCCGGCCCGGGGAGCCACCCGACTTTTCTACCTCTGATTTCCTTCAGTTTTTTGCCTGAAATTGGCTAACCGACCCGAAGGTTAGCCACTCAACGCTCGTGCTTTGACCTTTTCCATTGCGGACTTGGCGAGTCGTTTTCGGTCTGCCGTCTGTGTGTAACGCACAATCTCTTTTAGGCTGGCGTGGCCCGTGATTACCGCGATTTCGTGTGGGGTGCAGCCGGCTTCCGCCAAGCGCACAGAGGCCGCCTTACGCAATCCGTGGAATGAGCAGTGGCGCAAGTTAGCCATATCGCACTGTTCACGGAACCAATTGCCGAAGCCGGCCGTCGCAAAAGGCTTGCCGAATTCCGTTACCAAGAACGTCAGGTGACCGCTTTGGGTGGTGTCAACGATCGCGCGCAGCGTCGGATGTATTGGGATGGCGAGCTCAATTCCGGTACTGCGCTCGGTTTTACCACGCACCCATGTCAATATTTCATCCCGAATATGCTGTGGGCCCATTGTCTCTGCTTCGCTCCACCGATGAAACCCAAGTTTCGATTTCGGCCGCAGCGGCTTCACGCCCTGAGTAGATCATCCGCGCGCAGACTTATCTCGATCGCATGCAGCATCATCGCACGCAGCACTTTGCGCAATCCGTTCGCGCTGTCTGGCCTCTCTGACCTGGCAGCCATTAACTTGATAACGTGTTCCCGCCGCATACCCCCGGCACTCTTCTCACCAAATGCCTGCCCTTGCGTATCAGTCTCGTGACAAAATCGATCAATGATGTTGCGATAGACAACAGCCTGCGTGTTTGCTTTCATCGAACGGAACGAAAGCGAATTGTAATAGCTCACCGCAAGCGCCCGAATTGTGCCTGGGCGCACGCGAGAGCTACCAATTTGTAAAGGCTGGCCGGCAAGCGCCTGTTCGTACGCGGCCATAAACTCGGGCGACCACGGCAGACCACGAAGCACTACTTTTTTGAATCCGGCGCGTCGAAAATAAAAGCGCGGCTTACCATGTCGATCTATGTAGCCGTGAACGAACTTCGGCGGCCGTCGCATCATATCTGATCCCAATCGCTGATAGCAGGCGACGCACCCGACTGTTGGAATTTTAACTCGATTTTGCCGCTTGCTGATTCGATTTTTGCTTCCAAAACGTTCTTGCCTGCCTTTTCCGCAGCTTTAATGGCGCGGGTCAACGCAGCGGGGCGAAAAGCCCACCGTTTTTTAGACATCTGATTCTTCCTAATAAAAAAGCACAGCGGCCCGGTGCAGCAAAACACCTGGACTGCCATTTGAAACCAATCAATGCCGGCAGACGTCATCGAGTTTGTCAAACATCGAAATGATGTCCTGAACATCGTTCGAATCTAAATCCGCGTCTTCGAGGGCATCGAACAGTGCCCGATATTCGGGACCTAATTGTTTCTCCAAATCATCTGCCCTTTGATTTAGCGTCTCAACCTTTTTCGTGTCTTTAACTCTAGCCGCCTCTTCGATCTCATCACTGAGACTATTCAACTGGCAGTAAATTTGCGTCTTTGCCTTATCGCTCCTGATAGCGGCAACGATCTTCTGCGCATCTGCTTTTATTTTGGACGCATCCGGCTGCTGAGCCCACGCATACACTGGCACTGTACATATTGCCAAAATCGCGACGATCAGGAGTCTGTTCATAAATCCCTGCTGCTCTCGCCAATTTACCAAGCAACAGTGCTGACGTTGAATGACCTTTTCGCGGCGGCAACTCGTCCGACAGTCGCCATGGATCCCCGTGCTGCTTCAGACGGTGCACGACATCATCGGCAACTCGGTAGCGTTCTTCCTCGCTCAGCTCCTCGCGAAGCCCGCGCACAAGTTTGCGCGCACCCCTCAGCGCGAAGGCGATAGCGAAGCTCAGCAGATCGCCGCGGGTGGGCATTCGGATAATGAGAACAGATAGGGAACGATTGTCAATACGACCCGCCGGGCGAGGCTCGACTCTTTTCTGAGCTGTTTCTATTAAAGCCTGTATGTCATTGCGTGAGCGTACCCGCCCTCGTTATCAACGAGGACGGTTTTGCGATCAAAGGTTTTGCGACCAAAGATGTATTGAACCTTCATCTCACGCGCTCGTTGAATGCTCGGACGTAAACCGTTCCAGCACGATGGAGGACAATATGAGAGCTGCTCTTGTGCTTGGCGTGGCCGTTTTGGCGGTTTCGGCGGGTGCCGCATCGGCCCAGGCGTTGTACCCCAGTGACGGTTACGGACCTTACGGCTACGGCTACATAGCTCCGGCTCCCCTCTACGATTATGCAGCTCCAGCGTCGGCGACACCGAACGGCTACGGGCCACTGATTTACACACCACAACTATACGAACCCAGTGCTGCCTTCCCAGCGCCGCCGGTGGAGTCCGGCTATTACGTAGAGCAGTCAGCGGTAGTTTCGCAGCCGTTATATGAGTACGCGCCCGGTTATTGGGGGCGATTGCCGGATGTCGGCAGTCAGCCGCGAGTTGCCACAGCGCAAGACACCGCAGCATCTATTCCGGCTCGAACACATCAAGGGACACGGCACCATAGAATGTACATGATGTCGGTAAACCGTACCCATAAAGGTTCAAAATTGGCGCCCCAATAATGCCCAGCCAGAGACGAAGCAGTAAACCTGCTCGCCGCTGACTCGATTCCGACGAGCAGACCGGCTAAGCAAACACCCTTATGCCGTTGCGTAAGCGTACCCGCCCTGGTCTTGGGATCATCGAGCCGTGTCTGCCGTCACCCGCTAAGGTCCCGCCAAGCGGCCCTGGTTGGTTCCACGAAATCAAGCACGATGGCTTTCGCATTCTTGCGCGCCGTGATTCTGCTGGTGTTCGGCTCATTACTCGCAACGGAAACGATTTCTCCTCTCGCTTTCCCTTTATCGCGACGGCGATGAGCAATCTCCATCTACGCGGCCTCCAGTGGTGAGTGTTCGGCGGCCCAGCGTTCCAGAACCTTACGCGCGACATAGCCAGCGGTGCGATCGGAATTGGCCGCGGCCCGGTCTATTTCGGCGCGTAGGGAAGATGGCAGGCGAACGTTTAGTTGAGTTTCGCAATGGTCGTGTTTCATCGAGTAGCCTATGGCCCAGTTCGCGACGCATCACCACGCACTACCAATGTTGAGAGTCGGCCGCGAAAGAATCGGCTGACCTCGAAAATTCCGGCCGCGCCGACTTGCGCCCACGCCGGCATCCACCTGGGTCTATTTCGGGACCGTTGCAGCAATGCGGGAGCTGACCCGCGCCAGCGATCGGGCTCGCCGTGCTTCCCAGTTGGGCCGACAAACTAACCGGACACAGCAATATCAATGGGTTACGCGATGAACCCAGCTGTCTAAGTAGCAGCAGATCGGATGAACATTCTCAAATGTCCGAGGAACGAATTTTACGCGAGCAACGCGAGGTGCGAGCGCAGTGAGGTAATTCAAACAACCGTTTGACTATCCCAACGCCGCGAGATATAAATTCAAACAAGCGTTTGATATATCCTGGCCCAGCAATCAGGGGAGCCTTCGATGAAAACAGTGGTGACGGGAATCGTTTTGGGAATCGTCTTCTCAATCACACTCATTTTCGTCAATCGGGCGTTTGCGTCCGACGCCCCCCTCGTCCCTATCAGATACCTTTGTCCGGCGGCCTACACGCATTGAGGTC
>JBEDUS010000076.1:0-7603 GCA_040414975.1 Candidatus Udaeobacter sp.
ATTTGCGTTGCACATCCTTGGCTGGTTCGGTATCGGTCTCGGTTTTCTGTGGTCTCCATTTGCATTGATAACGGGGACGCTGCTTGCTGCTTGCGGACTGATTTTTTATATCGCGCGCTTTGACGGCCGAGATCGCACTTTCTGGAAAATACATTGGAGCTGGGCAATCTTGCAGGTTGGGATCGTTTTCTGCTTTCTGCCTGCGGATCAACGTTATTACTTAATGATCATGCCGCTCTTGTTGGTGGTGCTTCTTCGTGGCTTCCTTCACATGCCCGCGCATTTTCGTTTGGGCGCGTTTTTGCTGCCTGCTTTGCTCCTGAGCATCTCGATCCCGGCAGCTATGGAAAGCCATAGCGATCCAGCTCCGCCGATCAAACTCGTCCGATTCTTGCAACAGAAATATCCGTGCGAGCAGCGAGGCGATGTCCTGTTATTTCTCGCCCATTGCCAACGCCATTTCAGATGGTATGCACCCGAATTTACCGTGTTCGACAACGTACCATCCTTCACTGTGCAACCGGAGCGCCTGGACAACGCTAAGGCAATTTATACGGACGAACCGCGCCTCGCGCGTGCTCCGGGCTGGCAGCTTGTCCTTGCAACGGAGTTTTCACGCTCTGTGGTGATCTACGGGAAACACCACGATATCCGGCTATACCGGGTCGAGAGAGCAACCACGCCATGAAGAAAATTTTTATTACCGGCGCTAGCTCCGGCATCGGTCTTGCCAGCGGTAAATTGCTGGTGGCACAGGGGCACGAAGTCTGGGGCACATCACGAAATTTGGACCGCATCTCTAAGATGCCGCAATGGCATGGAGTCTGCCTCGATCTGACCGACCCGCTGTCCATCCAACAGGCGTTCAATGCTGCGCTCACTGAAGCAGGCCACTTCGACGTTTTGATCAACAATGCGGGTGCCGGTCATTTTGACGCAGCTGAATTTCTTCCCATGGAAACGATTGCGAGTCAGTTTCAAGTTCTTGTTTTCGGGCAAATCCAGTTGATGGAACTCGCGCTCAGTCACATGCAAGCTCGGGGAGAAGGATTGATCATTAACGTCACTTCGCTGGCTTCCCGGCTTCCAGTACCGTTCATGGCGGCTTACAACGCCGCAAAAGCGGCCCTAGCATCTTTCACTATGTCAATCCAGCTCGAGCTAGGCAATTCCCGCGTGCACGTTGTCGATCTGCAGCCGGGCGATATTCGCACCGAATTTAACCAGGGCGTAAGTAAAAGTACCGAGGCGGATCGACGGTACGACGCGAAAATCGCGAGGACATGGGAAGTGGTCGAGCGTAACATCGAAAAGGCGCCGACTCCGGACCTCGTCGCCCGGAATGTTCTCAAATTGATTAACACAGATCGTCCGCCACCGCGGATAACAGTTGGCGATATGTTTCAATCAAGAATTGCTCCGTTGATTTTCAGATTTCTTCCACAACGTGTACGAGTATGGGGCCTGAAAAGATACTACGGCATATGATTCTCTTTCTTACTCACACCTATCCTCGTGTCGCATTGAGCCAACGCGGAATATGACTTTGATCTCCGAAGCAGTGATTTTGATGGCCGGCGAGGGCTCCCGCCTACGTGGGTCGGACAAGACTCTTCTGAAGCCATTTGTCCCAGTGCTTGGCCGCCCGTTGATCTCGTACACTTTGGATGCGCTGTTGCTCGCGGGTATCAAGGCTCTCAACTTCGTCGTTGGCTATGAAAGCCACTATATGATCTCGCAAGTGACCCCGTTAATTCCGTCAGGCCTCAGTGTGTCCTTCATCGAAAATCGCGATTGGCAAAAACAAAATGGCATTTCGTTGCTCACAGCGGCGGATCGTGTCGGCAGGCCGTTTCTTCTCACGATGAGCGATCATCTTTTCGACAATGGGATAGTCGATCATTTGCTCGACTCCTTTGAGTCCCATTTCCTTAACGTCGCGGTAGATCGGAAAATCGATTTCATCTTCGATTTGGACGACGCGATGAAAGTCCGGACGCGGGGAAACAAGGTCACCGATATTGGGAAAAATCTACGTGATTACAATGCAATTGATATTGGCCTGTTTGTTTGCCCGCTGGAAATCTTCGACTATCTCGAACGGGCAAAGTCTTGCAGTGACGCGAGCGACTGCAGCCTGGCCGACGGAGTTCGATTGATGGCAGGTGATGATAAAGTCCGTGCGATCGATATCGGCGATAGTTGGTGGCAGGACGTGGACACTCCGCGCATGCTGCGGTACGCGGAGAAAATTTTGAAGGCGCCGGCTACGAGCTAAAACCGGGTTGAGCCCGCCAATTATCCACCTGGCTGGTAGACCGCGCGCATCCGAGCGTACACGTCGCGTGGCAAGGCTTGTAGTGGTAAAACTGCTCCCGCAAATCGGTGGACGTGTAATCCATCAGGTTTTTGGACCAAACGTTTCGAGTCTGAGAACACCAATTCACCTTTCCGTATTCATCAACGTAAAGATATCGGCTTCCCGCGCGACACTTGAACGGCGCAGAACCGTGCCGGACCAATCGTTTTCGATAATTCGAAAAATCTACAATCGTCTTTGGTAGCTGCCGGACGATCTTTTCAAACATCTTAACTTCGCCATTACTGTGTTTCAGTTGCCCGTTATTGTCATGAAGAAGTAGAACGCGGGGGATAAAACCCAGGTGCCTGGCAAAAGAAAGCACTTCTTCGGCCTCTTGAGGGTGGCATGCGCCGAGAACACCACTAACGATCACTCGAAAACGCGCATAATCACGGAGCCACTGGAGGCGTTTCTTCAAGTTAGCCAAAACTTTCTGCGTTGCGTCGTTAGCCTCGACCCCGTCAATGGAAATCTGCATTTCCTGGAGTCCCGCCTTGTTAAGGGCTTCGATCAGCTCGGGCCGAAGCAAGAAACCATTGGAGATCATACCCGTGCGGAAGAAACCGAGTTTGCGGCAGATCCAGATAAGATCGGGGAGTTGCGGATGCAACGTGGGTTCCCCGCCCGTTAAAGAGATACCGAACGTACCCAAACTCTTCAATTTGCGAAGGCGCCCCTCCAAAATTTCGACTGGGATTGGATCACTCACCTTGTCATATTCTGAGCAATAGCTGCACGACAAATTACAGCGGCGAATGATCACCAAGTGCGCGAGAAATGGGCTGTAACCGAGACGTGAAAAAATGTCGGGTGAGGTACTACGCTCGGAGCTCCGCAAACTATTTGCCAAGATGGACCGGTCGCCATTACCCTTCGTCATAAGCGGAGAACTTAGCCAATGTAATGCTCAAGGCGAATGCATTGGAACCGTTGCGGAGTCTGGCTCGACTTGCTCCCATAAAATCGATTTGGTATCCAATCTTAATTAATGGTTAACGAATGCGTCATTCTGGCCGATAGCCCGGGCGCACTGACTCAGCTTTGCGGCATTTCAACATTGGAACGACTGTTGCGCACACTGCAACGTTGCGGGATTACCCATGCGACGGTTCTGTCGAGCACACCTGACTCAATCGCCACCGAACTTTCGCGCCCGTCGTGGGCGCGGGCACAGCTGGATGTCACAGTCAAAACTCGACCAACTGGACCGGTGAAGCTGGAGCACATTGTTGACATCTTGCCACGCAACTCCGAGCCCGCTCCACTTCTTCTTCTCATTCCATCGGATTCCATTTTCGATCCTCGATTGTTGCGCGCCTTGGTCTCGCAAGACACGCCAGCTGTTCTGGTGGATTCCGGCGCGCGTCGCCGCGAGCTCCAAACACTCATTGCGTCAGCGCCCAATACTCCTCGAGGTAAATTATGTGGACCCGCGCTTTTGCGATATGAGTGGGCTTCAGCTCAAAACAGTCTCCTCGTCGAATCCTTGTGCAACGGAGTAGACCGCAATACGCTGGCCGTGCTGGATGTTTCCGCGCAGCCTTTGTACTACGTATCGATGCGCCGTAAGCTCAGGCCGTTTTGGTTCCCCGCCCCTTCGCCTGATAACAGAAAACTGGCAAAGCGTGTTCTGTTCGATTCAATACAAAAAGGGACACTCGATATTCCAGCGTGGTTTCATGCTCCTATCGAGACATTTCTCGTGTCTCGTCTTTGTAAGACTCGGATTACTCCGAATCAACTAACGTTGTTTTGCAACGTTGTTGCCTGGGTAGCCACATTTCTTTTTGCAACCGGCCGCCTTGGGTGGGGATTGGCTCTTGCTTTGATGGTAGGCGTCCTCGATGGACTCGATGGAAAGCAGGCGCGCCTCAAGGTGGAAACGACCAAGAGGGGCAAGATCGAGCATTGGTTCGATGCTTTGTTCGAGATGTCGTGGTGGATTGCCATTGCCTGGCATTTTCGGGTTTCCGGTCAATTGCCAAGCGCCTTTGGCTACTTACTCCTGTTTCTCGTGGCCGAGGGCGTCGACGGTCTTGCGAAGGGAAGCGTGTATTTCACCACAGGCAAGATCATCGATGAGCTCGGCACGTTCGAGCGCTTTGTCAGACTCGTGGGCGGACGTCGCAACGTTTACATCTGGGTCCTGACAGTTGGATTTCTCCTGGGAGCCCCAGCCAAAGCTTTTATCTTTATGGCCTGGTTACAGGTAGCTACTGCAAGTGTGCATCTACCAAGCGCGATTGGAAATTTCATTCGCAACAGGCACTTACTCAGTATCCGGTTACGCGATTAATTGTCGTCATTTAGCGCGATTTGCCGAAAAGGTTTGCTTACATCAATCCGTGCACTTATCTCCTGGATTTGTGCGGTCTGCGCTTTCACAGTCGCAGTTAGCGTTGCGATCTCCTGCTGAAGCTCTCCCACCGTGCGATGCTCTTTGAGGAATTCATTCAATAACATCGCGTTCACCGCATCGTGGCGCACCGTGTAAATTTCGCCGTTTTCGTCGCGCACTACGAGATCGGGGTTTGCCTTTGCTACGTCCTCCGCGATCAAACCAAATTGCGGCGTCTCGCTGTGATCGCTCTTATAGTGAAATGTTACCTGGTTTAGTGCCAGGACAGCTTCACTACTTCGACCCATCGGCTTGACCTCCTCTTTGAACCGCGCGGACGAACTGATGGTCCCGAGCTGGCCCAAAGAATCTATCACGACCGGCACTGCGTTAGCGCTTCCCGTTATTACACCGCGAACTCCGGCAATAAAGGTTCGTGTCTGAATTGCGTGTGTGCCAATGTGAGTGGTATTGAAGTCTGTAGCCATACCTGTGTTGCCAATGTCGATATTGTTACTGCCGGTGGTGAGCTGATCGCCAGTTTGAAAGCCTAACGCGATATTGTCGCTTCCGGTTGTGTTAAGAGCCAGTGCATGCGCACCGTTAGCCGTATTGAAATTGCCGGTCGTGTTACTCTCGAGTGCGGAATCCCCTTCGGCCGTGTTATGGTTGCCCGTCGTGTTGGAAACGAGCGCTTGAAACCCGTCGGCCGTGTTGTGAAACCCGCTGGTGTTTGCAAAAAGTGCTCGCCACCCGGTAGCGGCGTTTTCGAAGCCATTACGGTTCACAAATAGCGCCTCAAAACCAAGCGCGGTGTTCCTGATTCCGGCTGTATTAAGAAATAGGGCACTAACGCCATTAGCCGTGTTATCACTGCCGTCCGTGTTGCTGCCGAGTGCGCCGATACCGGTCGCTGTGTTATTGCTACCAGTGATGTTGCTAAAGAGCGCATCAAATCCAATCGCCGTGTTCGAGGCACCGCTCGTAAGACTTTGGAGGGCGCCATCTCCCTCAGCTGTGTTAAAGCCTGGATAACCTCCGTCCGGTGCGGGAGTCACCGCTCGAGCTCTGGGTAAAAGCGCAACGCACATCAGGACGAACGGGATGAGAATCAACGCGCACCGCAAAAGCGAATGGTTGATGGGGTTGCTAATTGCTAAAGCTGTCGTTTTCATACAAATGATTTCCTTTTCTTTCACCTACTATCTTAATCGGAAAATCCAGCCGAAAGAACCGCCGCGCTAGGTAGGAACAGTAACGCTGATGTTACGTTTGCCGGTGGTGACAGACTATAACACCCAATGAACCGGGCTCTGAACGATCCAGATTCCCGAGTACTGATATACGACCCAGTTAGCGATAAACATCCGCCAGGTAGCTGGGCCTTAATAGGCCCGCATTCGCCCTAGGCAATGGATTTGCTGTAGATCCGATACGTTTTGTAGCGGTACGCCCCAATCGCTTCAAGAAAACGATTGATCATGAAATTGTCTTCAAGCGTCATGCTCAATTCGCCGGTGATTCCTCGTTTGACCATTGTTTCTTCCATCACACGCAGCACGAGCATTTCGGCGATTCCAGCGCGGCGAGATTTTTCGATCACACCCAGAGCTATTAGCCGCGCTGTTCGAATATGTCTCTTAGAGAAGAGCAACTTGATCAATCCAACTGGAAATCCAAACCGCGTAAGCCGTCCGTTCAGGGGACGCAGCGCGACGTTGATATCCGTCAAACACAGCGTGAAGCCCACAGGCTCATTCTCGATCTCGGCAACCCAGGCAAACTCCGGCACCAGCAAGGGCTTCAATTCATCGGTCATGAACTCCATCTCCGCTTCGGTGAATGGCACAAAGCCCCAGTTCTTTTCCCAGGCCTGGTTGTAAATCTGGCGCAGCCGCCTGCTCTCGTCGCGAAGATTCTTAAGATTTGCCGGACGGATAGTGGCTAGACAGCGTTTATTAAAGCGAGCAGCGAGTCGCCGCAATTGCGTCACAGCCTTTGCCGGGTCGGCAAACCACCACGCATACCAATCCTTTGCTTTTGTGAAACCGCAGTTTTCGATCAAGTCCCGATAGTACGGTGGGTTATGCGCAGTCAGTATCGTTGGAGGGAACTGAAACCCATCAATCAAAAGGCCGCAGACATAGTTCGTTGAGTAGTCAATGGGCCCCATGATTTCAGTGCGTCCTTTTTCGCGAAGCCAACTCGCTGCGCGTTCGAAAAGCGCGGTAGCTACATCGCGATCGCTGATACACTCAAACAAACCGAAGCAACCGACATTCGATTGGTGTAGAGAATTGTAATTTGGGTCATCGCTTGCCATGATTCGCCCAACGATCTCGCCGTTTTTCCGCGCTAGAAATAACGCGGCATCGCCATGTCGATAGAACGGATGCCGGTTGCGATCGAGGAACGCCTTGCGCTCCATTATCAGTGGCGGAACCCAGGCGGGATCATTTGCGTAAACGCGCCACGGAAATCTGATAAACGCGTTACGCTCCCGACGCGACCCGACCTCTGAAATGTCAATGTTCGACACGCAGAAGGATCGCTACGCCGAATCTTGCGAGACCTCGGCGAGTCTCAGCACCGACTCGGCCATTTTCTCCTGGCGAAACAGGAGGTAGACGAATAGCAAGTTAAGCGGGATCAGTTCAAACCAGAAGTAATAGACTGGTTGGCTAATGAACAGCAGCCCAAACAAAATGAGCATCCGGATGTTCGTCATCAAGAGTCGCCACCATTTGAGGGCTGGACAGGCTAGGTCTCGATATCGAGTACTTAGCCAGCCGGGAATTTCGTTGTGAAACAATTTGCCGGCGACCTCACGCAACGTTTTCAGGCGTGGCGCCAGCATTTCCTGTTGCCGGGTAAAGTTCAGATACAATGCAAGCAGAAGCTTC
>JBEDUS010000077.1:0-2968 GCA_040414975.1 Candidatus Udaeobacter sp.
CAGACCGAAGAACAATCCAAGGATCGCGCCTGCAGAACCGTAAATGACCCGGACCAGTCCGGATTTTTGTTGGGCAGTTCGCTTGAACAAAAAAGCGCCAACGCCGCTTACAAGCATGTATGTGGCCAGCGCAAGTATTGCACCGCATAAGATCGACAAAATTGGATCGGGCATTTTGAAAAAAGACCGCGCCACCGGGACAAACAAGCCGCCTCCGAGAAATGCAGCCCCGTAGGCGACACCAAGCGCGACAGCGCGGGTGATCTGACGCAATAACCCCAATCGCCAGCCCCGGACGACCTCAAATAAGATCAAAACCACGCCAAAAGAAATGAAGACTACCTGCCAAAGTGGCGAGCCGGACATTGCTTGAGTTTCAGATGTCACTGTGATCGGCCATCAATTGCCCGCTGCCGCAAAGCATGATCACAAAGCACCAGCGTGGCCATTGCTTCTACGATAGGTACTGCCCGGGGAAGAACGCATGGATCATGGCGGCCGCGCGCAGCGAGCTTTGTTTGCTGGCGCGAACTAGTCACCGTTTTTTGTTCACGGCCGATTGTAGCTGTAGGCTTAAACGCGACGCGAAAATAAATTTCTTCGCCGTTACTGATCCCGCCCTGCACACCGCCGGAATTATTGGTCGCCACGCGAATTTTTCCGCCGCGCATCTCAAACGGATCGTTGTGCTGCGAGCCGCGCATTCGTGTCGCTGAAAAGCCCGAACCGATCTCGAACCCTTTGGTTGCCGGTATGCTTAGCATCGCCTTGGCCAGATCTCCATCGAGCTTATCGAAGACTGGCTCACCGAGTCCGGGCGGAACGCCGCGTACCACGCACTCAATAACACCGCCTACCGAATCGCCAAGGCCGCGAACTTGCTCGATTAGCAAGACCATCTTTTTTGCCGCTGCAGCATCCGGGCAACGAACAATGTTCTTCTCGATGTCCTTCGCCTTTACTGCAGAGCGATTGATGTTTGCGACGAAGTCGTGAATTTGCGCGACGTAGGCGACAATCTCGAATTCCGGATACAGCGCCGATAATATTTTTTTTGCAACGGCGCCAGCTGCCACTCGGCCGATGGTTTCCCGTGCCGAAGCGCGGCCACCGCCCTGCCAGTTTCGAATTCCATATTTGGATTCATAAGTGAAATCGGCATGTGAGGGCCGGAATTTCTTTGCGACCTCGACGTAGTCTTCTGGTCGCGCGTCTTTGTTGCGCACGAGAATCGCGATCGGCGTGCCCAGTGTTTTGCCCTCAAATACACCCGAGAGAACTTCGCACCGATCTTCTTCTTTTCGCTGTGTTGTGATCTTACTTTGACCCGGACGCCGGCGATCCAGCTCACATTGGATTTCCGATTCGGACAGTTCGATGTTTGGCGGGCAACCGTCGATCACTACACCCACGCCGCCGCCGTGCGATTCGCCAAATGTGGTAACGCGAAAGAGATGGCCGAAGGTATTTCCCATCGCGTGGCGATCTTAATCTAATCAGCACGCAAGTGCGAGACGCATCGGCTTCTCCAAAGACAATATCGATCTCACACGCATTTTGCTCTTTTGCGAGCAGATGCCGGCGAAAGCGGTGGACGCGGAACAGACGCCAGCCAAGTTAGCTCCATGCATCCTGATTACATCGACCTCCTGATTAAGAGATTTGAGAATCCGGATGAGGCCCGCACTTTTGAAAAAGGACGGTTCGACCTCATCAAGATCGGCGGAATGACAATCGGCCGGGCGACATATGAACCCGGATGGAAATGGTCGCAGCATGTCGCACCTGTTGCAGGGACTCCGCTTTGCCAGGTTGAGCATGTTGGCATGGTGATCTCCGGGGAAGCTGTGTGCGCCATGAAGGATGGAAGGTCTTACGTGATGAAGCCTGGCGACCTTTTTTACATTGGCCCCGGGCACGACAGTTGGGTCGTGGGCGATCAACCCTATGTTTCGCTTCATTTTCTCGGAGCGGAAAAATATGCGCACGAATGACAAGACCGCTCCGGTTTCGAAATCGTCCGCACCGTACTACACGTGGGCGAGCGTATGCGATGGATGGCGCTTGACCGATACGCCGGGACTAAGCGTCGTTGAAGAAAGAGTTCCGCCCGGTGCTGAAGAGCTGCATCATTACCACAATACAGCGCGTCAGTTCTTTTACGTGCTCTCTGGCACAGCCGTCTTGGAAGCCGAAGGAAAACATCACCAAATTCCAACTGGTTCCGGAATGGAAGTGCCTCCCGGTGTCCAGCATAAATTCATGAATCAATCTGAGCAGGACGTGGTTTTTCTGGTCATTTCTGCGCCTTCTACGAAAGCGGACCGGATTGACCTGGAATAAGGGACGTAGTCGAACCGACGTATTCGCGACCGCGTGGCTAAATCGCCGTGAGCGCGCTCTTCAGATCGTCAATTAGATCGCGAACATCCTCCACGCCTACCGAAAGCCTCACCAGCGAATCGGTGACGCCCAGTTTTTCACGCTGTTCCTTCGGCACCGAAGCATGTGTCATGAGCGCGGGATGATTAACGAGGCTTTCAACGCCGCCCAAACTTTCCGCGAGGGCAAAAAGGTGCGTATTTTCCAGAAAACGCCTGGTGGCAGCAAGATCGCCTTTTAACACGATCGTTACGATTCCACCGAAGCCGCGCATTTGTTGACGTGCCAGATCGTGCTGCGGATGCGACTTCAAGCCTGGATAGCTAACGGATTTTACCGCGCGCTGTTCCTCCAGCCACCGCGCGATCTCAAGGGCATTTGAACAATGGCGCTCCATGCGGAGCGCCAGCGTTTTCAAACTGCGCAGCACAAAAAAACTGTCGAACGCGCCAGCGATTGCGCCGACGGAGTTTTGCAGGAACGCAATTTGGTCGGCCAGTTCCTTGTTATCGCCGACCGCGACTACTCCACTCACTAGATCCGAATGGCCGTTCAGATATTTCGTGGCGGAATGCACGACGATGTC
>JBEDUS010000078.1:0-8673 GCA_040414975.1 Candidatus Udaeobacter sp.
TGCATCCGCTGAATAATCAATGTTATCGAGACCGGCACCGGTCGTTATCGAATCCGTTATTTTTCCATCGTTGCCAAGATCAAGGCTCACAACGTGATCGCCACAGGCGACAAATAAGAAGCGGCGCGCACTATCCAACGCTAATCCCTGCAAATCGCTGCTGCCAGGGTTCCATTTCGCGACGATTTTGTGCGTCCGCACGTCGATCGCGACAGTCGTTCCAGCGTCCTCAATGTTTGTGTAAAAGAGACCGCGTTCATTATCGACAGCATAGCCCTCGGCCAAACCATCGAGCGGAATTTTTGTTTTCGGTTTGAGGTGCCGCGGATCGGAAGCATCAAAGATCGCGATTGATTTGGCCGCCGCACTATCGCCTGCCTTAGGCCGAAGCGTGAGCCAGACCTCGCGCGTCGCCGCAACGTAAACAACTCCGTCTGGAGTTACGGCGCCATCCGCTGAGACTGGCACGCATTCGAGGCGCGCAAGACTCTTTGCGTCGATTACGCAAAGCGTCGCATCCCCGCGGTTCCCAATGTAAATGACGCCGTCGCCCACACTGGCCGCCGTCGGACCAAGTGTGATTTTTCTTCCGCGTCGCTCGATTTCACCGGTTGCAAATCCCGTGACTTGGGAGATCGCATCGGTGGCGTTGTCGATTACATCCACGCTTCCAGTATTGCTCGCTGGTACCCACACTTTTCCGGTCGCGCGATCATACGCGAAGTAATCCAGGGCTACCGACCCATTGGCGCCCGGCAAGTTAATTGGCTTCAGCTCGTAATCGGTCTCTGCGGCTCTGACTTCGACTACTGTCGCTGAGACCAGAGCGATTCTTATCAATCCGATTAAGGCGGACTTCATAAATTTGGAATTACAGTTCATCAAATCTGGTTACCTCCGACGAGTTCGACGCATCTCCAACTGCTTTTTTAACCCATTCAAGGCTAATTTTCGACTCTGCCGAATTGTTTTCACATAGAAAATCGTTCCAGCAATTCCGAAAGCTGCTGCTCCGAGAAAATTTAGCGCGGGCCCCAGTTTCCATAGATACGCGCCAAGAATTGCGCCGGTGCTGACGATCAAATCGCGAACAAGATAGTACGCACCAATCATTTGCCCGCGTGTGTCTAATTCCGAGTAACCGATGATCAATGCTTTGCGCGATGGCTCTCCAAATTCTTTCAAACCGCGAATCACGAATGCAATGACTAATGCGGAAAAACTCCGCGAGACGAGCAGACCGATTGGAAAAAGCGTAAACATAATAAAGGTCACGATCACGAATGGCTCGCGGCCGTATCGATCTGCATAATATGATGCGGGAATAATGCACAAGGTAGCAGCGAGCATTTCCATGGTGGTGAGAACACCCACTTGCTCTCCGCTCATCCCGATATAGTCCATCGCGAAGATTACGACCCAAGCGTACGGAATCCGCTCGCAGAAGCGGATCAGGATATCGCTTAAAAGTAAACGCCTCAGTGGCGAATTGAACGCGCGCAAGCTTTGCCAAAAATTCCTACGATCACTTTTCTCGGGTCTTTCCGTTGGCTCGTCACGTAATTGCATTTGCGCAGCGATTGTGGCGGCTGAGAGCAATACCGACACAATCAGCGCGATCCGGACGCCGTTGATGATTCCGAAGCGGTCGATGAGAATCCCACCGAAGATTGGCGCAATAATGATCGGCAACCGTTTGATGACGGATTGAACACCCACAGCCATGGAACGGCGATTTGCTTCGAGTGCAGCCCCGATTAGCGAAAAGGTCGCGGGCAACGAAAAACAAGTCCATGAAAGGAAGAGAAACATTCCAGCGATCACCGCAGCCCAATGCGGAACAAGCAGGACCAGGGCGTAGCCGACGATTGAGACTGCGTTGAAAATAATGAACGCTCGACGATGTCCCCAAAGATCCACAAGTACTCCACCGGGATATGCGTAAATCGCGCCGAGCAAAGTACGGAGCGCATCGTAAAGGCCGATGACAAAAACTGTCGCGCCGACCGTTTGCAGATACTTCGGCACGAAACGCATCCAAAGCTCTTCACCCGCGCCAATGACAAAGATGGCGACGAGCAGAATAACCAGATTGCGCTTAAGCCCGAAAAAATCAGCTATCTTGCCGAGGCGACTTAGCGGCGGCTGACTTGGCGTTTGCATTCTGCGTAAAGCGCGTCGTAAACAACAAATTCGCGTTCGAGGATTTCATGATCGCTCAATCCGAGCGCGCCGAAGCCACTGGCGATCCAGCGCAAACCCTCTCCGGCCGGATGCGGTTCACGAGGGCGTGAATCAGCCGCTCGAATGACCTCGCCGAGTAAAATGAGCGCTGGATCGGTTAGCCCATACTTCTTCAGAATCGAATTGAAGGAGACGTCTTCGCCGTGGTGGCCCAGTTGGCAGTTGGGAACGTCGAACACAATGCCATCGTCGATTTTCATCCAGTCAGTGTTGTGTGGAAGGAAAATAAACTCGGCTGCCGGATCAACAAAATGCTGGATCAGCCACGGACAAGCGACCCGGTCGACTTTGATCTTTTCACGGGTGATCCATTTCATGAACTAGTTTCAAATTAACCTGTAGTCCTAATGAACTTCCTAGCAGTCGAAGGAATTATTCGATGCGGTACCCGCGGATCTCGGCCTTTTGCGAGCCGCGATGTGGCACAGCGACAAACAGAGTGTCTCTTTCGGGCACAAGAAGACCGGTGCGCGCTCCATTCGCAGTGTTGATCTTAGCTGAGGCATTATAGGTGTTTGCGTCAGCTTGATTGATGATGTCGATCTTACCGGCGCCACAGATTGCATAAATGCGACGGCGTTTACTGTCGTAGAAAACATCGTCGCAATCGCCGGAGATATCGATCTTTGCAACGACATCACCCGAATCGGTATTGAGCACGACAAGCTTCGAGGGAAGACGACAGCCGACAAACAACCGATGATTCGCTTCGTCGAGAGCCATAGGGAAGTTTCCGAAAGCTAGACCTGTTTTCCATCTCGCCATTACTTCGCTTTTGTTGCGATCGATTACGGCCACGTGACGCGAATTCGGAACGTTTACGAAAATTCGGCCGCCGTTTTTCTCCACCTCGAAGGCTTCAGGATGTGCCGACAGTTTGATCGACCCGACCTGTTTTCCATCTAGCGCGTCGATGATGGCGATTCCGCCATTGCCAAATCCGACATAGACTTTCTTTGTCGCGTCATCGTATCGAATATTGTCGGCATCATCTTTGAAGTTCAGTTCGCCCACCGGCTGGAACGATTTTCCATCGTAAATCTTGCAAATACCGCCTTTGTCATTCGCAGCAAAGAGGCGGTTTGGTTCGGGGAGGTAAACGATTCCTTGCGGCGATCCGAGGCCCTTGATCGAATGGACTCGCTCGCCCTTGCTTAGGTCGAGAACTTCCACCGTATTGTTGCCGAGTGCGCACACGAACAATCGTTTGCCGGTCGCATCCAATGCAAAATGATCGATTCGACCTTCCACTCCGGGCAGTGGGATTGTTTGCTCCAGTTTAATGTCTGGCTGCTCGGCACGGCCTCTAATGATGCAACCGCAAACGGCGATAACAACAAGGCTACGGAGAATCATCGGCTTCATTTAATTGCCTAAGTGAAACCGCCCGCCTTACGGCAGCGGCGAACTAACTTTACTCAAACCGCTGATGAGAAACCCGCCTTTGACCGCCTGGGCCAGGTCTTTAGCTGTGCCTCTGCCCCAATAATGAAAAAACATGATGCGCGGCTCTTCATGCGTCATGTGCTGGTGGATGGCGACGATGTTGATCCGGTTTTTGAGTAGCGATTTCAACACCGGCTGCAATTCGTCTTCGGTGACTGCGAAATCGCCATCGACAACTGCATTGTCATCGGTTCCGGCGAACGCCGCCCAGGTGTTAACTCCCATGGCATTGCCGAGTGTGACTCCATGCATTTTTGCAGGACGACCGAACGTGAATTTTACCATTCCATCCTTCGCTTCACCCTGCGCTCCAAAGATCTCCTTAAGAGGCGCGGGGTTAATCGAACTTCTTTCCGGTAATGGTTTACCGCCGAAAGAATCGTTTGGCTGCGAGCTGGCCGCCCGAGTTTGTTTGATGCTGTCATAAACTTTTCGCACAGCGCCTGCCAATTTTTCAGCAGTGCCTTCGCCTTCGATGTGCATGAAGTAGACTTTCGGACGATCGAAGAAAAAGTGGTTATGGAGCGCCGTTACGTTGAGTCCGTCATCGAGCGCCGTTGACATTGCGGCGGTCACTTCATCTTCGAAGAGAACGGTGTCGCCCATGACCATGGCGCCATTTTCTGTGGCAATGAACGCGGCCCAGGTGCCCAGGCCCATGAAGGGAGGCATGTTCCATCCATCGACAACGATCTTTACGTCGTTGCGCGGAAGGGTGACTTTATAGACGCCTTCCTTCTCATCCATTTTTCCCTTGAGCCCGGTTAATTCGTCGATGCGTGCCGTGTCCAGGTTAGTGGCGAGCGCACTCGAGATAAGTCCAAGCAGAATTGTTGTACGACAGACAAGATTCTTTATCATGATGTTCTCCCCCCCGTGATTACGGTGTAATCTTTCAGACAACAGAGGCTGGATGTAAGTTCAAATAATATTTGCAATACATCTTTCATTTAATGAGGATGAGTTGTGATCATGGCAGGCTCCTGGCTGCTACTGCTGTTCAGCCTTCCAACGAACCGTAATACCGAACGCGTGGCGGTGTGGCGGCGCCTGAAAAAAATGGGCGCAGTTCAGATTAAGACGTCGACATATCTGCTGCCGGATACGCCTGCGCAGTACGAGCAGTTCCAATGGCTCGCCCAACAGATTCGTGATTATGGAGGCGATTCGACGCTCGTTCGTGCACAAGAAATCGAAGGCCTGAACAAAGAGAAGGTCATCGCGATGTTCAATGACGCCCGTGCAAAAGACTACGGTGAGCTACGAAAAGCTCTCCAGAGTTTCATTGCGCGCCGAAAGAAAATAGAGGGGGAAGAGGCAGTCTCGGAGCTCGAGCGGCTCACCCGGCAGTTTCGGGAAATTCGCGTAGTCGATTTCTTCGACAGTCCGCGTGGACACGATGTAGCGATGCTGTTTCGGCGAGCGGAAGGACCGAAGCGGTCGCGACAACTGGAAACATTGGACGTGAAGCAATATCAGGGGAAAACATGGCTGACGCGTCCGCGTCCGGAGATCGACCGCGTCGGTTCAGCGTGGCTCATCGCGCGATTTATTGATCGCAAACCGAAATTTGTTTTTGCGTCAACGGCAGACGCGATTCCGGGCGCTATTCCGTTCGACATGCTCGACGCTGAATTCTCGCATCACGGGAATTACTGCACCTTCGAGACGTTCTCCAGGCGGTTTGCGATTTCGGACAAGTCTCTAATCAAGATAGGAGAGATGATCCACGACGCGGACTTGGACGACGCGCGATTTCAGCGGATCGAGGCAGTCGGAATTGATCGCGTCCTCAAAGGCTGGGCGAAAGAAGGGTTATCCGACCAGAAGATTTTGCGACGCGGCTTTGAATGCTTCGATGCCCTGTACACGTTTCTGCAACCGCGGTGACATGTCTTTTCTTCTGACTGTTGTTTTGAAGCGCGATGTAGCGTTGGTGGCAATTGGAACAATGCTCCCTGGCATGATTTACGCCAGCATCCGCGCGCGCATAAGCTTTAGCCAACGGAGGCAACCCCCAAAACTTGATATTATCGCCTCTGCCGTTAAAGAAGGCGGCGAAGACGATCTTAAATACAATCAGTCTTCGCCGCGCTTCACCCACTATCGCGTTGAAACAACGCGATCCACCCAATCATTAGTCTTTAGCTTCGCTATTTTTGCTCAGCACCTTGCCGTTGGCATCCATTTCGAGGCCAATCTGTTTGTCGTTCTTCTCAATGACCGCTTCAAAATTGGCGCCTTCCTTTTCCCAGCGTACGATGGTTCCGCCTTGGGCTTGTGCCTGGGCAGCCGACTTCACCGCGGCAGGGACTTCAGAGCTGTTGATAGTCTGTCCCTGATGTTCCTTTTCTTGCGCCGCCCGGGCAAACCCCAGCGACACGCAAGTAGAAACAGCCGCTACTGTGATTAGATTTCTTGCTTTCACGTCTGCTAAATTTTGACTGCTGACTTGCCTGCTTGTTCGAAACTACTTTCTCATCGGGCTGAAAAGATGCCCAAAAAAGTCAAGTCTTGGCTGCGCCACGACCGGATGTTAGGAAGAACCCGACAAACGAGTACACTCTGTTTCGTAAGCGGCGATTAATTCCAGTATCTTGGATTGAAATGCATTCTGTGCGGTGTAAACGGCGCCGATCGCGTCAGCGAACGCCTTTTGCTTGAGTTCTTCCTCAATCGTCAGGCTAAGTTCGGCTAGCTTTTCAATGTTCGCTCGTGAATGAAACTCCAGTTCTTTAAGTTTGGAGAGGACTACAAGCGATTGTTCCAGTTGTGTCGGTTCTGCTGGTTGTGTTGACTTTGGAGGTTCGGTTTTCGGAGCAGGGCTTTCGACAACAGATGTGGCCTTCTTGTCGGTTTCGACGTTCTTGCCACGGTGCGACGGAGCAGGGGGAGCCTTTGGAGCATGCTTGTCCTTATGATGCTTCTCTTGGCTGACTTTCTTCGCGTGCGCGACGTTTCTCGGATCTCCCATCAACCTATTGACGGCTGTCGAAGGCTCGCCGGCCGTATATTGCGACGCGATTGCTCACGTCATCAAGGAAAAAAGGCTTGTGCCGATTAGTATTTCTCAGTCTTTGCCTTTTGCTGACCTTTCTCCGGATGAGTACCCATGAACTTACCATCCGAGCCCACCCGGATACCTATTTCCTTTCCATTTCGGTTTACAACCGCATCGTAGCATTCCTTCCCTTTACGAGTCTCTTTTGCGACGCGAAGAATTTGATCGGTACCGGCTTGTTCTTTGATAGTGCTTTGCGCCGGAGACGGCAGATCCTTCATGTCTACAGGGGTCTCCTCTTGTGCCTGGGCTGCCAGGCCGAGGATAAGGCTGGCGCTAACGGTTACTGCGGTGATTAGTCTTGTTGCCTTCATGGGCTGATTCCTTATGGTTCAGTAATAACTGAAGTACGGTTCGAAGCCGGGAGATGGTTTGCGCGTAAGAAACTGAGTGCCAAATGGGCGACTCGAATTTGCTCACTTTACTGCTGCCACCTGTGTCTGGGATTCAAACGTAAGCCGATGCTTTGTGCGCCTGGCAGCGACGCACATTTCCCTCGTGGGTGTTATCGTCTGCCGGACTTTTTCTGGGATTGTAAGGCGCGGCCTGCTCGAGTGAGCAGGCGAACGTGACGACACTCTAGTTCTACCATTGCTATTTTTATCAGAACGTCATCGGTCGGCTGCACCCATTCCATGGGTACCGCATTGCAACTTTCAGTCGGACAAATGACGCGATATGGCTCCTTTCCGTGTCTATCTCTGATCACATGGATTTCTCGCCCTGTGATGATTTCACTGCAAACGAGGCAATAACGTTTCTCATCCGAGTGCCATTCCCGAAATTGATCGAGTCGTCGCAAGATGTTGAGTTTTTCTTCATCCGACAGGTTGACCAAACAACCGAGCGTCATGGCAACAACATGCTGTTCGACCTATTACCGCGCAATCCGGCGATCGCCGGATTGACGCATCAGTTAAAATCCAAGGCAAGGGTTTACCCCGAGATCGGCTTGGAAAAGCGAAGCCGAGTCCTAAAGGGCGTGGCGTAAAATACCTGGCTGGAAGCGATAGTCCGTTACGTTGTCGCGCCGCGTGAAGCTGGCCGAGTCAAAACGCGTCTAATCCAAAAACTTCTCGTCGCGCTCAATGCGGCGCCGGACAAGGTAATGTTTCCCGCGGGGCCGAATCGTTAGCGCTTTCGTTTCGTTGCGTCACCAACGGAAGCCTCGACAACTTGTTCAAGAACGCCCTGTAACTCTTCAAGATCTACCGGTTTAATAAGATGGAAATCAAATCCCGCCTCCTTGGAGCGTCGAACATCTTCATCGGTGCCAAAGCCGGTGATCGCGGCTGCCTTGAATGGGCCACGTCGCTTGGCTTTTGAGATAACCTCGTAGCCGTTCCCATCAGGCAGACCAATGTCACACAAAACAAGATCAAATCGTTGCGACGCCATGACCTCTAAAGCGCGTTTGCTGCTACCGGCTACCGACGTTTCGTGGCCAAAATGCGCGAGCAGGCGTGACAAGGCATGTCGGGTGTCCGGATGATCTTCCACGAGAAGAATGCGCAACTGCTTCGGAGCATATTTGGGAGAGGCAGAATCCGTCCAACCTTCTCCGGCTCCTTCCGCCAGGGCATCTAGCGTTACCCTGAACGTAGCCCCGAAACTCCGTCCCCGACTTTCAGCTTCAATTCTGCCATTGTGCAGATCGACAAGGTGCTTTGAAATAGCCAGACCTAGTCCGAGGCCACCAAACTCACGCGTAACGGAAGGATCAGCCTGCTCGAATGGCTTAAAGAGCAAGGCGAGACGTTCGCGTTCAATTCCAATCCCATTATCTGTGATCTCGAAATGAAAGTGGCCACAGTCATCATTGGAGGTGTGGATGGCAATTTCTCCGCCAGGTGCTGTGAACTTCACAGCATTGTTAATCAGGTTCCAAAACACTTGCTGGAGACGGATCGAATCAGCCAGAA
>JBEDUS010000079.1:0-5693 GCA_040414975.1 Candidatus Udaeobacter sp.
GTTCCCAGATGGCCACGAGATTTTCCTGCTCGCCGAAGGTCGATTGGTAAACCTCGGATGTGCCACCGGCCACCCAAGCTTTGTCATGTCGAACTCGTTTTCCAATCAGGTCCTGGCACAGCTGGATCTCTGGAAACATCGCGATACATACAAAGTCGGCGTTTACGTCTTGCCGAAAAAACTGGACGAAGAGGTTGCGCGCCTCCACCTGGAAAAAATCGGCGTAAAGCTCACCAAGCTCTCCCAAAAACAAGCCGATTATCTTGGTGTGCCGGTCGAAGGACCGTTCAAGTCAGAGCATTATCGCTACTGAACCTGCAAGCGCCCGATCTCCCTCCGGCAACATGTGCGATTTGGTTCGGTCTTATCCGTTCATTCTGCACTCGTAACTTCGACGTAGCTGCAGTTCGATTGTCCGCCATGTCGCCATCTTCCGAGAATATGAACGCGGCGGTTCTTTTTCGCCGCGTCGGTGAGGACTCTCGTCTCGCGCATTGGCGCCGCGAGCCAAACCATTGACCCCGCACCGTGAAAATCGAACATGATTTGCGGCGCGCACGGTTCACCGGCATACAGCGCAACGTACCCGATTTGATCGAAACGCGAACCGACTGCAGCCGCCTTGACTTGCGGCACCGGCTTTTTTATCTGCGCGCAACCTGCGATGCCCGCGAGCGTGGTTCCTACAAACAAAACGGTCGGTAATAAGTTTTTCATACAGGACAGCTAGGAAACCAAGGTTTCGAAACTTCGTCCAGTTCGCCTGATTTCATGGTGGTCGGATTCACAGACTCAAGGTGCGCCTTCATTGTAAGACTGCGCATTTTCGCACCAAGCTCCGCGATATTGAGGCAGGTTGTCGGTGATCTCGTCCCACCGCGCGCGATCATCGACGAACGTGTGAAATTGCGGGCGAATCCCTGGATCATCGTCGAAGGCCCCCATCCGAATTGATACTTGATCGCCCTCCGGCCAATCGCCGCCGAACAAGCTCGAGCCGCACTTAACACAAAAAGCTTTCACCGCACCCTCCCCCTTTCCGTACACGCGAATCAGCTCCTCACCCTCTAACAAACGGAATTGCTCCTTCTTCACGCGCGCCTGCGTGCAGACTGCGGTTCCGGAGTGCTTGCGGCAGCGTTCGCAATGACAGTGACCAGCCCGGATAAAAGGCGGGGTAACCTCGAAACGGACTCCCGCCGCAGAGGCAACTTCCTCGAATAATTTTACTCATGCATTACTCCCCTGTGAGTTGGTGGCGGGATAAAAAGCGGCGATCTTTCGCGTCAGATAAGGTGAGAAATATCCCGCATAGCGCTGCTGCAATTCGGGGCGCTGCCAGTCTTTTCCCGTTAGAATTTTGCGGCAGTTGGGTGCGCCGCATTTGCATTCAACGGAGTAATCATCGTCGTCTGTCATCGCCCAATCGTGGGTAAGCTCTTCGCCAACTCGGATGTCGCGCATCGCTACGAACGTGATCTCGCCACGCATTCCGAGGTTCGCGTTGCAGGAGTGATTGGAATACAACATCGCGAGCTCGCGCTCTTCGTCGGTGACCGGCGCGATGAATAAATCGGCGTCGATCTGGATTTCCACCGGCCCAAGCCGTGGCGTGATTTTTTCGCGCAACGTCTTTCGATCAATAATGCGCCCGCCTTTCACCGCCACGATTTCGTCCTTCGCAATGTCCGCAGTCGCAAACAAACCGCGTCCATGGATTTTGCTCTCGCGGACTTCGGTCTTTGGCGAGCGATAGGAGACTCGTATCATTAGCGACAGATGCAGAAGCGTTCGCCGCAGCAAACTGTTCCCACTGTAGCGGCACGCGTGTCGCCTGCATCATTTGAATTTTGCGGCTGACACAGCTGCCTCTACAGTTGTCGATCTTGCAATGAGATCTCGTCCAGCCGCCGTCATTTTCATTTTGGTCACTGTAACCCTCGACATTCTGGCGATGGGTTTGATCATTCCTGTTTTGCCCAAGCTGATTCTTGATTTTCTGGGCGGCGAGATGACCGATGCGGCCAAGTGGAGCGCACGATTCGCTGTCGTCTTCGCGCTGATGCAGTTCGTCTTTTCACCATGGCTCGGAGTTTTGTCGGATCGATTTGGCAGACGACCGATCATCCTGCTCTCAAATCTCGGTCTCGGATTGGATTACATCGTGATGGCGATGGCGCCCACGTTGGGCTGGCTTTTCCTCGGCCGAATCATTTCCGGAATCACGACTTCAAGCATTCCGACCGCGATGGCTTACATCGCCGACGTCACGCCGAAAGAAAAGCGGGCTGGAGCATTCGGCCTGATCGGGGTGGCATTCGGGATCGGATTCACGTTCGGACCAGCAATTGGCGGATTGGCAGGCGACTTCAGTCCCCGTCTCGCGTTTTGGATTGCAGCCGGTCTCAGCCTGGCGAATTGGCTATGGGGTTTCTTCTTCGTGCCGGAATCGTTGCCGCAAAATCAGAGAAAACAGTTCGAGTTGCGGCGGGCGAACCCGGTCGGCTCCCTCGCGCTGTTGCGTTCTCATCATGAGCTTTGGCGCCTGACCACGATCCAATTTCTGGCCTATCTCGCACACAATGTGTTCAGCGTCTGGGCGCTTTACGCCATTTATCGCTACAGCTGGAGCCAGGGAATGATAGGGCTTTCGCTCATGATTGTCGGAATCGTCACCGCAGTGATTTCCGGCGGGCTGACCGGAATAATGGTGAAACGCTTTGGCGAAAAGCGAACGCTTTACATCGGCCAGTTTTTTGGATCGAGCGGGATGCTTGTCGCTGGCCTGGCCAAAACCGGCGCATGGTTGCTAGCTTCGATCCCGATCATTTCACTTTGGAATATTTCGATGCCAGCCGCCCAAAGCATGATGACTCATCGCGTCAGTGAGCGCGACCAAGGCGAATTGCAAGGCGCACTACAAAGCATGCGCGCGATCACGTTCATTGTCGGTCCATGGTTGTTCCTTCGAATTTTTGGATGGTTTATCGATCCCAAGAATCCCATTCACCTGCCCGGGGCACCGTATTATCTCGCGGCCGCTTTGCTCTTTACTGCGATGCTGATGTCGACGCGCATCCAGCAGTCATCAGTCGGATCTCAACGGGCCATGCCGACGAGCGTGCCGTCGGCTCCCCCGGAGGTCACAGCGACTGGTGCTGCGCCGATTGCCGAAGTAGAAGAAAATATTTGAGCATTCGGATGAGCTGCACGATGTACGCGAATATGAAATCCAGCCTGCGTGGCGCAATTGTCGTCGTTGCGTTCTGCTCGTGGTTTGCGATTTCAAATCACTGTGCGTTCGCCGCACTGGCAACAAAGACGGACTCCACCGGGTGCCCGTTTCATTCCAAGCCGGCGAAACACGAAAAGCAATCGACTGGAGCACAGTGCTGCAGAACTTTGCGCGCGGTCGCTCCAGTTGCGACTAAGAGTTGGGCTCGCGATGACGCGAACCTTTCCAGTGTCGATTTTTTCCGAGAGGAACGCGCGGGCGTTGAGCATTTACGAATTGCCCTGGTACCATCGTTTCTCGACACGGGCCCGCCGGATGCACATTCGTTCGCTGAATTGATTTTGCAGCGGAGCCTTTTCGCTCACGCGCCACCGCCCGTCGGCTAACGAGCCCCGACGGCTTTCGGGTCTCGAACTTCCGCTGTAGCGGCAGGCGTGCCGCTGTCTTGGCACAGATCGACGTAGCCGACACGGCTGCCACTACAGAAGACGTACAACCAAAATGCCGGGACGGATTCTTATTCTCATTAGTGCAACGATGCTCGCGATTAGCGGCAGTGCACAGGTAGCGCCGATCGACGTCATTCGCCCGGCCAAAGAGCATCAGAAGAAACAAAAATACACCTGCCTGATGCACCCGGAAGTCGTGACAGAACATCCAGGCAATTGTCCAAAATGCGGGGCGAAACTCGTGCCAATAAAAATCCAAGGGAATTCTCAGATGTCGCATTCCTCCCATGAAATGCACCAGCACCCGCCTTCGCATTCATCCGGTGCAGCGAGCGATCACGAGCACGGGACGAGCTCAATGGCGATGGCGATGTCGATGTCGATGTATTCCACAATTGACCTTGCAGATCCCATGAGTCGGGAAGGTTCCGGCACGAGTTGGCTGCCGGATTCATCGCCGATGTACGGCAAAATGTGTATGTTCGGTGAGGATATGCTGATGCTGCATGGCGCGATTTTCCCGCGTTACACGAACGTAAGCACAAGACGCGGCGATGACCGAATCGATGCACCTAACTGGATCATGGGCATGTATTCGCATCCGCTTGGCGACAGCACTCAGATCGGCGCGCGCTTGATGATGAGCCTTGACCCGCTAACGGAAGGTGGACGCGGTTATCCGCTTTTGTTTCAAACCGGCGAATCTTGGCACGACCAACCGCTGCACGATCGACAGCACCCGCACGATCTTTTCGATGAGCTATCCGTGAGCCTCTCGCAGAAGTTCGATCACGATTTTAGCGCGTATCTCTATTTCGGTTATCCGGGCGAACCCGCGCTGGGACCGCCCACCTATATGCATCGTCCGTCGGCGATGGACAATCCCGATGCGCCAATCGGACACCACTGGCAGGACTCCACGCACATTACGTTCGGGGTGGCCACGGCCGGTCTGGTTTGGCGCAATGTGAAAATTGAAGGCAGCATCTTCACCGGACGTGAACCAGACGAAAACCGTTACGATTTCGACCGGCCGCGTTTTGATTCTTACAGCGGCCGCATCTCCTGGAATCCTACCAAAAATCTCGCGTTGCAAGGTTCGTTCGGCTACATCGAAAGCCCCGAAGCACTCGACCCCAAGACAAACATCCATCGCACAACCGCATCAGCCATTTACAATCTGCCCCTCGACCACGACAGCAATTGGTCGAACAGCTTTGTGTGGGGACAGAATAACGCTACCAGCGAGGGCAAAACACAATCATTCCTAGTCGAGTCAAACTATCAGCGCGGACGTGACACTGTTTATCTACGGTGGGAGCGAGTGGAAAAGTCCGGTCACGAGTTGGTTCTCGATCCGCAGGACGAATCCCGCATCTTCCCAATTGGCGGCTACACCATCGGTTATGTGCGCGATTTATCGCACGGTAACGGTCTCGACATCGGACTCGGCACGCAGTTTACCATCAACGATCGACCCGATAGTCTGGATCGTTACTACGGAGATGATCTCGGTTACGCCTTTGAATTTTTCTTGCGGATTCGCCCGTCGCTGCAGACTCATGGCGAGCATCATCACGAGCACGTCGCTGGATCGGAAAAATAAGCGGCGGCGCGAGATTCTCGCGTCGCCATGTGCCACAGCAATATGCTAAAACGTGCGGAAATGAAAACTCTAGTGATCGGGATCGCGTCGCTTGTCATTGGAACGACCGCCCTTTTAGCCAATGGGGGCGCATGGCAGACCGGCGTTCCGGGAACCGGTAGTGCAAGCGCCTCTGACAAAAATCACAAGACTGACGTCACGATCGAGGACGAAACGCTCAAAATTGATCTGCATCCCGAGTACGCGGCCGTGGAGGTGCGTTACCGGATGCACAACACGGGACCGAAAGTGCAACAGGATTTCTTTTTTCCAGTCGAACGCTGGGGGAAAAATCCAGATGCAGATACCGACACCAAGAGTGCCGACGTTAGCCAGTACCAAATCGCCGTCGATGGAAAAAAAT
>JBEDUS010000080.1:0-4330 GCA_040414975.1 Candidatus Udaeobacter sp.
ATCAATCTCAAGACCGCTAAGACGCTTGGCATTACGGTGCCGTTACCTCTTACCGGCCGCGCCGACGAGGTGATCGAATGAGGCGGCGCGAGTTCATCACGTTAGCCGGCGGCGCGGCGGTCGTGGCCGATTACTTCGCGCGCAGCCGTCGGACAAGACGCGGCTGATGGGTGTCCTGATGGGCTATGCGGAGAGCGATCGGACCGCGCTGTCTGAGGTCGCAGCGCTCTGGGGTGGGCTGGCGAAGCTGGGGTGGACGGAAGGCAGCAATCTCCGAATCGAACTGCGGTGGCGTTTTTGGGACGCTCATCAGCGTCATCGCGATGATTTTCACAGTTATTGATCGTCAGTCGCCGGCAGGCACAGCCGTTTCAATCTACCGGCATAAGTGCTGTATCGGCCGGACGGTCTTCACAAAGGTCCTGAGCTTTCTCAAGAACGGAGCTGGATTGAAGAACACGCGGCATCTCAATCGCGTCGCAAACGACATTTAGTTGAGCCTTCAACAGGTGGTTCTGATATGCGGTAACAAGTAAAAGCAACACAAAAAACCACGCGAGCGGGTTTAGAAAAAGGTCGTGCCGAAATTTGTCTTCCGGTTTCATTACGTCACCAAGCGAAATCGAAAACCAAGTGCAATCCCGCTTTAGCTCGCCGCCAGCGCCCCGAGTGCTGCAACCGCGGCAGCAAGTCCACCAACCTTTCGTGCAGTGAGCTTTTCGCCGAGGAAAGCGATGCCGAGTACGGCAGGAACGATGAAGCCCATTTGCGCTATTGGAACAAGAACGCTTGCGGGCCCGTTCGTGAGTGCGTGCAGCAGGAATAGGAATGCACAGACCAAGGCGACTGCCGCGGGGCTGGAATGTTTCCAGGCTTCAGACGGAACATCAAATTTGCGATTTTTGAAAATCGTCATGATCGTTGCGAGCGCGCAAAACACGCTCGCTGATGCCACGATGCCCGTTTCCGGGAGTGCTCCCGCTGAAAGTCCAAGCTTGTGAAAGAAATTCGCCGAACCAAGAGCAATCGTGGCGATCGCCACGTTGATGAAAGACCGACGGTCGATAGTCTGTGCGGTCTTTCCACCGGCGATACCAAGTAGCAGCCATGCGGCAGCAACTGCAAAAGTGATGGCAACAACTTTAAGGATTGATACAGACTCGTGCAGGATCAGAATTGCGAGGGCCGCTGTGACAATGAAATTCAGTCGAAAGATTGGCGCGTTGACGCTCACCGAACCAGTTGTGAGACTTTTAAAGAAATGCAGAAATCCGATCAGCATGAACAAGCCGGCGATGCCGTTCCACAGAGCTGCCGGGATCAAGACTAAAGTGCCTGTAAGCCATGCGTAACCAACAATGAGCGGGCAGAAAACCAGCGTTTGGCTTGTAATAAAGTGCATCGGTTTGATACCAGTCCCGGCGGAACGTTTGTAAATAAAATCGCTGATACCGAAACAACACATTGCCGCGAAGGCATATTCAGTTGGTCCGAACACGGCAGATCTTCGCCAAGCTTTATGTGAGTGATTGATACTGTTGGAGCATCGTCTACGCACCAAACCACTCGGGGTGCTGCCCAATTGCGACAACCCCGCAAGAAAACATCAACGCGCAAATGATCCATACCAGTAACGAGACGTAGGTTTCGTCGGTCATGGCTGCCAATCCCCCCACGATCCGCGTGCCAAGCGGCTGACCGCAATTACTCGATGATCGAAAACCCGTCGTCGGATAACTTTTGGAACGAATGTCCGCAGCTTCTGATCGAGATGCGCGAACCAAATAATGGCGATAATCTGCATGACAATCATAAGCCCCAGCGCGGCTTTGTAGGCGATTGCCGGATAGTGTCCGCCAGATGCGGGCCATAGATTAATTATCCAACCAATTACTTCCTGCAGAACAAATGCACCGCCAATATGGAAGATGTTGAGCGCCGCATTCGCACGTCCGGCAATCTCCTTTGGAAAATATTGGGCAAGGATTGAATAACTGAGAACCGTGCCAGCGCCCATGCCAGCGACCACCGCCCATGACGCATACGAGACGGAGCGGACATCGAGGATCAACACCGATTCTGCGGCCACAAACAGAAGTGCCGCGTAGCCGAGAATAGTCTGCGTTGGAATCCCCCGACTACGCAGTCGGTTGGCACCAAGGCCAAGTACTAGTGCGGCGGCACTTAAAGTGACCGCCATTACGAACAGGTGCAGCACGACGCTAGCGCGAGGCAATGCGTCGACGTCTGCGAGCCAAGGCGCCGCCCATAAGCCTTGAACTGCCCAAGCGGTGCTAATGCACATGGTCGAAAGCGGCGCGAGACGCCAAAAGCGTCGATCGCCAAAGATGGCTCTGAGCCCCGCAGAGGAACTACGTGGCGCCTCGGGGATATGCGGGGGAGAGTCCGGTACAACTAAGAAGATGATAAGCGCAGTCGCGGCCGTCACGCTGGCCATCACATCGAGCAAACCCCGCCAGCCGATATACGCCAGCAGCCACGCGGCCGGCGATGTCGCGCATATTGCCCCTAACGTACCCAGCATAATGAAGCAGCCGTTGAAGAGAAGTATGCGTTCCTTTGGAAACCACGACACGATTGCCTTAAGCCCGGCAATTAATGCACCGGCAACGCCAAAGCCGATCAAAGCGCGTCCGACCACGAGCGTTGCAAATTGGTCGCTCCTTGCAAATAATGCCGCGCCAAAGGCGGCAACGAGGAGTAGTCCGCTTTGCACTCGCCGAGGCCCAAAACGATCCAGTAAGACGCCAAGCGGTAACTGAATGGCCGCGAAAGTCAGAAAATATACCGACGTCATTAGTCCGAGATGCGACGCGTCAAGACCGAGCTCCGCCGTCAGCTGTCCCGCAATCACCGCATTAATGGTGCGAAAGAAATACGAAAGGAAGTAGCCAGCGGCAAAAGGCAGGAACACCAAAAGGATAGGACGCCAGTATTGAGTGATCATTGACGAAGCCAACTGAGGTCCCATCGATGAGCGCATTGAGCACTTGGTCACCCGACTCAGAATTGTTGAATCGCTCATGGGGCTCGCTTCGTTTTGGCGGCAAGGCCGGTTGCAGTGATGGGTTGCCCCCGATGCCCACTGGATGGGTACAGATGCCTCTGCTTAAGGCAGGCGTTCCGTCGTTCAATCAGGGAAACTGCGCCATGAGAGCGGCTTCGGCTGGCAAATGGTTCACGAAGTAGATCGATGCCAACAAGGCCAGCGTGCAGAAAAGGACTACGACGCTTAGGTCGGAATCATCAAAGGCAGCAAGCAACCGACTAATGAGATTCGTTGACGTTTGGGTTTGACTGGTTACGGTCATTGTTGCCTTGCCTCCATGCCTGTGAAAAAAACGAGTCGCCCGTGCGAATAGACTCTCGAAAGCGGCATTTGAGGATGTGACGTGCGTCACAGAAGTATTTTCAGAAAACTTTCATTTTTCCTTCAGAGCAGCTACTGATAATGACTATCCCTTGGGGCGCGACGATTTCCTAATCGGGAAGTCCAACCTGGTGAAATACAAGTTCGAAAACTACACGCTGGACGTAGTACGGCGGGAATTGCGCTGCGATGGAATAATACGGCCCTGCGAGCCGCAGGTTTTTGATTTATTGCATTTTTTAATCAAGAACTGCGACCGCGTAGTGAGTCGCGAAAATATTTTCGAGGCCGTTTGGCGCGGTCGCGTTGTTTCCGACACGGTGCTAAGCACGCGCATTAACGCGGCGCGGAGAGCCATCGGAGACGATGGGACCCAACAGCGATTGATCAAAACATCGCCGCGCAACGGGTTTCGCTTTACCGGCGCCGTCCGCGAGACCAGAGCCGAAACAAATGTCCCGATCCTCATCCCGCCCGATAAACTCTCCTTGGCTATCGTTTCATCGACCGCCGGTGGTGGTGACGAAGAGCTTGCTCGCATTGTAAATGGAATTACAGACGATCTGACAGCCGCTGTTGTGCGCAGCCGATCGTTTGACGTGATCGCATCCAACTGCACGTTCAGTGACGGCGATGATCCACGGGCAATTGGGAGTGAACTTGGCGTTCGTTATTTGATTATTTGCGGACCGCGGAGAGCGAGCGATCAGGTGCGTCTGACCGTGCGTCTAATTGAAGGCATCGTCGGTCTCCATATCTGGGTGCGGAGCTACACTTGGAGACTGGACGCTGGCTTTACCGATCAGGACACCATCACTGCACAAATTGCTGCCGCGATTGAATCCTGCATTTTTGCCGCAGAGGCTAGGCGGCAAGGTGGAAAACCGCTGGATGCGCTTGACGCTGTCGGATGCGCGACGTCGGCCTTTGCACTGCTAA
>JBEDUS010000081.1:0-3024 GCA_040414975.1 Candidatus Udaeobacter sp.
TCTTTCGAATGTAGAAAGAGTGATCCATACGCTCGGATGGTGATCCATTGACGAATGAAGGGTTGAATGAAAAAGAACGCTGCTCCGTCTCCTCCGAAACCGCATCGGGACCGGCCAAATGTATTGCCACTTAAGGGCGAAATTGATTTGCATGTCTCTCCTGTCGTCACGGCATCGCTCAACGCTATGATTGAGAAAAAAACTGAACGCGTTGTAATCGATCTTTCGGACGTGACTTATATCGATAGCGCAGGTCTAGCGGCTCTTATTCAAGCAATGCAAAAGGTCGAAGCCTATGGGGGGAAATTTTCGCTGGCTGGTTTGCAGGAAACGGTGCGATCAATTTTCGAAATCTCGCGGCTGGACCAGGTGTTTCAAATTTTCCCGGATACACAGGCTGCCCTGGCCGCCTCTAGTTAGATCACGTCTAGAACGTGCCAGCGCACAGTCTGCTGTGCCTGTCCCTTTTGGCACTCGGCCGGAAGGGTCTTGGAACGTTCGTAACAGGAATTCCTGTGACGACTCGGAAATCGTCGGCGTGCTGCCGACGACGATAGGTTAGCAAGCCTATGCTCCCCAGAAGACGCGTGCATTATCCAGACGCAACGCGCCCGAAAATTTCCAGCGTTTGCTCGATGTTTCTTGAAATGTCGAACTGCGCTGCGCGTCGGGTATTTGTTGATCTCGCCGCGGCGCGCCGTGAAGGATCAGACCAGAAGCGAATTGCGTCGCGCAAAGCGAGGAAATCGCCTGGATGATCGATAATTGAGCCGTGCACGCCGTTCTCGATGATTTCGCTAAAACCGTTGCAACGCGTGGTAATTACAGGCAGACCGCAGGCGAGCGCTTCCAAACAGGCATTGGAAAATGGATCGTAAATCGTTGGCAGAATAAAAATGTCCGCCGCAGCGTAAACACGCAGCATATCCGCGACTTCGCCAAGAAATCGCACCGGCTCTTCGCGCCAAAAGCGGAGGCGTTTCGTCTTATAGAGCCTTGCATTTCCGCGGCCGGCAACCAGCAACCGCATCTTGGGATCCCTGCAAAGCGCAGCTGCTTCGATGGCAAAGAGCAGCCCCTTGCGCTCCCACCCAGAGCCCGCAAACAACAGCGCGGTTTGGTCAGGCTTCAATTTCAAATCCTCACGCGATTTTTCCTGAAGCTCCGAATCGAATTGGAATTTCTGCAGCGGAACACCGTTGCGAACAACGTCGATCTTTTCCGGCGGGTAACGATAGGTATTGACAATTTCGTCTTTGACCATTTGCGAGCCAGTGATCAGACGCCTCGTGTTGCCGTCGGAAAAGAGCGATCGCTCGAGGCGCAACAGATCACGATGCTTCGCACTGAGCCTCCGGACGAATCGTTTCAAAGGCAGCTCAAGTTTCCTTCGGCGCTCGAGCCAGGCGTGGTGAACTCCGTCACCGGCCCGATAAACGTCACAGCTCCAGGCGCGCTCAAGACTGAACAAAACATCGCACTGAAGTGACGCCTGGACTTTTTGCAGCTCATCGGCAAACCCAATTGGCGATCTGGACCCCAAGCGTCTGATCGATCCAAATGACCACTCGGCGTCCGGCCAGTCATTTGTCGTAACGAGTTGCACATCGTGTCCGGCTTCAATTAAGCCGCGGGCAAGGCGTTTTAAGTACACCTCTGAACCACCAGTCGGCGAATAGCCGCGCCGAACAAAGACGATGCGGAGCTTTTCTCTCATCCAAAATGAAACAGGCGTCCTGCGTTTCTCGTTTAGAACGCTACTTTACATGCCTCACGTTCGCCAGAATACTAACGCGATGCCAGGTGAAATCTTAAACGCTCCTGTGCAATTACGTTCTGCCTCACATCCAGCGCGCACTTTACCAAGGCATTTGCTCTATTCGATTTTCGCGCGCATCGGCGGATCCGGCTTGGATACGGATGCATTTGAAACGTTACGTGCGTCCTATCGCGGGGGATTCCTGGGTAAAGCGATCGCTTATGATAATCGGCAAAAGGAGATTCCCGCTTCGCTGATTCATTCTTTGCGCTGGCATCCGGTACGCCTCATCTCATTTTTCGATCGTCCCTATTACTATGGGGCGAAAAAAAAGTACCTTGATTGGATCGCATCCCGGCATCTGGCCACCGGGCGGTACGATTTGTTTCACAGCTGGTCGGGCGACTGTTTGCGCTCGCTGCGAGTAGCAAGACAACGCCGGATCCCTTCCATCGTCGAGATCCCGACCTGGCATCGCGACGGTGGCAAAAAAAAAATCGATTGGCCAAAGACTGCTGAATCCGCAAGCAAGACTCTCGGGGTCCCAAAGTGGAAAGCCAGACTGTTGCTCCAGCGAAGGCGTTTCATAGAAGAATATCAACTGGCCGACCTGCTGCTTGTGTTATCGCAGAAGGCGGCAAACACGTTTCGCATACGCGGTTTCGCGGAGGAAAAACTCTTTTATCTGCCCCGCGGAGTGGATGTGGAACGCTTCAAACCGGGCGAACGCCCAGCAAAATTTCGCGCGATTTTTTCCGGAGCATTGATTAAACGCAAAGGCATCCAACACCTGCTCGAGGCATGGCATCGCCTCAATCTGCCCGACGCCGAGTTGTGGCTGGTAGGTCATGTGCATGACGAAGCAAAGCCATTTCTCAAACAATTCTGGCGCGACAACATCCGAGTGGTGGGATTTGTGCGCGATCCGGAAAACTATCTTAACCAGGGAACGGTTCACGTTTTTCCATCGCAATGGGAGGGAAGTGCCAAAGTGACATACGAAGCTGCCGCATGCGCGCTGCCACAAATCACAACGCAGGAGGCTGGCGATGTCGTCCGCGATGGTGTCGACGGAATCATCGTGAAACCGGGTGATGTGGACGCGATCGCCGCGGCGCTCCAGCATTTGCATCGACATCCTGAAATTGTTCAGCAACTGGGCAGCGCCGCGAGACGTCGTGTAGTTGAAAATTTTACGTGGGACCATTTTCGGGTGCGGTTGCTCGGCGCATACGAAACGGCCATGCGAATGGCGGGATGATTCT
>JBEDUS010000082.1:0-2653 GCA_040414975.1 Candidatus Udaeobacter sp.
CGGTGGAGAGAATTGGCAAGGTAAGGGAGGACTGATTACGCTAAAGTCTGGGGAATCCTTGCATCTCGGTATCCGACTGAAACGTGATCCCCTGGCGATTTTGCCGCGCCGTTCAAGCCATTGCTGAAATGACCGAAATTCCACCATGTACCCCGTTCGTTTCTGCTAAACGACTTACAGGCTGTGACTCGCCGGAAGAAGTATACGAGCGTCCCGGCAGTGGCGAAAGTACCCTACTGAAACACGAAGTCCCTGTAATCGTCAGCATCCCTTCCTCCTCACTCCGACAGAGCGGTACGGCCCGGGGGCGGTCGAACCGCTCGAGCGACTGAGTTGAGTACGGCTGTTAGTGGAGCGGTTGGCATCGACAATACAGCCACTGAAGAGTTTGTGAGGGAGATTTCCTTTGAAGGCGGTGGAGTTCACTCGGTCGCTGTGAATGCGAAAAACGGTCACGTCGTTGTTCCCGTTTACGGCAAAGGCCTTTTCGTTGTGGTGCCTGGCAAGTAAGATCGAACCGCCCCATTCGTCGATCGGCGTGACGTACGTTGTAACAGTCCAAGGCAAAATTCCATTTGCTAGGAGATAAAAAATGAAGCGATTGCGGAGCTGGCATGTCGTAGTCGCATTCGCAGTGTTCTTGGCCTGCGCAGCCGCGCAAGAGCTCCCTACTGACGAGTCCGCACCGCTGGTTCTGGTTCGTATTATTCCGATTCCTGGCGTTGTTGGCCGATTTGACCACATGGCCGTGGATAACAATGGTGGCCGAGTGTTCGCGGCCGTTTACGGCAACGACAGTGTGGAGGTCCTGGATACCGCTCGCGGCCGGCGAGAGCGCAGCGTTCAGGAAGGTTTCATCAAGCCGCAGATGGTGGCATATCTTGCTGACCTGAACCGCATCGTTGTCTCAAGTGAAGGCGATGGCTCATGCAAGATTCTCGATGCAAACACTTACCGGCTGATCGATACCGTCAAATTTTCCGAAGATGCCGACCAACTCCGCTACGATCCGGTCGCGAAGCGCGTCTACGTCGGTTACGGCGAGGGTGCCATCGGCGTCTTCGACGCAACGACCAACAAAAAACTCGAAGACTTCGAGGTCGGAGTCCATCCGGAATCTTTTCAGCTGGAGGAGAGAGGTCCGAAGATTTTCGTGAACCTCGCTTCGATCAGCCAGATCGCCGTCATCGACCGCAATACACGCAAAATTGAGAAATGGAAGCTTCAGAGCGCTGGGACGAATTTCCCCATGGCGCTCGATGAGGAGCACCGCCGCCTATTCGTAGCCGCCCGCAAGCCTGCACGTTTGCTGGTGCTCGATATGGACACGGGGAAAGAGATCGCCAGCTTACCGGGCGCAATCGACACCGACGACATGTCTTATGATCAGGATCGCAAGCGGATCTACGTCACGAGCGGAGAGGGCTTCATTTTTATTTACCAGCAAATTGATCCTGATCGTTACGAGCGCATTGCGAAAATTCCGACGACTATCGGCGCTCGGACCAGTGCTTACACTGGCCAGGTTGGGAAACATAACAGCTTCTATTTGGCGATTCCAGCTCGCGCCGATCGTGGTGCCGAGCTATGGGTGTACGAAACACGAGATTAAGTTGCTTTGTTCTTAGCGTGCGTTCTAACTCATCGAACATCGTAACTGTGTGTTTCTAGTGCTCATTTTGTTTCGTACACGAGAATTGCGGCGCTCTGGTCGCCCTGGCTGCGCGCGGAGACAAAAAGTTCGCCCCAGTCTGGCACGAAGAAACCGGTCCACGCGCCTGGGCCCGTCGGATAATTTGCAATTTTGCTGTAGTGATCGGGGTCTTTCTGCTGGAAGACGTCTATGAAGCCGGCGCCAACGGCCCTGGGGTCACCAGCCTGCATTGTCTGGCCGAGTACGTACACTCTGCCTTTGCTCGCGTCATAGAAGATATCGTCCGAACTGGGTCCTTCGACCGATGCCACGCTCTTGCCCGTCTCGGTATTGAAGACCACCAGGCTCGCGGGCATACGGCATTCCACGAAGAGGCGATGATGGGCTTCGTCGAAGGTCATGGGGAAGCTGTCTTCGCAGCTGACGGGCCAATGCGCGATCACGCGGTTTTTGGCGAGATCGGCGACCTGAATCTCATGCCGGTCGGGGACATTCACGAAAACGCGAGTTCCCATTTTCTCCAGCTGAAAGGATTCGGGATGCGCATCGACGGAAATCTCGCCCGTTTTCTTCCCCATCGGATCGAGAAACGCGAGCGCGCCGTCTCCTTCCCCGCGCACGACTTTGCCAAACAAAAATTTTTCGCCGCCGTAGCCGACGAGTATGCGCTTGCTGCGTGCGTCGTAGCGGATGTTGTCCGCGTCGCTTGAAAGCTTCACAGTGTCGAGGAGCTGAAACGTGGTGCCGTCAAATATCTTGACTGCGCCGTCGCCGCCGCAGGGCACAAAAAGGCGATTCGTGTCCGGATCGTAGAATGCCGATTGGGGCTGGTTCAGATCTGTAATCGTGTGCACCTGGCGCCCGGCCTTGAGGTCAATCACCTCGAGCGTGTGATTATCAAACGCGGCGGCGAAGAGTCGCTGACCCTTGAGGTCAACGCCAAGATGGTCCATCCGCCCTTTCACGTTTGCCAGCGGAATCCGAGTCTTGAGGACTAAC
>JBEDUS010000083.1:0-2366 GCA_040414975.1 Candidatus Udaeobacter sp.
ACGAACGTCACCAAACTGATTCCACTGAACGGTGGCGAGCTTGCCCGAATCTTTCTTTGTCGTGAACAAGCGAAAATCATACGGCACCTCAACTTGGATGCCCCAGCTTGAATTGAACATGTATTGCAGGCCGACATCGGTGAAGTGGGTTCTAATCTCTCGGTCACTATTATCTGAACGCGGGGCTGTCGATGTGCCGCACCAGTTCTGGTTCTGATCTTGGAAGTCATAATCCACGAAAACCATTCCACCAGGCTGGTTGGGAAACATCGAGCTTGTCCCCACATCGAAAACATCGCAGCCGCAGGCACAGGCCCAGCCCGTGCTCGGCAGGAGAGCAGCCGTCAATAGGACAATGGCACTCTCGAATATCTGAGAAAGTTTTTTCATCTGGTTCCTTCGAAAGAATGAGAACGCACGCGCAATCGGTCTGTGCGCGGCAGTCTCGGGTGAGTAATGGTGCGACGCTGCCAACCTGTGCACCCGCACGGCAGCAGCCTCGGATTCACCGCGAACTAACTCAGGAGCGAGCGCGGCGGTGGAAAGGGCGGAGACTGCTCAATTTCGGAGACGGCGAAATCCTGATGTGCGTATTGGAAGAGAGCGAAAGGTGATATCAACCGAATCGAGCCTGCTACGTAGATAATGTCGATCTTCGGAGCAGGTGATTGTATGTCGGACTTTTTTTCCGAGGCTTTTCCCGTAGCGACGATGTGACAAAGCGAACAGGGATGGTCACCATCGAATGTCTGAGCGATCGCCTTGCACAGCGGCGCACTCTTTGAATACTCAATCAGCATGGTCGTCCAGGCGAACGACTGCAGCGCGACCCAATGTAATCCAATCGCGCAGCAAAGGGCGAGAACCGTAATCGTGCGGCCAACGCAGCGAAGCATCCTTTGAATCCTAGCGACCCGCGATTCTTACGTCAATCTGCTTAATTTGATGTCTGGCGTACTGTCTTTGGTAAAAGGTTCGATTTGTTAGTGCGCGTCATCCCGCCTAACGAGAAAGAGATAAGCCACGGCAGGGTGTCGTGGCAATCACGCTTGCGCTCATTCTATTTGGGGCCGTTGGCTTCATCGAGTGGTTAGGCAGCATCACCTCGCACGCGTCAACTGGCATGTGATTCGTCCGTCGCCCCCGGCGCTCGTGATGAGTAATGACGCGCGATTCGGCCCCGTCAAGGTGAACTCCATGATCCGGCCGGAGTCATCGGCGTAGCGAAAAATGCCGGTGGCGGTGCGAGCCAGGAGGTATACCCTCCCGGCTCCGAGCTTGATCTCAGCTGGCAATGTGACCTGGAGCCGGTCGCCTTGCCGTTGGATGTCGACAGTGAAAGGACCGGACTGGACGGATACGCCTGACGCGGTCCACTGACCGGCGCTTTGGGTGAGATCGGAACCTGCGTCGTCGCGGTTCTGAGCGGCGGTCGAGTAGGCGGCGCAGAGGAGCGACGCAATTACGATGCTGCACGTCCGGAAATGCTTGAATATCTTGGGCTGACCGCGTTGCGTCTCGATGTCGCGGAGGGGCGTCTGGGCCTCAGAACTAGGACTGGGAAGGATAATCCTTTTTTATCAAGTCTCCGTTATTGGCCGCTGTTAGCCAGCTGTGCCTTTTCCCAACGGTCTAGCAGTTTTTCATGGTCGGCTGCCGTGAGAATGGAACCACCGGAAGCGCAAGCAGTGGCGTAAACGTCGATTTTCGAGCTTTCCCGATACTCAGGGAAGACTAACTTAAGGGCTGCCACTGCGGCACGCCACTCACCGCTTTGGAAGGCTGTCTTAATCGTTTGCAGCGCCTTTTCGCGCAACTGCTCGCGCGCTTGCTCCATCCGTTCCTCGATTTCAGGATAGCGTTCGCGCCATTCCTGTAGGGTTGTGACACCGATAGAAGCCGCGACACAGGCGGCCTTAATGGGCATTCCGTAAGCAAGTGCCTCGCAAAGGCGGCCAATCGTCTTTTCGTTGTATTTCGTCGGTCTTCCGACGTTTGTTTCATTTCGTTCACTCATTTGTTCTACGGGTTGTTTTTCTTGTTGTTAGCGCCGTCTGCCGCTACCAATAACACTGCCGACGCCGGAAAGGTGGCAAATCCGCCTAATTCCGCACGTTTGCGGGCCATTCAGGGCTAGTGACCTTGGCGGCACTTGGGTTTGTTGTTAGTTCACCAGCGAAAGTGGGCTTGTTCTTGTTTTTGCCTTGCTGTGAATCGGGTTTTGCCTTCCGACGCGCTACATTCCTAAGTCTATTTATGACTTCATAACGTCCAGCAACGTTCAATCATTTCCACCGACGTGCAGTTTCCCTCGTCCTAACGAGTCATCAGAGAGCAGAGATCGAAAACATGGATCGATGCCAGAA
>JBEDUS010000084.1:0-6699 GCA_040414975.1 Candidatus Udaeobacter sp.
TTCTGCGCGAATGCTGATGTGCAGCAGATCAGCAGGGTAACGATGGCTAAGCAGCGCATGAGGTCTAACGAAAAAGAGATAAGCCACGGCAGGGTGCCGTGGCAATCACGCTGACCGCATTTTCAAATGGGGCCGCTGGCTTCATCGGCTGGTTAGGTCTTTGGTCGCCATTCTGCTAGCTATCGCTTTTGAATTGCCCAGATGATGCCGGCGATCATGAAAGCAGTCCACAGACCAAAAACAATCATAAATACCAACTATTTCCGGCGTCGTCACGTCACAGGCTGGCGGGGGTAGGGCCGGGTTTTGGCCACCGCTGCTTGGGAAAGGGGTACGGGTATAGAGCACGCACGATTCGAAGCCTAATGCCCCGGCAAGCCGGATTCGACTTCGCGTGGCGCTTATGGCTAAAGTGATGAATGCAGCGAATCCTAATCGTTGAGGATGATGCCAAAACGGCGCAAGGCCTGGTGTCTGGATTCTCTGCCGAAGGGTTTAGCGCCCGGGCCGCGCTGAACGGTAAGGATGCCTTGGATTCAATCGAGGCTACACCATGCGACGTGGTCGTTTTGGACTGGATGTTGCCTGGCCGCAATGGCCTGGAGGTATTGTACGCGTTGCGCGATCGCGGCAATCGCGTGCCGATACTTCTATTGACCGCCCGTGACGCCGTCGACGATCGCGTAATTGGATTGCAAGGCGGGGCAGATGATTACCTAACGAAACCTTTTGCGTTTGCGGAGCTGCTGGCGCGCGTTCATGCGTTGCTGCGTCGCGCGGTTCCGACAGAACCGCTCCGTCGCACGGTCGGTGACTTGACGGTCGATTTCCAAACGCGCCGCGCCAGTCGCGGCGACAAACCATTAGAACTGACGCCGCGTGAGTTCGATCTGCTTGCATATCTAATATGTCATGCGTCGGAGGCCGTTAGCCGAGACCAACTCGCGCGGGACGTTTGGCGCGAAACGAACCGCGCTACGCCGATCGACAACGTCATTGACGTACATGTCGCACGGTTGCGCCGCAAAATCGACGACGGGCATCCGCACAAACTGCTGCATACGGTGCGCGGTATCGGTCTAGTTCTTCGTGAAGAGAGGCCCGAGTGAAAGCGTGGTGGGGTCGCTTTTCATTACGAACCAGGCTTGCTGGCGCTTTTGGGCTGCTCGCAGCCGGAGCGCTGATTTTTCTTCTGGCAATCATCGCGCGAACACTTGGCCTAACAAGTCTAGAACATGGCAAAATTCTACCTTCGGCGATCTTTGCCCTAGCAGCATTTTTTGTCGGCGGCTGGTTCGTTGCCGGCTGGTGCTTAACCGAGATTAGTCGGATCGGTCAGCGTATCAACGAAAAGGGATCTCGCCCCATGCCACCCGAATTGGAAGGACTGGCCGCGTTACTGCGTCGCGAAGCACAAAAGCGCGATCGGCTACTTAATGAATTGAGACGATTTACCGCCGACGCATCACATGAACTGCGGACTCCGCTCACAGCGATTCGCACAGTCGGAGAAATTGCTCTGCGCAAAGGGCAAACCGATCCAGCTCATTTGACCGAGACCATCGGAAGCATGCTTGAGGAGGCGCAACGAATGAATGCGCTTGTCGAGCGCTTGTTGCGGTTAGCGCGGGTGGAATCCGAGAACCTGATCATCAAGCCGCTTGACATAACCGTCGAGTCAAATCTCATCGAATGGCGCGATAGTGTTGCCGTTTTAGCTGAGGAAAAAGGCGTGCGACTTCGCGCAGAGGCTCAGCACGATTTGCACATCACAACAGATCGTGAGCTACTGGGCGATGCTGTGGCAAACCTGCTGCATAACGCAATCGAGCACGCTCCTCCGGGCAGCGTGGTTTCACTCGCGGGACGCGAATCGGCAAACGACACGATAGCCATCGACGTGACTGATCAAGGTCCAGGAATTGCACCTGAACATCACGACCGAATCTTTGAGCGATTCTATCGCGTGGACACTGCCCGGTCCCGAAGCGAAGGCGGGTTCGGATTAGGATTGTGTATTGCAAAGACCTCTGTCGAACGCTTGGGCGGCACGATTAATCTGCGAACCACACAGGCGAACGGCACTACTTTTACTATCACGCTGGCAAAGCGTTTCATCCGGCAGGACTAGTTCAAACCTGTCTAAATCTTCAGGTTATTGCGCGTGCTCACGTACACGTAGCGGCGACATTGATCGCAAAAGGAGTAAACCGATGCCAGTAGCAACCCTGGATCTAGAACGCCGAACGGGTCGGCAAATCTCGCTAGACGGATCGATAGGCGATCTCTTCTCGCGATTGAACACGACGCCGGAAGGACTTTCGTGGGATGAAGCGCAGCGCCGTTTGGAAGAACAGGGGCCCAATATCGCGGTGCCGCACAAACTACCCCCTTGGTATCGCGTCCTTTGGACTTCATTCAGCAACCCGTTCAACTACGTTTTGCTCGTCCTCGGCATCATTTCGTTCCTAACCGAAGACCTTCGCGGAACGATCGTCATGTGCGTGATGATCACCTCGGCGACGGTGCTGCGCTTCTGGCAGGATTATCGTTCGCTCGTCAAAGCTGAAAGTTTACGCCTACTCGTTCGCAATAAGGCAACTGTACTGCGCGCCGGGAACGAGGCGATCGAAGAACGAGTACCAGACCCGCTCGATGCCAACGCCTCGGAAGTTGTAATCGAAGACCTGGTGCCGGGGGATATCGTCAAGCTCACTGCCGGCGACATGGTTCCAGCCGATGTGCGTCTCTTTGAGTCGCGGGACCTTTTCGTTAGCCAGTCGGTTCTAACCGGCGAGGCCATGCCTGTGGAAAAAATGGCCGCGCCCTCGGTGCGCATCGCGGAGGCGGGACGCCGTTCAGATTTCGACACACCGGAATTCTGTTTCATGGGCAGCACGGTCGTGAGCGGCACGTCAACAGCGCTCGTCCTCGATACCGGTCAGCGGACGCAGATGGGCAGGCTCGGATCCAAACTAATCGAGCGAAGACCCCAAACAGCATTTGATCGCGGAGTCAACAAGGTGACGTGGCTACTCATTCGCTTCATGCTCGTAATGGTTCCGATCGTTTTCCTGATAAACGGAATTACCAAGGGTAATTGGGTCGAAGCATTTTTCTTTGGGGTCGCCGTCGCTGTCGGCCTCACGCCAGAGATGTTGCCAATGGTCGTTAACGCGAATCTCGCGCGCGGCGCGTTGGGGATGGCGCGAGAAAAGACGGTCGTCAAACACATCAACTCGATTCAGAACTTCGGAGCCATGGACGTGCTGTGCACCGACAAAACGGGCACACTAACGCGCGATCACGTCGTGCTCATCAAACATCTCGATGTTCATGGAGAAACAAGCGATCGAGTCCTGCAACACGCCTATTTAAACAGCTTCTTTCAGACCGGTCTGAAAAACCTTCTGGATCGGGCGGTGATCGATCACGGACAGCAAGATCCAATTGTCCGGGGAATCGCGCACTCTTTCAATCGCATCGACGAGATTCCGTTCGATTTCACTCGGCGACGTATGTCAGTGGTGTTGGAGCCGACTGCCGGCGGGCCGAGCATGCTTTTCTGTAAAGGCGCAGTCGATGAAATTCTCGGAATCTGTTCGTCGGTCGAAGACAACGGGAAAGTCGTGCCTCTAACACACGACCTATGCGACAAACTACATCGACTCCGCGACGAAAATAATGATGACGGGTTGCGACTTGTTGCCGTGGCCTACAAAGCGGTGGACAAGGCCGCGGGCCAATTCGGCGTCGCCGACGAAGACGATCTCATTTTCTCGGGATTCATCGCGTTTCTCGATCCTCCGAAGGAGACGGCCGCCAAAGCGCTGCAGCTTTTGCGCGACCACGGAGTGGCCGTGAAAATCCTAACCGGGGACAACGCTCACGTTGCTCGCAAAATCTGCCGCGATGTCGGTTTGAATGTCGAACAGGTTCTAGTGGGTGCGGATATCGAACGACTCAGTAATGACAAGCTCCGCGATAAGGTCGACCGGACGACGATCTTCGCCAGGATCAACCCAGCACAGAAAGCGCGCGTTGTTCATGCGTTGAAAGCCAAGGGTCACACCATCGGTTTTATGGGCGACGGCATTAATGATGCGCTCGCTTTGCGCGAAGCGGATGTCGGTATCTCCGTCGATAGCGGCGTCGATCTGGCCAAGGAAGCCGCAGATATCATTCTGCTCGAAAAGAGCCTGCTCGTGCTGGAACGCGGTGTAGCCGAAGGACGGCGAACTTTTGGCAATATCATCAAGTACATCAAGATGACCACCAGCTCGAATTTCGGGAACATGTTTAGTGTTCTCGTCGCAAGTGCGTTCCTGCCCTTCTTGCCGATGCTCGCAATCCAGATTCTGATCAACAACCTGCTCTACGACATCTCGCAAATTTCTCTTCCATGGGATCGGATGGATGAGGAGTGGCTAAAGAAACCGCGCCAATGGGGCATTCGTGGAATCGCCCGGTTCACGATCCTGATTGGTCCGATTAGTTCAATTTTCGACATCACGACTTATCTCGGCATGTGGTTTATTTTTAGAGCGAACTCTCTCGCGACCCAGAGTCTGTTTCAGACCGCTTGGTTCGTCGAAAGTCTGCTTACGCAGACCCTGATCGTGCACATGATTCGCACGGAAAAAATCCCGTTCATCCAAAGCACGGCGGCCAAACCAGTGCTTCTGCTGACAAGTTTCATTATGCTTGTTGGGTGTGTCATTCCCTTCACCCCATTTGGGAAGGCCGTCGGCATGGTCCATCTACCGGTTGGTTACTGGCCATTCCTCGTTGTCACCCTGCTCGCTTACTGCCTACTCACCCAATTCTGCAAGCTACTCTACATCCGGAAATTCAAGGAATGGCTGTGAAAGGAGAGAAGTGTCATGATCACTCAAACATTTATCGCGCGGATTTTTGCGGCGTTCATTCTGGGCGCGCTCATCGGAATCGAACGACAAATGCGACAACGCATGGCAGGACTCCGCACGAATACTTTGGTTTGCGTAGGCGCGGCGCTTTTCGTCGCTCTTAGCGCACTGCTCCCTTCCGGCACCATCGACACCCGCATCGCTGCGCAAGTGGTGAGTGGTATCGGGTTTCTCGGGGCTGGAGTAATTTTGCGAGAGGGTTTGAGCGTTCGGGGCCTCAACACCGCTGCGACGCTTTGGTGCGCTTCCGCTGTAGGCGTGCTCTGCGGAATGGGTTTCCTTCTCCAAGCTACCATCGGAACAATGGCCGTCACTGCCGCGCATTTACTTTTGAGACCACTGGCCGGACGCATCAATCGTGGTTCCGCCATAGCGGATTCATGCGACACAGATCTTCGCTTCCAATTCAGCGTGCGCTGCCCCGCAGGCGATGCGCCAGCGGTTCGTGCAGCGCTCGTCGACGTAATGAAAAGCGACGCCGTGATCCTCCGAGGTGGCACCCAAGAGTTGGAAGATGAACCGGAAATGTCTCTCGTCGAAGCCGAAATCCTTTCTCCATCATCGGCGCCGGATTTCATTGAGACACTTACACGGCGCATGCATTTGCTGCCTCGCGTGCGGAGCATACGGTGGCAACGCCTCACTGAGGTGAGTTGACGACGGAGGAGGCTAATAATGTTCAGTATCATCTCATTCAGACCACGGCAACGCGACCTCGGGGAGCAGAACCGACTGCATAAGAAGAAATTGCGCGCGAGACTGCGGCATTTGCGAAGGCGAGTGCATCACGCAACGTGCGTGGAACGCGAAAAAGTGTTTATCTACCGACTGTTGGCTCGTCGCTTTGCTCCAAATACTCCTCACCGTTTACTTCTGCGCACGCTTGCTCGGAGCGAAATGCGGCGCTCGAAGAGACTTGAAGGATTGCTCCACAAGCTTCGCGGAACGACCACGCCACGACTACGTAGACGATGGCTTCTCGCCTGGAAATGTTGGTACACGCGCCACGCTCCTCGTAAGTGGGCGGTTCTGCGACTTAAGGATTAAGACGAAATCTATGTTTAGTGACCACTAGATCCATGATGCGCAGGAATCATCTCTATGGGTCCGCCCTGTAAAAACGGGGATACATAATTTCAAGGCTAGAAATGAGTACAATTAATGACTTCCCGATCGTGGCGCTTGCCAAATACATCGAACAGCGGCTCAAAGAACGAGCATTCTGCGTCGTATTTGAGGATGAGATAGAACGCTGCTGGCCACGGAAAAAACTCGAGCGTGCAGAACGAGAGGAGCAAATCCAGGCTTTTGCCAAATCTCGTGGGTGGAGCGCCTTTATCCACGATTTCGATTCTGGTCGCACCAGGGCACTATTTCTGGTTTCTAAAACTGGAATTAGCAATCCGTAGAACAGCCACGACGGCGGCTAACATTTTTCCACTATGCATACCGTAAAAGAGCCTGGCGGCGACTCGTGAATCGATGATGCGCAGGACTTATGTCTATGTTCATCGGACGACTTTCGCATATTTTTGCGCTATTCCTGATACCGGCGCTGACTGTCAGTGAAACTGCCAAGAGCCAAGACTCTGTCTCCAGTGAAATTGCGCTTGATTGTAAAATTCCAATCGAGCGTAAAGGTTCTGATTCCAAAGATGGCGGGCTGAGCGAAGAAAATCCTTCTGAACAACAGAACTGGCTTGTCCATGTTCAGGGAACCGAAGTTGCCCAAGGTCAGCCCGGCTTTCATTCACCTTATCACGGACCTAAC
>JBEDUS010000085.1:0-21233 GCA_040414975.1 Candidatus Udaeobacter sp.
CACCGTTGGGCCCCAGAAATCCCATGATTTCGCCTCGGTTAACCTCGAAATTCAAATCCTGGATGGCAGTCTGACCAGCGTACCGTTTTGTCAGATTTTCGACTTTAATCATTGAGCAACATTTCCATGAGACAACTGAACCCTCATTGCGTTGCCGATTTTTTTTAGCGCGCGGTTATGCTCAAAGTGCCGAGCTGCTGGTTTTTTCCTTGGGGGCGGATTACTCCAACCGTGAAGTCGAGTTTCGTGCCGCTCCGCACACCTCGAAGTAGGTCCTCGATTTGTTTGACAGAGTTTGTTTCGAAGTTGCCAGCGCGATAAATCACCAGCCCGCGCTCGAGCCCCGCTTCATCTGCGGGACTGTCTGGTTCAACTGACGTAATCAAAACGCCGCGTCCCCGCAGGTAACCGAGCCCATCGCTTAGTTCCCGATTCAAATCTTGTAGCTGGATTCCAAATAATTTCTCCGCATTTGAGCCGGACACTTCGGCGGCGGGCGAAGCCTGGTCCTTTGGCTTGAACTGCTTCGGCGCGACTTGCTTGAATCGATTCACGCTATCGCGCACTACTCCCGCCGGAATCGCGAAACCCATTCCCTGAGTAGGAACGCCTTGTGGCGTAAACGCCATTTTTGCCGAGCTGATGCCAACAAGCCGACCCGATAAATCAATCACCGGTCCGCCGCTGTTGCCTGGGTTAATTGCCGCGTCGGTTTGCACGAGGCCCTTGTACTCTGTGTCGTCCACGGTAATGTCGCGCTTGACTGCGCTAAGAACTCCGCGGCTAATCGAGCTCCCATATCCCACCGCATTGCCTACCACGATCACAGTCTGACCCAACAGGTTCTGGGAAATATTATCAAGATTGATAAAAGGAAATGCGGCGTCGGCATCAATCTTGATGAATGCGAGGTCGGTCTTGTCATCGCCAGCGATATAGTGCGCGTTGTAGGTCTTGCCGTCATTTGTTGTAACGTGAATTTTCAAATCGGCGGCGCGCTCAACCACATGCTGGTTCGTGACGATGTGGCCCTCCGGGTCGATAATGAAACCGGAGCCGAGACTTTGCAGAGTCTGGCGGATTTCGCGTGGCCGGACGCGATTATAACCGAAAAATTGTGCGTAAAAATCTTCGACTGGATCGCGGACCGTGCGCCTCATCACGCGCTCGGTATTAATGTTCACTACTGCCGGCAAGACCTTCGCCACCGCCAGGACGGCTGGCTCGGAAGCTGGATCGGCCTGGCCAAAACAAGAGGCCGCTTGTGCTAGAACCAGCAGCGCAACAAACAGCTTTCGAAATGGATTTGTTTTCATCCCCTAATCGCTCTTGGCTTTTACGATCTCTGTCGGAACGACGCGCGCAAGTAACTAGGCCGTCCTTGTACTGTCAACTTGCCGCATCGCCTAATCGTTGGAGATTAAATTTGCTATGCGGACTTCAATTGGGGCTCGCGCAAATCTAGAACTAATCGAAGCGAATTATCGACGTTGGCAACGAGACCCGCAGTCGGTTGATTCGGGGTGGTCGGCCTTTTTCGAAGGATTCGAGCTTGGGAACTTGCCGCAGCGCGACGGGGCCACGGCCGACGAGGCCCGCGAAGCGGCGCTGCAGACTCGCGTCGATGGTCTCGTTTACGCCTATTGCTCGCTTGGTCATACAATTGCGCGGGTCGATCCGCTGGCAGAGACGCGGCCGCAAAACCCATTGCTGAGTCCGCGTGAGTACGGCTTCAGCAATGCAGATCTCGACCTTCGCGTTTCATCGAACTTCTTCCTCAACAATCGGCCCATGCCGTTGCGCGAAATGGCCTCAGGCTTGGATAGAATCTATGCCGACTCCATCGGGTCCGAATTCATGCATATCCAGGATCCAAGAGTGCGTGAATGGATCCGCAAGCGATTAGAGACGCGACCGGACAAGCGTTCGACTCCAGCGGCCGTGCAGGTGGCACTGTTACGGGCACTGCTCGAAGCGGAATCCTTCGAGATTTTCCTGCATACGCGTTACGTAGGGCAGAAAAGGTTTTCACTTCAGGGTTCCGAATCGCTTATGGTGATTCTCGACACGATTCTCCACAAATGTCCGGAGGGAGGCGTCGAGGAGATTTGCATGGGCATGGCGCATCGTGGGCGGCTCAATGTCCTCGCAAATTTTCTGCGCAAATCCCTCAAGATCATCTTTACCGAGTTTAGCGAGAATTACGTTCCTAAGCTGGTCGCTGGCGATGGCGATGTGAAATATCACCTCGGTTATCACTCGGTACGCAGACTTGCCTCGGGTGCGGAGGTCGAGATCCGGCTCTCGTCGAATCCGAGCCACCTGGAAGCTGTCGATCCAGTAGTTGAAGGACAGGCGCGCGCCAGACAGCGGATTCGCGAGGACACCGAGCACAGGCGCAAGGTTTTGCCGCTGTTGGTACATGGCGACGCAGCTTTCATCGGCCAGGGGATCGTGGCCGAGACGCTCAACTTGTCGCAGCTACACGGCTACAGTACTGGCGGGACTATCCATATCGTTGTGAACAACCAGATTGGGTTCACCACACTTCCCAAGGATGCGCGGTCATCAACGTACCCCAGCGATATCGCAAAGCTGATCGAGGCCCCGATTTTTCATGTGAACGGCGACGATCCGCTCGCGGTTAAGTTTGTTAGCGAAATGGCGTTTGATTTTCGCCAGCGTTTCGGTCGCGATGCGGTGATCGACATGTATTGCTATCGCCGCTATGGCCACAACGAAGGCGACGAGCCCTCATTTACCCAACCCGATCTCTACGCAAAAATCGAGAAGCGCCCATCAGTCACACAGCTTTACAAACGGGAGTTGCTCGAAGCGGGAACGCTAGGCGAAGAAGATGCTGCCTCGCTGGAAACGGAATTCGGTTTGCGCCTGGAGATGACGCGAGATGAAGTCAACGCCATCGAAAAACGCAAGGCTAGCGAGAAAGCCAGGTTCAGAGAATCTACAGCGATATTTCAACCGGAATACTCGAGCGAGTCTGAACCGACCGCGATCAGCGAGACGACGCTGAAAACGATTGTCGATGGTCTGACGCGCGTTCCGGAAGGGTTCGAAATTCAGCCGAAGATCAAACGCATCGTTCTTGATCACCAGCGCAAAGTGTTCGAGGAAGGTGGTCCCTATGAGTGGCATTATGCCGAAGCCCTCGCGTTTGGTTCGCTGCTCCTGGAGGGAATTCCGATTCGATTGTCAGGCCAGGATAGCTCGCGCGGGACTTTTAGTCCCCGGCACTCGGTACTTTACGACGCAAAGACCGGGAAACCGTACGTGCCATTGATGCATCTCGCCAAGAAGCAGGCGCGCATTTGCATTTACAACAGCCCGCTTTCAGAGGCCGCCGTCCTCGGATTCGATTACGGCTATTCCCTCGATTACCCGAAGATGCTTTGTTTGTGGGAAGCACAATTCGGGGATTTCGCCAATGGCGCGCAGACGATTATCGATCAATTCATCGTTTCGACGGAATCGAAATGGCAACGGCCGAGCGGGATCGTGTTACTGCTGCCGCACGGGTACGAAGGGCAGGGCGCCGAACACTCCAGCGCCCGACTCGAGCGTTTTCTCCAAGCGTGCGCGGAGGACAACATCCAGGTCTGCAATCTGACTACGGCTGCGCAGTACTTTCACGTCCTGCGCCGCCAGATGAAACGCGACTTCATTAAACCGCTCATCATCATGACACCTAAGAGCCTGTTACGAGCGAAGTTTGCTTCTTCGCCTGTCGAGGAATTCATCCATGGCCGGTTCGAAGAAATCCTCGTCTCGCCCGAAGCTGCTGCCGCCGATAAAGCGAAGCGGATTATCTTTTGCTCCGGCAAAGTGTATTACGACCTGCTCAATTACCGAACCCAGCGCAAGATCGAGGATGCGGCGGTCATTCGTATCGAGCAGCTTTATCCGCTGGCGGAAAGGAAACTGCGCGAAATGCTCAAGCCATTTTCAAAGGACGCGAAGCTCGTCTGGTGCCAGGAAGAACCGGAAAACATGGGGGCATGGACCTTCATCGAACCGCGGTTACACACGATTTTCTGTACCGAAATTGCGTACGCGGGCCGCGAAGCCAGCGCCAGCCCCGCCGTCGGCGCGCTGGCTCGACACAAACGCGAGCAGGCCCGCTTGGTGGCCGACGCATTTTCAGTTTGAGAGCAAACTCTCATATCTCCTCTTCGTCTCATATGCTACAGGGAGATAGGCCATATGTGTTGACGAAACGCTGCTAGCTCGCGACGCTGTTTTCACGCATGGCCATTGAAGTGAAAATTCCCGCCGTTGGCGAGTCGATCACCAACGGTGTCGTTTCTGCCTGGCACAAGAAATCCGGCGAGTTCGTGAACGAAGGTGCAGCCCTGTTTACGCTCGAGACTGATAAGGTTTCCACCGAGATCGTTGCTGAAAAAGCCGGGGTACTCGAAACGAAAGTTCCCGAAGGTCAGGAAGTAAAGATTGGCGAGGTAGTCGCCGTAATCGACGATTCAAAGCAGTCGCCGACGGAAAAAAAAGAAGAAAAGCCGAAAAAGAAAGAGCCGGAAGAAGAGAAAAAAGGACGCGAGCCGGATAAAAAGGCTGCGAAGGAAGAGGCGCCCGTAGCCGCGGGCGTTGACCGTGCCAAGCCGCAGCCAACGGCAGCGGCTACAACGCTTTCTCCAGCCGTTCGCCGGATCGTGGAAGAGGAAAAGCTTGACCCGAGAAAAATTCGCGGCACCGGCGAAGGAGGTCGCCTAACAAAAGAAGATGTGTTGGCCGCCGCGCGACAGCGCGGCAAAGTGGAGTCATCCGCCGTAGAGTCGGCGAAGGCGGAAGAAAAAGTTGAAGCCCGCGAAGTTGAGCCATCCAGTGATGGGCGGTTCACTCGCAAGAAGATGTCGCCTTTGCGCCGCAAGATCGCGCAACAACTGGTGATGGCGCAGCACACCGCGGCGATCTTGACGACTTTCAACGAATGCGACATGAGCAGCGTTCAGGAATTGCGCCGGAACAAACAGGATGAGTTTACGAAAAAGAACGGAGTCAAACTGGGTTTGATGTCGTTCTTTGTTAAGGCGGCTGTCCAGGCGCTTAAAGCTGTGCCGGTGGTCAATGGTCACATCGAGGGCGACGATTTCATCCAAAACAATTTCTACGATATTGGCGTGGCAGTGGGAACGGAACGTGGACTTGTGGTGCCGGTCGTGCGCGATGCCGATAACAAGAGCTTTGCGGATTTGGAGCGCGACATCGCGGACTACGCCGGCAGGGCGCGCGACGGGAAACTAAAAATCGAAGATTTGCAGGGCGGCACATTCACCATCACAAACGGCGGAGTGTACGGCTCGCTGTTCGCCACGCCGATTCTTAACCCACCACAAAGCGGCATCCTGGGCGTGCACAAGATCATGCCGCGACCAGTCGCCATGGACGGGAAGGTGGAAGTTCGCCCCATGATGTACCTAGCCCTGAGCTACGATCACCGGGCAATAGACGGGAAAGAAGCAGTCACCTTTCTCGTCACAGTGAAAGACTGCATCGAGGACCCGAAAAAACTACCTTTGGATTTTTGAGCCGAGAGCGTCAGAGGACTGCCGCACTTCAAGACGCAAGCGCACATGTGACTTCCGCAACGACGCCCACGCTATGGACTACGGCGCTGCGCAGCCGCTTTGGTCTGGGCGATTGCTCCACTTCGATCGGAATGACAAAATAAGATATGGAAAAATTTGATGTTGTTATCATTGGCTCGGGGCCTGGCGGTTACATTGCCGCGATCCGTTCCGGTCAGCTCGGTCTGAAAACTGCGCTTGTTGAAAAGGACAAGGAACTGGGTGGCACCTGCCTCAACGTGGGTTGCATACCGAGCAAAGCGCTCCTGACCTCGAGCGATCATTTCACGTTCGTCAAAAAAGAAGCAGCCAAGCATGGCATCGTCATCGACGGCGCGCGTGCTGATCTGGCGAAGATGCAACAGCGCAAGGATAAGGTGGTGAAGACATTCAACAGCGGAGTTCGCTCGCTGATGAAGATGAACAAGGTCACGGTCTTCGAAGGCATGGGCACCATCACCGCGCCTGGAAAAGTTTCGATTAAATCCTCCCAAGGCGAGACGCAAGAGATCGAGACAAAGAACATAGTGATCGCCACTGGCAGCGCGCCGGTGGAATTGCCTTTCGCAAAATTTGACGGCGAAACAATCGTTAGCAGCACCGAAGCGCTTACTTTTGCCGAGGCTCCAAGGAAGCTCGTTGTAGTCGGTGCGGGCGCAATAGGGCTTGAGCTAGGCTCCGTTTGGAACCGGCTCGGTTCGGAGGTGACGATATTGGAATTTCTCCCGCGTATCGCACTCGGGTTTGATCTTGAGCTGTCGAATCTGCTTCAGCGTCTGCTTACCGCTCAGGGGATGACGTTCCATCTGGAAGCAAAAGTGAGCGCCGTGAAGGTCGACAACGGTCGCGCCACTGTGATTGCGACCAAGGACAAGGAAGAACTGAAATTCGAGGCCGACAAGGTGCTTGTATCAGTCGGACGCCGTCCATTCTCGGAGGGCCTGGGCGCAGAAAAAGTCGGAGTGGAATTTGACGAAAAAAAGCGCATCAAAGTCGACGAACATTTCCGCACAAACGTCGAAGGCATTTATGCCATCGGCGATGTGATTGCAGGTCCGATGCTGGCGCACAAAGCCGAAGACGAAGGCATCGCCTCTATGGAAATCATCGCAGGCAAAGCCGGCCACGTGAACTATGAAGCAATTGCCGGTATCATTTACACAAATCCCGAGCTTGCGGGTGTTGGCCTTACCGAAGATCAGGCAAAAGAAAAAGGGATCGATGTGCGCGTTGGCAAATTTCCGTTCCGCGCCAACAGCCGCGCGCTTTGCAGTGATGACGTGGAAGGAATGGTAAAGTTTGTTGCCGACGCAAAGACTGATCGTGTTCTTGGTGCGCACATTCTACATCATGCAGCTTCGGAACTGATCGCGGAGGCAGTTTCGGTAATTGAATTCGGCGGGAGCTCCGAAGATATCGGGCGCACCTGCCATTCGCACCCGACATTGAGTGAAGCGGTCAGAGAAGCCGCGTTGAATGTAGAGAAGCGCGCTCTCCACATTATAAACCGGTGAATCCGCTACACTTAGGCGCCATGCAAACCACAGAATTTGTCACGCGCCTCTACGAGCGCAATGGTCATGGACTGATCGAGAAATTGACAGCTATCCGGTATCACAACGTCACGTCCCGCGCTCGACGGGGACTCGCGGGCGGCTCGACTGGAAACCCGGATTGCGGTTTTCTCTATCTTCTCGTCAAGGCCTTCGCCCGCCGCTCTATCTTCGAGATTGGTACCTATGTTGGCACCTCTGCCGTCGCCATGACGATGGCTGGCGGTCACGTTACGACGTGCGACCCCGATGACTACGGCTGCCTCCCGTCCGGCATCCGTTTTCTCAACATGACTGACAGCGATGCGCTGCGCGTGCTGCGGCGCGAGGGTGCGACCGTTGACATGGTATTCGCCGACGCCGTCATATCGCTCGACGCCATCGCGCTCCTTAACAAGATCGGGAGTGAGGATATGATCTTCGCAGCGCACGATTATGGGCCTGGCGATAAGGGCGAGATCTGCGTTCGCCCATGTCGAAGCACTATCGCCGCGCTATGGAATCCACATGGTTCCTGCCAGACGCTAAGCCGGTGAAGGTCGCGCCCGGCCTCCTTCTTGAGAGGGCGACAGCGGCGATGATTCCGAATCGGCTTATCGCCGCGCTGGAGGGCGTTAGCTTGAATTCCCGGCCTCGCGTCGTCGAATGACAAGGAGTGTCACTAGCGCGGAACCTGCGCAAGCAATAGCGCCGAACGCGAGCGCGAACGGTGTGCCAAACCAATGCGCGACCGCCCCGGCTTCGAGACCGCCCAGTGGAATCATTGCGCCGAAGACGAGTGACCACACACCCATAACCCGTCCACGCATTTCATCCGGCACGATCGTTTGGAGGACGGTGTTGGATGTGGAGAAAAACAGGAGCATTCCAAATCCGGCAACCAGGAGAAATCCGAGGGAAGCGTAAAAATTTCGGCTCAACGAGAGGGCGAATAGCGCAATCGAAAACACCCAGATGCCGCCTAGTGCCATCCTTCGCGGTGTAAACAGATGTCCGTAAGTGGCTACAACGAGTGCCCCGATGAAAGCGCCCGTCCCGCTCGCCGACATCAAAATGCCGAAACCGTTCGCGCCGCGACCGAGCACGTCGCGCGCGAAAGCCGGCATCAGAACACCGTATGACCATCCGAAGACACCCACTGCGAGGAACAGCAGCAGGATTGTCCGCACTCGCTGGTGTCTCATAGAATACACGAGACCGTTCCAGGCGTGTTCACTGGCAGAGCCCACGTGTGCCGACTTTTGAAACGGCGGTAACCGCATCATGAGCAAACCGGTGATCACCGCAACAAAGGTGAGACCATTTAGGAAGAAACACATCGCGACACCAACCCACCCGATCAGTAAACCGGCCACCGATGGACCGACAACACGGGCGCCATTCACGATCGAGCTGTTGAGCGAGATCGCGTTTAGCAAGTCTTCACGGCTTGTCATTTCGACTGTGAACGACTGGCGCGCAGGCATGTCGAAGCCCATGGCGATGCCGTTCAACGCAGCGATAATGATAATGAACAACGGCGTGGCGAACCCCGCCCAAACACCGGCCGCAAGAAAGAACGCGCAAATCATTTGGGCCGTCTGGGTCGCGAGGAGGATTGAGCGCTTTGGATGACGGTCGGCGAGCGAGCCGCCCCAGATGGAGGACAACATCATTGGAGCGGATCCCATGGCGGCGACGATACCCAGGAGTAGCTTCGAATTTGTAATTTCGTAGACGAACCAGCTCATAGCGGTTTGCTGCATCCACGTTCCCACGAGCGATACAAGTTGCCCCCAAAAGAACAGCCGATAATTGCGATGCCTGAGTGCGCGGAACGTGTGCCGCCAGGTCACCCTGCCAACCGGCATGAGACGGGGTCGACCGCTGATGTCTTCTGGGACGCGCGCGGTTTCCGTAGTTCTTGTCGGCATCAGAAAAGAGACCACGGCTCTTCATGTTTCGCACGCATCAAGGAGTAGACAGACAGGATTGTCTGCCTCATTGGCTCGCGGTAACAATGAAGAATGGAAAGCACTGCTGCCATTCTGTTGCGCAAGCGCAAGTTCAGCGACACCAGCTTGATCGTCTCCTGGTGCACGGAGTCGTTCGGTTGTATTCAAACCATCGCCAAAGGCGCGCGCCGCGCTAAAAGTCCGTTTGCAGGAAAACTGGATTTATTTTTTGAGACGGAAATTTCAATTGCACGGAGCAGGAAATCCGATCTGCACACACTCACCGAGGTTGTCTTGAGAAATCCATTTGCTGGAATTCGCAGGAGCTATATGCGGACACAGACGGCGTCGTATTTCGTTGAACTAATTGAGATTTGCACAGAACGAGATCATCGGGAACCCGGGCTTTTTATGCTGTTGCGCCGGGCTTTCGGTTATCTCGATATAAACGACCCAACGCCCCGCGCGGTCTCGCATTTCGAGACAGAGCTGGCGCAGATCGCCGGCGTGCATGACGAGAAAAAGTTGAAAACTGATCCGGCTTTTGCGCTAGGGAATTTATTCGGGAGACTGCCGCTTTCTCGCACGCCGCTCTTGAAAACACTGGCAATGGAGGCGAAGAACCGAGACAGTTCCAAATGAGATCACGCCATCTTGTGGCCGCAGTCATAATCGCTGGCTTGAGTCCCGCCGTCTTGGCGGACGAGACGTACCGGTTCGATCCGTCGGGCTCGACGATCGGCTTCGATGTGCATCAATTCCTGGGCACCACTCACGGAAAGTTCACAAAGTTCAATGGCAAGATCGATGTCGACCACCAGCATCCGGAAAATTCTTCCGTTACAGCACAGATTGACGTGCGCAGTATCGATACGCGTATCAAAAAGCGGGACGATCATCTCCGCAGCGCAGAATTTTTTAATGTCGAAAAATTTCCGCAGATCACATTTAAGAGCCGAAGTGTAAAACAGACTGGCCCGCAAAGCGGCGACATTCTCGGCGACCTTACCATACACGGCGTGACCAAGCCGATCACGCTTCATGTAAAATTGCTTACACCGCTCAACGAGACGAACCGGACGCGCTGGTCCGTAACGGTCGATCCAATCACGCGACGTGATTTCAACCTGATGTTCGCCCCCGCCACTGAGACGGTCTCCGGCATCAGCCAAACCGTCGTGATCGACATCCAAATCGAGGCGAAGCACGGGGAATGAGGGTGCGACATCCAGCCGGGTTAGCAACGTCTTCATTCCAAGCGAATCGAAGAATCTCTGGTTGAATCCGATCATGACGACAGCCTAAACAGAGATGTTTCGCTTCGCTCAACGTGACAAGATAAGCTGATGGAAATTGTCCCCATCGGAGATTCCGCGCTTATCGTACGCATGCGCGACCGATTCGACGACGCACCCGAGCAAACACTGGACGCAGTCCTTCGCGCATTTCGACAACTTCGGCACTCTGCCATTCCCGGCGCGATTGAACTCGCGCCGGCTTACACAAGCATCGCGGTTTTCTTTGACCCCATCGTGGCCGCCAAAGCGAGTGAGATCCCGGACGACATTTTCGATTGGCTGAACACGCGCATTCGCGCTGCTGTAGCCGGGGTCGGTGACCCCGGCCGCAAAAGACGATCCACCTCGCGAACTATTGAAATCCCGGTGTGCTATGATCGGGAATTCGCACTGGACATCGGTGATGTTGCGAAAGGCGCGAATATCTCGCCAGACGAAGTCATCCATCTTCACAGCGCGGCCAGGTATCGGGTCGCCTGCATAGGATTTGTTCCCGGATTTCCATTTCTGACTGGTCTCCCAAAGAAGCTAGTCACGCCGCGCCGAGATGTACCGCGAAAAGAGATTCCGCCCGGTTCTGTTGGGATCGGCGGGGCGCAGACGGGAATTTATCCGCTGCGTTCCCCCGGCGGCTGGAACCTGATTGGTCGCACGCCATTACGCTTATTCGATCCCCAAAAAAATCCGCCTACGCTTTTGAACGCCGGCGAACGTGTGCGTTTTCGCCCGATCGCGCGCGACGAATTTGAATCCTTGAAGCGTTAGGCGGCTGTCATGAGTGTGATTGTTGAACGCGCAGGGTTTCTTACCAGCGTGCAAGACCTTGGTCGCGCTGGGTATCGCGAGGTAGGTGTTTCGTCAGGCGGCGCGCTGGATTCCTTCGGGTTGCGAGTGGCGAATCTGCTGGTCGGCAACGACGAAAGTGCAGCTGGGCTGGAGATTACTCTGGGCGGTTTGCAATTGCGCTTCGAGGACGAACGTGTCGTCGCGTGGTGCGGCGGCGAATTCGATGTCCAGAGTGGTTCCAAGATGATGCCACCGGGCCATATGGCGTGCTTGCACGCTGGTGATGAATTGAAGTTCGCTCGGCCTCGAGTTGGTTGCCGCGCTTGGTTGGCGATTTCCGGCGGCATTGATGTGCCGATTGTTTTGGGGAGTCGGTCTACGGATTTACGTGCGCGCTTCGGCGGCTTTGAAGGGCGCACGTTGCGAGATGGAGAGGTTATTCCCCTTGCCACAGGGGAAGCATTATCGAGTCCGTCTGCAGGTATTTCCTCTTGGACGGCGCCACACGATTGGGTCAGGCCGGCAAAGCCCAAACCGATTCTGCGTTTTATTCGCGGTGTTGATTGGAATCGCTTCAAGGCTTCAACTCTTCGACGCCTGACGAGTGAAACATTCGCCATTTCACCCGATTCCGATCGCATGGGCGTGCGCCTTGATGGTCCAGACTTGAAGCGAGTCGATGAAAGCGATCTCGTCTCGGAAGCAGTGGCGCCGGGGACACTTCAGGTTCCGCCGAGCGGAAAACCGATTTTACTTTTGGGAGATTGCCAAACTATCGGCGGTTATCCGAAAATAGCGCACGTGATCACTGTTGATCTTGGTATCGCAGCACAACTCTGCGCCGGCGATTACGTCCGTTTTTCCGAAGTCTCGTTAGCTGACGCGCATCGGTTTTTATTCGAGCGCGAACGACAGTTGGAACTCTTTCGAGTCGGAGTGAGTTTACATACCTCATGAATCTAATCGTCGACCTCAATGCCGATCTCGGCGAAGGCTCAGGCCACGATGAAGAGTTATTCGAGCTAATCAGCTCGGCGAATGTCGCGACTGGTTTTCACGCGGGCGATTCTGATACCATGCACGCCGCGGTGACCGCGGCGAAGAAGCATGGAGTTGCAGTCGGAGCGCATCCAAGTTTTTTTGATCGCGAAAATTTCGGACGCAAAGAACTACAGGTAAGTGATCTTGAAGCGTTCGACGCCGTGGCTTATCAACTCGGAGTTTTTCAGGCGGTCGCCTCTGCCGTAGGTGTGCAACCGAATCATGTCAAACCTCACGGCGCTCTGTATAATATGGCCGTGCGCGACAACAAACTCGCCGATGCGATTGCGCGAGCCATCGAATCGGTCGATCGGAAGCTAATTCTGTTCGCGCCGGACAACACCGAACTCGCCCGTGCTGGCGAGGCGCACGGTTTGCAGGTCGCGCGCGAAATTTTTGCTGATCGTAATTACCTGAATGACGGCTGGCTGGTACCACGCACCCGACCGGATGCATTGCTTTGCGATCCAAAAGAAGCTGGCAAGCGGGTGTTGCGGATGTTGCGCGAAGGCAAAGTACGCTCAGTCGAAGGGCGCGACATCGATGTGCATGGAGAGACAATTTGCGTTCATGGCGATACGCCTGGAGCGGTTGAGTTCGCGCGTGAATTGCGCTCACAGCTCGAACGCGAAGGCGTGAGAATCAGCCCGCCGCACAGTCCGCGGTAAAGACCAATGTTGTCATTCTGTGCGAAGCCAAGGAGCTCAGATCGTTTTTGCGGGTGACCTCGACCAAAAACAGCCAGAGACGTTTTCGCTCTTTCGTTCGCTCAACATGACACGATGAGAAGGGCGTCGGTGCCAACTGTGACTGACAAAGTCGATAGTCGTCAGCCAGCCGGCCTTGTTCGTACGCTCGGACCAATCGACGCTACCATGATCGTGATTGGCTCGATGATCGGGTCGGGCATCTTTATTACTTCGGCGGAATCGTCACGACTGAGCGGCGCCCCGGGCTGGCTGCTTCTCGCCTGGGCAGTCGCGGGTCTATTAACAATCACCGGCGCGCTTTGTTGCTCTGAACTCGCAACCATGATGCCGCGCGCGGGCGGCGTTTATGTCTTTTTGCGCGAAGCATATGGGCATTCCATCGGATTCTTGTATGGATGGACCTTGTTTTTGGTAATTCAAACCGGCACAATTGCTGCGGTAGCAATTGCGTTCGCAAAATTTCTCGGCGTTTTTGTCGCGGCAGTTTCGCCGGACAATTATTTGATCGGACCAATTGCACTCAGTGGCTACGCGATCAGTCTTTCGACAGAACAATTGGTCGCAATTGGATTGATCGCGTTGCTGACGTGGAGCAACACGCGCGGGCTTGAAATCGGCAAAATTGTCCAAAACACTTTCACGTTTGCAAAAACGGCCGCGCTCGCCGCTGTCGTCGTAATTGGCCTGTCGTTAGGCTGGAACGCCAACTCTGCTGCGCTGCAATCAGCTTGGTGGAACTCATGGGCAAACGGCTGGAATCCGCAGATCGCCCAGCCTGGCTTGACGTTAACCGGCGGCCTCGCGCTCGCGCTGCTGTTTGGAAAATCGATGGTCGGTCCGCTTTTCGCGCAAACCGCCTGGACAAATGTCACATTCATCGGCAGCGAAATACGCCACCCCGGAAAAAATCTCGTGCGCGCTCTAGTGATTGGCTGCGGCAGTGTGGTCATTCTTTATGTGCTCGCCAATCTCGCGTACGTCGCCGTGTTGCCGTTCTCTGAAATCAAGCATGCGCCTGAGAATCGTGTCGCCGTGGCCATGATGAACACCATTTTCGGTCGGCCCGGTGCGATGTGCATGGCAGCCGCAATTATGATTTCTACCTTTGGTTGTAACAACGGCCTGATTCTTTCCGGAGCGCGCGTTTACTATGCGATGGCGCGCGATCGTCTATTCTTCGAAAAGGTCGGAACCACCAATCGCTTTCATGTTCCAGCGGCGGCGTTGGTAGTGCAGGGAATCTGGACCGTGCTGCTGACTCTGCCACGCGCGGTGACGCACGATCCCATCACCCATCGGGTGGTACATGGAAATGTTTATAATCAACTGCTCGAATACATCGTCTCAGCCGATTTGCTCTTTTACCTCTTAATGGTTGTTGCAGTAATCGTTTTGCGATGCAGGAAACCCAAAGCGGAGCGCCCATATCGCACATGGGGTTATCCGTTCGTGCCGATTATCTCCGCGTTGCTAGCCGGATTGTTGATTGTCAATCTTGCCGTTCTAGCACCCACAACTTCGGGAATGGGAATCCTCATCGTCTTGACCGGAGTGCCAGCGTACTTCTTCTGGCAAAAGCTCGCTGGGGTTCGAATAAATCCGGTTCGCGTCTGAAACGCGAAATCTATTTGTATGCCTGCAAAATCAAAGAAACAGCAAATGGCTGCCGGCGCTGCGCTCGCTGCCAAGCGGGGCAAACGCTCAAAGTCGTCGCTCAAAGGTGCTTCGCGAGGCATGTACAAATCGATGAGCAAAAAAGAGCTGCGGCGAATGGCCAAAACAAAGCGCAAAGGGAAACGGACGAGAAAAAAACGGCGCTGAAGATTTGCCAAAGATTTGGTGGCGGAGGGGCGCTCACTCCCTTTGCATTATGGCCATCACTTCCCGCAACGGTTCAGCGCTTGCCTTGCTCGCACCGGTAAACGGATGGTCAAGAACATAGATCAAAAACAAGATCAACGCGATCGTTACCGAAAGCGTCGTCGCGATCAAATATTGGCATTTGATGTTCTTCATCCCAAAGAAAAATGTGTACGAGACGGTGAATACGCCCCCCACAAGCAATACCAGCCAGATCGCTGGCGGCACGGTGTCATTATTTGCAAAGATTCTAAGCCGACGGTACTCGGCGAGACTGTTTAACCGCTTCAATGTTTCGGCGTAGAGTGCCTTATTCGGAATCGATTTCTCATCCAGCTGATAGAATATTGTCATGAGTCTTGGGAGAGCTCCGCTGGAATGAAGGGTAACTTCACCGTTCGACATTCTCTTTAGTTCGTCATCGTTAACGGCTTTTATATAATCCATTAATCCCTGCTTTATCGTTTTTCTCGCAGGGTCCGGGAATTCGTTCGCACTGTGAAAAATATCGTCGACCTCGTTGGCTTCCATCTCCAAGTTTTTGTAGCATCGGAGTAGCCGCTCCATGTAATAAACACAACGAATGCCACCATAACGCCGTAAAAGAGCCCGAAAGCATTGAAGATGACTGCTGCCACCTCGTGGTTCTCTTTTAGTACTTCCGTCGGGTACTTCTTTCGCACCAGATAAAGGCCTGCCAGGGCGATCGCCGCCGTAACCGCCGAGACGGCCAGAAATGAAAGCGGTATTGGCCAACAAAGGAGAAATTGCATGCGTTCTTATCAGGTTCTCGCCGGAACTTGCACAAATTGTCGAGAGAAAAAGAATCGATTCTGTGGAAGGAGCGGCTCAAATTTCACGCAAAATCAAAAAGCGCCTCTTTTTAGGCTCGCGTTGCTTGTTGTCTGTGTCGGCACTTCCGCGCAGGAGAAGTTTCCTGTCAGTCCCTGAGGGAAGATCCGAGAAACGTTATCTATTTTTAGCGCGCGCCGCCAGTGCGCGGAAAATGCGGAGTTCGCCATAATCGTATTTGCTGTCGAGCAGTGATCTTACGTCCGCAAGTCTCCCAGCAGAAACCTTTCGAAATGCAGACGCGATTTCCTCGCGTTGGGCGACCGTAAAGAACCGATCTGTCTCGAGCGATTCGCCCGATTTGATCGCGGCTTCGAGGTGATCGTAAATAGTGCTCCGCACGAATCCGCGCGCACGGGAAATCTCGTCCACGGATTCGCCGCTGCGAAAACGACGAAGTGTTTCTCTCTCGCTTTCGTTCAAGTGGGCGCGAGACGGCGAACGCCGACCATCGGAATCGCCGGAGAATGTCCGACGCGGATTGGTACCAAGGTGATTTTTGATTTCGGTAAGGAACGCGTCGGCAAAGTCCTTGAGCTTTTGTTCGCCCACGCCAGGAATTTGGCGAAACTCGGCTGTCGTCGTCGGATAACTTTTCGCCATTTCACGGAGCGAAACATCGGAAAAGATGACATATCCTGGCACGTTGCGTTTGTCGGCGAGTTCGCGGCGCAGACCGCGTAAGCGCTCGAACAACAGTTCGTCGCACTCGATCTCGCCCGCGCGAACCTTCTGATCCCGAATCTGGGAGACAACTTCAATTTGCTTTGTTAGAGTGATCGGTGTGCGGTGCCGCAAAGCTTCGCGTCCAGCGGGTGTGAGACTTAAGGTTGAGAACTTCCCAGGTGCACACTCCATGAGCCCCAGCCGCAGGAGCTCGCGACCAATCGCCTGCCAGGCATCGCGTTTCAAGTCGCGGCCAATCCCGTAAGTAGACAATTCGTTGTGGCTTCGTTGCCGAATCGCCTCAGTGTTTGCGCCACGCAAAACATCCGCAACATGATTCAACCCGAATCCGAATCCGCTTTTTGTATGGATGCGATGGACGCAGGAGAGAAACTTCTGGGCGGGAATTGTTCCGTCGAACGTCTCGCGTGGAGTGAGGCAATTATCGCAGCCTTCACACGATGGCTTTGCATATTCTTCGCCAAAATATCGGAGCAAGGTCATGCGCCGGCAGTCGCGAGTCTCAGCGTAATGAACCATTTGTTGGAGCTGAGTCCGCGCGATTCGCGCTTCCGATTCGCTCTTTTCGTCAATGAAGTGGAGCTGTTTGGCCACATCGCTCGCGCTGAACAAGAGTACGCATTCGCTCGGCAATCCGTCCCGACCGGCGCGCCCGGTCTCCTGATAATAGCTCTCCAGATTTTTTGGCAGATCGTAATGCACCACGAAGCGGACGTTCGGTTTGTTGATGCCCATCCCAAAAGCGATTGTCGCAGTGATGACCCGGACGTCGTCGCGCAGAAATGCTTCCTGATTTTTTGTGCGTTCGGAACTCGTTAGGCCAGCATGATACGGCTTCGCGGTTACACCGTCTTCATTGAGATTCCGCGCCAGTGATTCAGCGCTCTTTCGGCTCGCGCAGTAAACGATGCCGCTGTCGTTAGGCCTGTTGCGGATGACGTCGAGCAGTTGTTCGTATGGCGTTGTTTTTGGAACAATGCGGTACGTGAGACTTGGCCGGTTAAAGCTGGCGACATAACAGCGCGGCTTCCGTAGCTGCAATTGCTTCACGATATCGGCCCGCACCCGCTCGGTGGCCGTTGCCGTGAGTGCCATCATTGGCACGTGCGGAAAGTGCGTCCGCAATTTCTTGAGCTCGCGATATTCCGGCCGAAAATCGTGGCCCCATTCGCTAATGCAATGCGCTTCGTCAATTGCGAACTGCGCGATGTTCCAATTTACGGCGCGCTTGAGAAACGTATCGAGCATCAGCCGCTCTGGCGCGACGTAAAGCATCCGGTACTCATCGCGATGCAGGCCTCGCCAACGGGCCACGGCGTCCTTTTGGTTCAGTGTTGAATTCAAGTAGGTGGCCGGAATCCCGCTCGTCTGCAGCGCGTCGACCTGATCTTTCATGAGCGAAATGAGCGGCGAAACGACAATGGTTAGGCCATCGCGTATCAAAGCCGGCAATTGAAAACAGAGCGATTTTCCGCCACCAGTTGGCATCAGCACAAATACATCACGGTCAGCGAGAGCATCGGAGATTATTTCACGCTGCAATGGCCGGAATTGATCGTAGCCGAAATGCTTCTTTAAGGTCAGGGCAAGATCCATCCGTAATTGTCCCTCGCCGTGTGTTGCAGCCGAATTCGTTTGCAGCCGTTCAACTTGCTCGAGAGCATTTGAGCGGGGTGGCATATTTTCGTTAGGAGGTCCTGGGTTGGGGGCCTTAACCTTATTCACTCTCCCGCGTGATGCGGCTCGGGCGTTTTCGGTTCGGTTGGCTTTTCCGCGGATTTTTGTTCGGATTCGAGCCATTCGGTGTGAAATACACCGGGCTTATCGATTCGTTCGTACGTATGCGCGCCGAAGAAATCGCGTTGCGCTTGCAAGAGATTTGCCGGTAAGCGAGCCGAGCGATAACTGTCGAAGTAAGCCAGCGACGCGGAAAACGCGGGTACGGCAACGCCATGCTTAATGGCTGTTGACACAGCGACGCGCCAGTTGCGCTGCGCTCTTTTGATGATTCTGGTGAAATATTTGTAGAGCAGGAGATTGTGGAGCGCCGGATCCCGCTGGTACGCTTCCACTATCCGATTCAAAAATTTCGCGCGAATGATGCAGCCACCTCGCCAGATGGTAGCGATATCGCTGAGGTTCAGGTTCCACTTGTAGTCAGCGCTTCCGGAGCGCAGAAGCTCCATTCCCTGCGTGTAAGAAACAATTTTCGATGCATAAAGCGCGTCACGCACTGCATCGACAAAACGGGGCCGATTGCCTTTGAATTTTCGAACTCTCGGTTGTGGCAGAACTTTGGACGCGGCCACGCGCTCTTCTTTCTGTGCAGAGACGACGCGTGCTTCAACCGCCGCGTTGATTGTAGAAATAACGACGGATTGTCTGATAGCAGCCTGAAGGGTCCAGATGCCGGTGCCCTTTTGTCCGGCTTTGTCGAGAATCATATCGACGAGCGGCTTGCCGGTATCAGGGTCGATTTTTCGAAAAATTTCGGACGTGATTTCAATGAGATAGCTGTCCAGCTCACCTTTATTCCATTCCGCAAAGACCTCTGCGAGCTCCGGAGCCTGCATCTCCAGGATGTCTTTCATGATTGCATAGGCTTCGCAGATCAATTGAATGTCGCCGTACTCGATGCCGTTGTGGACCATCTTAACGTAATGGCCGGCACCATCCGGCCCCATGTAACGGCAACATGGTTTGCCATCCACTTGTGCAGCGATCTTGCGAAAAATGGGTGCGATGATCTCCCATGACTCACGCGAACCACCTGGCATCAACGAAGGGCCTTTAAGCGCGCCCTCTTCCCCTCCGGAGACGCCCATGCCGACAAAATGAATTCCTTTTGGCTCTAATTCCTTGCCGCGCCGTTGTGTGTCGGTGAAAAGAGAATTTCCTCCGTCGATCAGCACGTCGCCCCGCTCTAGCAACGGCACGATTTCGCCGATAACAATGTCCACAGGCTTGCCCGCCTTGATCATCATCATGGCTATGCGCGGTTTCTTTAGCGCAGCGACAAATTCCTCCATCGTGCGTGTCGGCCGAATGTTTTTCCCCTTGGCCCTCCCGGCAGCAAATTTCTCCGTTACTGCGGTCGTCCGGTTGAACACGGCGACAGAAAAACCCTTCGATTCGAGGTTCAGGGCGAGATTCTCACCCATCACAGCCATTCCGATCAGTCCAATATCACATTGATTCGTATTCATTTTGATATCTTCTTTCCTAGCAGTTTGAAACAGGGGAGACTCACTGTAGCGAGCACTTGAACCTTATGGCAAATCCGGTTTGCGAAGTTTTACTGACAGCAGGACAACTTTCTGCTCCAGAGAGTCAGGTCGATCCCGCTTCAGGCGCAGCAGTCGATTTTCGAGGGATTGTTCGTGGCTCGGAGGATGCCAGCGAAATCGAGGGAATCGATTATGAAGCGCACCCGGAAATGGCCGAACATCAACTGACGCAAATTGCCAGGCAGGCCGTGATCCAATTTGGGCTTCGGTCCGTTGTCATTCACCACCGGATCGGCTTTGTCGCTGTTGGGGAGGCGTCGCTCTTTGTGCGAGTATGCGCTAAACATCGGGAAGCCACATTTCAAGCGAGCCAATGGATCGTGGACGAGTTGAAGAAGAAAGTTCCGATTTGGAAAAGACCAAAATTTAAAGTAGCGGATGAAAGACGACCGGGTTCATCGCTTCCGGCTAGAGCTCAAGCCCCGGCTACAGTATGAACTGGGCGAATCGGATTACTCTGAGTCGGCTTGCCCTGACTGTATTGTTTGTCGTGGCACTCAACTCCTCGTGGCACTACGCACGAACCACAGCGCTTATTATTTTCCTAATCGCCGGCCTGACGGATTTCATTGATGGAGAAATCGCGCGGCGTTACGGGGTGATTACAAACTTCGGCAAGTTGATGGATCCGCTAGTGGACAAGATCATGATGGCCGCCGCTTTTATATCGTTGGTTCCTCTTAAGGCCGTCCCGGCGTGGGCGGCTACGACAGTGGTGGCGCGAGACTTTTTAATTACAGGACTGCGTCTGATGGCGACTGCCAAGGGTAGGATTCTTCCGGCAGAGCAGTTAGGCAAGCAGAAAACTTCGTGGCAGATCATCACTATTATTTTCTTTCTGGCTCTCCTTTCGATGGCCGAACTCCAGTACGCCAATGAGAAATCAACATGGTGGGTGCGAGCTTGGAGCGAAGCCGGGCCGGTGTTGGTGTGGATTACGGTAGCACTGACAATTTATTCGGCCCTTGGTTTTACCTGGCGGAACCGCGAACTGATTGCGCCGGATGAATAGTGGACAACGAGAATCCGGTTGTGCGATGGTCAGAAGAGTAGCCTGCCGCGTCGGAAATCCTTACGTTTCGATAGCGTGACGTAATATATTCGGCTCGTAGCCGTTACGTGCCTCTTCGTTCAAAGCCACCGTAATCGTCCGAAAACTTTACAAGGTCGTTTCGAAGCGGCGCTCGAATGGACGAAAACTGTTTACGTCATAACATGCTGATCAACAGCTTGTTACCGGAATTATTAGTCAAGGAGCTTTGCCTTGGCACGGCAGTTGCGGCAACTGCACTTTTGTAGAGTTTTGTACTGCAGCATGCAATCAATCGCAGTTTCCAAATCTAAATTCGCACTGCTTTGCATGGTTTTTTACGTGGTAATACTTGCATCGAGCCCCAATGCTGAGGCTCTTAGCATAGGTGACTCCCATGAACTCGGCTTTCTGTGGCCTGGCATACAAAAGAAAACAGAGAATCAAGACGAAGCAGTCTACGTGAATCACCTAATTGGCATGGCTGCTGGCACGATCGACATCGCCAACGGTGAGGTCAATTTTCGTTCAGACCATGGTTTTGAATCCCTGCCAACTGTAGGGCGGGCCCTCGGTGGCGGAGGCAGAATGATAA
>JBEDUS010000086.1:0-5791 GCA_040414975.1 Candidatus Udaeobacter sp.
TCGCCATTGTTGGCGTTGGCAACTGCGCAAGCTCCCTCGTTCAAGGCATAAGCTTTTATGACCGCCCGTCTTCCAACGGCGCTGGTGTCGGGTTGATGCATAAGCAGATCGGCGGATATCGGCCAAACGACATCGAAGTCGTCGCGGCCTTTGATATCGATCGGCGGAAGGTAGGTCTGGACGTAAGCAAAGCTATCTTCTCGCCTCCCAATTGTACGAAAGCTTTCTGCGAGAACATCAAGCTCAGTGGCGCAATCGTGAAAATGGGCTGTGTGTTCGATGGTTGCGCTCCGCACATGCATGATCAGGACCCATTGCGCACGTTCCTGCCGCTCGAAAAAGAGTCCACCCGCGAACAAGTCATTGCCGAGTTAAAAAACTCTTCCGCGGAATTGATGGTCAATTACCTGCCAGTCGGTTCCGAAGAGGCGACCCGATTCTATGCAAGTTGCGCACTGGAAGCCGGGCTCGGGTTCCTCAATAACATCCCCGTGTTCATTGCCAGCGATCCAAAATGGGCAAAGCGATTTGCGGACAAGAATCTGCCCATCATCGGCGACGACATCAAGGCGCAGCTCGGCGCAACCATTCTGCATCGAATGTTGGTGGATTTGTTCCGCAAGCGCGGCGTCAAACTGGATCGCACCTATCAACTGAACACCGGCGGTAACACCGATTTCTTGAACATGCTCAATCGCGCCCGGCTGGCGTCAAAAAAAACCTCGAAAACCGAAGCGGTGCAATCCGTGATCGGCGAGCGCCTGGCAGACGAAAATATTCACATCGGCCCGAGTGATTACGTGCCCTGGCAACTGGATAACAAGATTGCCTTTATACGGGTGGAAGGGCGGCTCTTCGGCGATGTGCCGATGGAAATTGACGTCAAGCTTTCCGTCGAGGATTCGCCGAACTCAGCCGGCGTGGCGATTGATGCTATCCGTTGTTGCAAGCTTGCGCTTGATCGCGGCATAGGCGGCGTCTTGCATTCGCCCTCCGCCTTTTTTTCGAAGCATCCGCCGGTTCAAATGACCGACGACGAAGCGTATCGCTGCGTTGAGCAATTCATCCGCGGCGAACGCGAGAGCTGATCCCTGCTTCGAGCCCGCCCTGCGGCAGATCGCGCACCCGCTCCCATTCGCGCGCGAGCTGGTCGCGATCGTAACGAATGAATTGTCCGGTCGCGGTCGAATAAATTGCAGCTCCGACTGTCTGATTTGTCATTTCAGTGACGGCTTTCCAATAGGCGGCGATCTGCGGCTGGTACTCCGCCCGCAATTTATCGAGCTCGCCCGGGTCGATCCGGTTCGTCTTCCAATCCAATATGAACCATTTCTCGTCGCCTGGCTGGAACAGCGCAAGATCGATGATTCCTTCGAGGCATTTGTGTTCGTCGATTTGCCAGAGGAATGGCATTTCAGTGTGAATGACTGACTGGCCATTCGAAAACCGTGAAGGGAAATCCGACAACCGCGAAATTCGATTGCGCAAAAGTGTCCATTCACGTTTTGAACGGGGAGGATCAGGAGAGGCGGCAATGAATTGCTCGAATACATTTTGCCATGCATCGGCTTCCAGGCTCCACGGAATCTCTTGCGCAAACTCGTGCCACCAAATGCCGTAGCGCGTTGCAGGACTGTCGATCCGCGGCGGGCGCAACTCTGGCTCGATTTCGAGCCAGACATCCGCACTTTCAGCAAGCTCAATTTCCTCTTCGGGGGCGAATCTGCTCGGGTTAATAGTCTGCACAAACCGCGCTGCGCTTCGGCGCGCATCATCAATCCACCCGAGTTCGCGTCTCCCGAGATTTTCGCAAGGGTGCCCGCTTGGAACCGCCTGTTGTCTGTTGCGAGTCTCGATGCATTCCCGCGCCTCACTTGAAAGCGTAGCCATTACTTCGGAATTGCATTCGCGATTGCCCGCTCGCAGCCATTTGATTTGCGAATCCGTGTGGAAATGTCCTCTGGCGTTGAGAAAAAGATTGCGGTCGAATGCCAGGACGAGAGTGTGCCTGGCGCGAGTCAACGCTACGTAGAGCAACCGCTCCATTTCTTGTCGCTCTGCCAGCTTCTGTTCGTCGTCGAACTCGTCGTAGTCCGTCCGGTCGAACAGAATCTTTGCCTCGCCGGTCCAGACATCTCTGATGACCCGCGGATAGGGTGGTACAGTAGTATAGACTTGCCGTGTCAGAAACGGAACGATCACGGCCTGCCACTCAGAACCCTTCGCTTTGTGCGCCGTGATCAACTGAATCGCTTCACGCGGCGAAGGATGAGTCTCGCGGGTTGCATGAAATTTTATTTGCAAACTTTGCCCGAAATCTGCAACCGAAAGTCCGCGCGCTTCGGCGCTCGCTGCAGCGCCCAGCAACTGGTCGAGCTCTGCGTTCAAATCGCCAAATTCTTCAACGGGGAGAGAGCGCAGACGTTCGCGCAACTGCGTCGTCCTCGCGATTTCCTGGACTGCGGTGAACAATGGTTGATGCGCGATTGCTTCGCGGATTCGCAGCAGACGATTTAATGTATCTGGCACAGAGCCGCGCCCGCTGGTTCGCTGCGCGATTTGGAAACGCCCGCCGAACTGTTGTGAAAAACGCGCCAGCTCGTCATCGGACAGACCAAAAATTTCGCGCAGCACACCGACAATTTCGTAGCTGGCGTTTGGATCGGTGATGATTGCCACCAGGGCCGTTAGCCATGCATATGCTGGATTTTCTCCTTCCCGATCGGTCTCCGAATGAACTTCCACCGGAAGATCGAATTCGATCAATGCATCGCGCAACGGTGACAGCCATGCCTTTCGCGGGCACAAGATGGCGACATCCTTCCATGTTTGCGCCCGCAAATTTTTCAAACCCGCGTGAGCCAGCCAACTGGCCAGTTCCAGCGCTTCCCGAATCGCGCGCCGTGCTTCATTGAGGTTGGAATCGACCTCGCAGGCAAACTCGAAACGAATTACTTGTCCGGGCAGCACGTCAGGGCGCGGATTCATTGTAACGAACGGAACCTGGCCATCCTGATTGTTCAGGATTTCGCCGAATGTTGCGTTCACGAAATCGAGCTGCGCCGTATCCAGCCGAAATGTGACCGAAAATCTTAATTCCTCCGCCGCGCGTGTGCTGACGAGTAGTTCGTGGAGCTCGCGATAACGCGCCAGATCTGAAGGATCGCGATAGATGGATTGTTGGAAATCGCCAACCATGCAGAAATGGCCGGGTCGCGGCTCACCGTCCGCGCCGGGTTGATTTTGGATCCAGGCACCTATTGCATTTGGGGTACGCGCGACCTCCAAAAGGAGAAAGAATTGCTGCGGATCAGTGTCCTGTGCTTCGTCGAGGATGACGCGGTAATTTCTTTCGCGAATACGCCGGGCTACTTCCGGCAGTCGCATTAATTCGGCCGCCAGCGCGACCTGGTCAGGATAAGTCACCAGACCGCGCTCGAGTCGGAATTCGCGATAATCACGCTGCACTTCCGCGGCCACGCAAAGCGCGCACGTGTTCACCCACTCACGCAGCGGTCGGAACGCTTCGCGCCAGATACGCACAAACTCTTTCGAAGTTGTGACGCATGTGGGCCAGCCAACGAACTCTTCCGTCTCACGCCATCGTTTTTCCCAGCGCTTCAATTCGGCTTTCGCCCTGGCGATGTTCAATGATGATCTCTCGCTGGCTGCATTGACTTCACCGAAGCTTGTATCAGGACACTGCGTTTCAGGTTCAGCAGCTCGAAGATCCACCTCAGCGTTGCGTGCCAACTCCATCAATCGCCGCGCCTGGACATGGCGCAACAGAACGCGCCGATTCTGCTCTGTCACGGAGCGCCCGATCGTTGTGTATTGTTGTACGAATTGGTTCCAGAGGTCCGCGTCATCGGTAATGAGTTCGAGATTCTCCGGCAGGCCGAGATGGTGGCCATAGGTCGCAAGCAATTTCATGCAGAAGCTGTGAATCGTCCCGAAAAATGCGCGGTTGAACGCTTCGATCACGTCCAGCGAAAGACGTGCCTCCAGAATTTGTTGTCGCGTGCGCTGCTGCATTTCGTCCGCCGCGCGATTGGTGTAAGTCACTACCACTAGTTGGGGCAGCCAGCTCAGCGCGTTCGGACTCTTGGCAATTTCCACTACCCGATCCGTGATCGCACGCGTCTTGCCCGAACCGGCTGACGCGATCACGGAGAAGTTTGTCTCCAGCTCAGCGGCAAACCGTTGGCGCGCGTCCCGGTCCGCAGTCGTCATGTTGCATATTCCCCCGATTCGATCGCCAGGGCAGGATGCGTCATGGTCCATTTTTCTTGAAGGAGATCCACGTCGATCGCCAGTGTGGCGAGTGGGTAATCGTAAGCGAAACCGTGTTCCGCGTGGACTGGGCCAATCAACCCGAACACGCCGGTCTTCTGCATTTGATAAAGCGCTCTCCAGAAATCTTTCTGAGCAAGCGCGTCTGCCAGATGAAATTGCGGCTCGAGTTCATCAGCCAGACCCAACAACGCCAGTTGCACATTCGAGGCGCCCAGCGCATGAGTCGCCAATGCGTAGAGTGCCAGCTGTACACCGCGACCCTTGATCAAAAGTTTCCGAAACTTTTCCGTCGAAGCTTCTTTGGAACGTCGCTCGCGCCAAGAGAGTGCGCTCAGTCGCCCGGTCTTGTAATCGATTATCCACAAATCCGCAAAACGTAGACGTGATCGGTTCGGCTTGCCGCGTGCCAGAATCAGGTCGATCCGGCCCCGCACGCGCAGCGATTCATTTGCGCTCAACTGAATATTCGTCGGCGGATCAAGCGCCCATTCCGGAGCCATATGCGTCCAATCGCTTTCGAGACCGGCCAGTTTTGCGGCCAGACAGTCGGCAACATAAAGAGCGTTACTCCAACCGGACATCCACCAATCCGGAAGTGATTGCCCGCAAGCCGTGCACAGCGCACATACCTCGTTCAGAAATTCCCGTGCGTTCTCTGTCAGCCGCGCTCGAATTTCATCCACGTGCCGAAGCTCAATAAACCCGACGTCAGTTGCGCCCCGTATACTCTCTGCCAGCCACCGGTGCACCCATTGGCCGGTAGCCCTGGCCCATGCGTCGCCGTTTTCGTTGTCAGGCTCGACACCAAGAAAAACTTTCATCCAGACAATGGCCGGCCATTTCAACGCGGCCTCCCAATCTGTCACGCGCAAGGTGACCGGGCGTTCTGGCGGCGCGCGCAGTGCAAATTCATATTCGCCAAATGCGCGCGACTGCCGGCGCATGTCATAGGCGTAGCGCGTTCGGCCGACACTGATCGAATCAGCCTTTTGCGCATCAACAGGGGACCAATCGGTTAGCCACTCTCGTGTTTGCTGTTCCAGCGCCTGCAGTGTTTGTTGCGAAACGCCGCGGCATCGCGCGGCAAAATAGAGACGTGAAAAGAATTCGGTCGGATTGGCGATTCGGCTGGGCGACCTTTCGGAATACAGATTTGCTGTGGCGCCAACGCTGACGCTTGCGGCTTCCATGAGATTACGAAGTTGTCGTCGGCGAATCTGACGTCGCTCAGCCGATCCGAGTAGAAATGTTTTGCCCTCGGCGATGCTCCATTGGCCTTCGCCGTGACGACCACGTTTCACCGCGCTGCGGTTCAGGATCCTGTTTCGCTCGTTGAACTCGTCGATCTGGTGTTCGCTGACGAATTCCTCATCGAGCGCCGGCCATGCTTCCTCGTTTAAGCCTGCGAAAACCAAATGCGACCACGATTGACCTTCAGCTTCTGAGTACGAAAGCAAATGCACGCGACTGTACGGATTCGCGCCGCATTCATCGC
>JBEDUS010000087.1:0-7960 GCA_040414975.1 Candidatus Udaeobacter sp.
ACAAGAATCGGCTCCATCTCGAAAATCTCGCCTTCGCTCTCGAAGTGTGTGCATTCAGCGAATACCGCCTCGGGCGCACCTTTCGTCAGCAATTGGCATTGACCGTCCGGTCCTTCCACAACGACCGACATCATGCGGCGCGAGAAATCGAACGGGATTTCGTCAAGCTTCGTGTACTGATCAATTCCGAGCTCGCCATGCAGCTCTGCGTGCTTAAGCACTGCGCGGTCAAGCACGTTTTTCAGCCCCGTCTGAAAATGGCTGATCAAATAAGCATCGCGAAGCACTTCTTCGTTTTCCTTTTTGAAAACGTCCACAAAAAGCTCCAAGATCACGCGATCGATTGTTAGCGTGCCGGTCTTGTCGGTGCAGAGGACATTCATCGCACCGAAGTTCTGAATCGAATTGAGCCGCTTCACGATTACTTCCTTGCGCGACATGGAGATGGCTCCCTTGGATAAGCAAACCGAGACGATCATCGGCAGCATTTCAGGCGTCAGGCCCACGGCAACAGCGAGAGCAAAAAAGAAAGCTTCTTTCCAATCGTGTTTCGTAACGCCGTTGATAAGAAAAACCAGTGGCACCATCACGGCCATGAAACGAATCATCAGCCAGGTAAACTTTTTGACGCCTCTATCGAAGGCAGTTTCGACCTGGCGGCCAGCAATGCTGCGCGCGACTTTTCCGAAGTAAGTTTGTGCGCCGGTCGCGATGATTACTGCTGTGGCCGATCCGCTCTCGACACTGGTGCCCAAAAAGCAAAGATTTGTGCGCTCCAATGCGGAGACAGCTTCGCGCTGGTCGGGCGCGTCGGTTTTCTCGACTGGCAACGATTCGCCCGTAAGGGTGGCTTGAATAACGAACAGATCTTTGGCGGAAATCAATCGTACATCACCGGGAATCATATCGCCCGCTGAGAGCCTTACGACGTCCCCAGGAACGAGATCGCGCAAGGGAATTTCTCTGGCTTGGCCGTCGCGTACGACTGTAGCAGTGACCGTAATCATCGCCTTGAGCTTGGCTGCCGCGTTGTCTGCGCGCGTTTCCTGCACGAAGCGTAGCGACATACCCAGTACAACCATTAACATCATGATTGTGCCTGCCGCGGAATCCCCGGTGGAGTAGGACAAAATCGCCAGAACGGTGAGCAAAATCACCAGCGGATTGCGCGCTGCCACCCACAACCGTTCCAACCAGCTTTCTTTTTTTTCGTACGCGACTTCGTTCGGCCCATATTCTTCCAGACGCGTTGTCGCTTCGTCCTCGCTTAAACCGGCGGTGGACGTGCCGAGCAATTCAAAAACTTCGTCTGCGCTGTTATGTGCCGCTTCATCCAACTTTGATGGTCGCGGAACCTGACGGTTGCGCACTACGGCCGGTTTAATTTCGGGCAGCAAAGTTTTCCCAGACATAAGAAAATAGTGCGCAAGTTAAAGTTGCACTCAGATTGTCAATTCAAGCAGATTGCCTGTGCCACATTCCTCGTCCTCCGACCAACGACCAGATCGACCTCCGAAATCATCGGCAACTAATAGCAATTGCAATCGCGAACCGTGCCAAGTTGTCCAGTAGGGCGTTACCTAATTTTCAGGCGCGGCGTTACCTTATACCAGCTGATTGGATTGTCTGCCCTAATGACTCAGACTTAGCGGGCAGTGCCGATCGCAATCCCTACGTGCACTGTTGCGTCTTACGCGCGTCCGAACTGGATACACGAAATGGTTGCAAAGTAGGTTTCGCTGATGGTTGTTTCTCGCGGTACTGCTCCGGCCACCCCGCGACACTGTCATGCGATTAGTAGAGCTTCGCTGTTACAAAATTGGCCGGCCTGTAGCTTCCCTGATTATTGTCCCTTGGCTGCGGCCGTGTCTCCCTCTCTAATCGCGTCAGCTTCGCTCACGTACTTGCCCTTCCTCGTCGCGCCGTAAAAGCGGGAGCCCTCCTTGTGATAAACGTGTGTCTCTGTATTGACCCATACCAACCTATGTCCACCGCCTGCTGCCGGGGTCGCTGTGCCAGTGCTGCCGGTGACAGGTACTGCCGGGGGCGGAGAGCTGACTGAACTTTTACGTTTAAAAAAACCACTGAGGCTGAATCTGCGAGACGCGGTGGGACTTGGAGCCGGAGTCGGTGTCGCCTCAATTCTTTCTTGTCTACGAGGACGTCTAGTTTTCGGCGATTTTACTGGCGCCTCAGCCGTTGCAGGCGAAGCGGCTGTCGCAGCCGGTGACTCTGTCGCTTCAGCCCTTTCATGCTGGCGATGTTTTTTTGCCGGGGAAGGCGATTCTGCGGGCATCTCGGGCGGCACGGCTACTTGAGCTTGTATGACGCAAGAGCCGGTAAGACCGGTTATCAAAACGAGCATAAAGAACTTGGCAATCATAATTTCGAGTGACGTTTAATCGTACCGTTTCTTGCTCGGCGGTGTTTGCTACTAGTCAAACCGGGCGAGGAAACGGGCTGCGGGGAAATCCGTGAGATTCCCGGCAAGACCGTGAACGCTCTCTTGGATTCTATCACGTTTAACATTTACGGCGGGGCGAGAATCCAGGGCCCGACTTACTGCGTCAAAGACCTGGTCCACGGTAATAGCTTGCATACAGAGATTGTTGCGGCAAGTGGACTGCCGGCTGTTGTAGGCATTCACACATGGGCTACATGCAATGCCTGCCCAAAGCACACTGGCGTTTGGCGTTTTTGCTGCAAATAAAGCCGGTGTTTCCGGTCCGAACAACGTGATTACGTGGCACCGGGTCATAGAGGCAAAGTGAGCTGGACCACTGTCGTTGGTTACCAGGATCTCACTTTGAGAACAGAGCACCAGCAGTTGCCTAAGAGTTGTTTTACCGGCGAGTGGAATAACACGGTCAGAAGCCACCTGCTGTGCGAGGCGGTTCACTGCCGCGGCCTCGTGACGTCCACCGGTAAAGCCGATGTAAATTTGTGGATACGATGCAAGCAAGCGCCGGGCAAGTTCCACGTAGCGCGTTGGTGGCCAACGGCGGAGCGGTAACAAGTCACTTGCGTTTGGATTGAGCAACACGAGCGGTGCCGAACCGAGACGTGGATTCTCCCGCTTCAACAAGTCGGCGACCTCCGCGCTCTCTCCGGCTCGCGGCGAAAACTTTGGGAATGTCTGTCTGGGCGGAGGCGTAAAGTCGAACGTGGGTAGTGCCCTTACATCACGTGTAAGCGCGTCAACCATCGCATCGAACATCTGGCTGGTGTGTAGATGTGGGTTATACAAGAGCCTATGAGTCATTAGATTGCCGCGATAAGGTCCCTCGCCGAAAAAAGTGTGGAACCCGACACGCGATTTTGCGCCACTCAGAAACGCTAGTATCGCCGAAAAACGCGTTAAAAATTCAAGATCGACAACTGCATCTATGCCAATCGCTCTCCAACGAATGATCGCCCTCAAAGTACTGAGGAATAGCGCCAGCAGATTACTCGTGGCCACCGTGATTACGTTTTCCTCCGGCAGGATTTCCATCACATCGAGGACGAACCGGTTCTCTTCAAACACCACAAAGTACACGTTTTCGCGTCCGACCATTTTAACTGCGCGGTGTATCGCCGGATACGCGAGCACTGTTGAACCTTGCTCAGCAAACTTGATGAAAAGAATCCGCCGAACCTTGCCTGGAAAGGCACGAAATCCAGGTTCAAGAAGCCGCTTAACAAATGTCAAGATTGCGCAAAGCGGAATCCCGATCCAGCGGTCGGCACGCTGCAAGACTGAGATACGTACAGGTAGGTGCAAATTGGTATTTCTAGGCGTGGAGTTTCAGGGTGCGCTAGACTGAGCTGGAAATTGCATGGTAGCGATTGGGCGTGAGTCAAAATGCTTTTGCTCCTCGCTCCACCGGGCGCGATGATCGGTTTCGACAATGGTCAGCGTCCCAGCGGCCACGCGCGCGGTTATGGCATCTTTCGGCAACGACCCGCTGGAAATTCGTTCCTCGGCGTTAAACTTATCGACAGCAAAAGGCTTGCCTGCCCGATAGCTTATTAACAAGGGACACATCACATCGCCCGGTGTTTTCCGCACGCGTTCGATGCTGGCAGCCATTGCCTGCTCTCGTAATCTAATTTCATCTCTAAAGCTGGGATCGACTACCAGCTTTAAAGGTTGAAGTTGCTCTGACGCCAAAAGCCGAGCGCATACCGTAAGCAACAGAATCGCCTGGGCTTGGGCCGGCGAGAGACGGCGCGCGATTGGCCATAAAGAAATTTGTGTGTACGCCAGGCCGAGGCCCATCGCCACGGCTATGATGAGATCGAATTGCGCATTGAGGTCTACTCCGTCACCGGTTTTCTGCAGGAAAAATGACGCTAACGCAATCGCGATGAAACCGCTGCAAAACCGAACGTTTGGATCGCGCCATCTCGCCCAGCCATTGCAGATGCAAGCGATTAAACCGACGGACACCCACTGTAAGTCTCCAAAACTGCGAAGACCTCTTTTGACCGAATAGTGTCTGGGGGATAACAGGTTGAAAAAGAAATCCCGGCCAAACAAGGCATAACAAATCGCGACACCCGTTGTAATAGCGATAGCTGCTACGCACATACACTTTACCGCTTCACGACGGCGGTTTAGGGCGAGCCACACGAAAGCAGTCAGCGGCATCGCAATTATATTGTGCTTGGCAAAACCCGCTAAGGCCATAATGAGGACGGGCTGGACGTAACCGCGGTCTTTCGATCTGGCGGCGAGAAATCCCAGAAAACCAAAAGCCATAATCGCTTCACCTAGGAGTTGAGGCTCATTCATCCCGACATAGGACAGGAAAAATCGGGACATCATCGCGACAAAGAAGGCTGCGCTAACCGCCGCGGCGACCTTGGTTCCCCCCAGACGCCTGACGCTCAAACCAATCGCTGTAGCAATCGCAATCACAGCAACCAGTGACAATAACCTACCAGCTAACACCGGATCACCCACTAGCCGCCCAATTAAACCGACCATGTAAAAGGACAAGGGCGGGTAATTGTTTGTGATTAGCTCATTCGCAGACGGGTAGAGCGGCATCTTACCCATCGCAGCATCGGCAAAATAAGCATTCCAGCCTTCATTGTTTTCAATTTCGATGTTCAAAAAGGCGCGGTAGGCAGGCCATATAAAAGACAGGATAGCTATGGCATAGAGTAGCCACCGAATTAAACGAAGAGGATTATCGGCGTTTCTCTTCTCCGGCTGCTTGATAGTGCGGGGTTCTTTAACAACCTCAATGAGCGATATCGTGTTCACCTCGTCGAAGCACACGGTGTGTAGTTTTCCTCGTCGCACGCGGCCGGACCTGGGATCCCGGCTTGGCGACTTCCTCAGCAGTTGAACGGAAACGCCGACGTCGGGGTTGGTCTAGTCAGGCAGCGCCCAGTTTTCGCCTAGGGCCTCGCCTGACGTCAGCAGCGCTTTGGCCTTCATGCGTGCGAGGGCGAAAGAACAGAATTGTTTCTCAGAACGTCTCCGCGAAGGCGACCCGCGCTCCCGGGGACACGGCTACTGACGGGCAACAAACCGCGAGGGGCCAAAAATTAAACGGGAACCTCAACCTCGCGGCGTTACAAATCAGCACGGTGTCCAATCCCGCCTCTCCACACCGGGTGAGTGCACGGAGTTTGCTGCCATCGATTAATGATGCAGAGATGGTGATGCAGACGCTAAAATCGAAAACACTTGGTCAGCTTGGCGAAGTAAATTTCATATTCGCAAGCGTTCCGACTGCCCACCAAAGTTGCTGATTCAAGTTTTCAGGCCCGAGGTCTTCAATCATGTATCCAAGGGCCTCCATTGCAAGTTTTCCACGGTCAGTCCACTCCACTCTGAGCCCCTCGACACTTCGGTCATGCTGTTTGACCCATCCCGCTTTGAACATCAAATCAAGCGCATCAGAAACATACTCTTCAGGTGTCTTAGATTCATTTGGCATCGACGACGGTAAACGCTTTCCAGGTTATTTCTACGGCTCCCTTCACTAAACCCACGGAGCTTTACCGCATTGGCCACAGCTTCACGGCAGTGGTACTCCGGTAAGCGAGACGGGCACCAACAATCCTTTTCTTCGCGCTGCCTCTGCGAACGCCAAACGCAGCCGCCGATCAAAGGCTGGCCAACCTTTTTTTAGTTCTCATGCGATTTCATAAAGGTGGCCAGCGAATCGGAAAAACCTCTTCGATCTGAAGCCGATGGAGTGAACGAATCTTCGATTCTTCGTCATCCAGAGACCCGTCGACGATTTATTAAGCAAGTCGCTGGAACGAGCGCCGCGATTGCCATTGGGCCAAACGTTCTGAACTCCTCCTCAGTTGGTCAGCCGGCCTCCCCCGGCACAACTGCGGTCCCCGGCAATTCAGTTAAAGTGAATTTAAAGATTAACGGCAAGAAGTATGCGCTCGACGTCGATCCCCGCGTCACATTGCTCGATGCTTTGCGCGAGCGGTTGCAACTCACCGGCTCGAAAAAAGGATGCGATCACGGCCAATGCGGCGCGTGCACCGTGCTGGTAAACGGGCGCCGCATCAATTCGTGCCTCGCGCTGGCGGTGACGCACGAAGGCGATGAGATCACAACCATTGAAGGTCTCGCCAGTGGCGACGAGCTGCATCCCATGCAAGCGGCATTCATCGAACAGGACGGATTTCAATGCGGCTATTGCACGCCGGGGCAAATTTGCTCCGCACTGGCTTGCGTAAAAGAAGGGCACGCAAACAGCGACGACGAAATTCGCGAATGGATGAGTGGCAGCATCTGTCGTTGCGGCGCTTATTCGAACATCCTCGCTGCAATCAAAGAAGGAAAAACGAAAACTCGCGCATGAATCCCTTCACCTACTCACGCGTACTGAATGCAGATCAGGCCGTCACAGCTATCTCCGGCAAAGCCGATAGTAAATTCCTGGGTGGCGGAACGAATTTGATCGACCTGATGAAAATGGGCGTGGAGACGCCTAACAAGTTGGTCGACATCAACCGACTGCCGCTCGCGCAAATTGAGGAGCTTCCGGACAAACGCGTACGCATCGGCGCGCTGGCGCGCAATTCGGACGTCGCGGAGCACGAGCTCATCAAAACGCGTTACCCTGTCTTGAGCCAGGCGCTCCTTTCCGGTGCGAGTCCACAGTTGCGCAACATGGCAACCGTAGGCGGCAATCTTTTGCAGCGGACACGTTGCTATTACTTTTACGATCCTGCGTTCCCGGCATGCAACAAACGCAAACTGGGCAGCGGATGCGGCGCGCTCGAGGGCTACAATCGTATTCATGCGATTCTGGGCCAGAGCGAGAAGTGTATTGCAACAAATCCGAGCGACATGTGTGTCGCGCTTGCCGCGCTCGACGCGATCGTGCGTGTACGCAGCCCAGGTGGCGAACGAGAGATCGCGTTTGGTGATTTTCATCGTCTGCCTGGCAATACGCCTGAGCGGGACACAAATCTTGCACCCGATGAATTGATCATCGCGGTTGATCTCCCAGTGATTCCGTTCGCGACGCGGTCTCATTATCTAAAAGTGCGCGACCGCGCTAGCTACTCGTTCGCGCTGGTCAGTGTGGCTGTGATGCTTGATCTAGGTTCAAACAAAACAATTAATGGTGCCCGCCTGACCCTCGGAGGCGTTGCTCACAAACCGTGGCGCGCAAATGCCGCGGAAAAAAAATTAATCGGCCAAAACGCGAACGACGAAACTTTCCAGGCAGCTGCAGAGGCCGAGCTGGCTGCAGCAAAAAGCTATAAATATAACTCGTTCAAGATCGAGTTGGCCAAACGCGGCATCGTTCGCGCTTTAGGCACTGTTGCGAAGATGACGTCATGAGCGCGACACTCATTGGTCAACCACTCACTCGTCTCGATGGCAGACTCAAAGTCAGCGGCAAAGCGACTTACGCGGCGGAATTTCAGAGGCCGAAACTTGCATACGGCGCATTGATTCAGAGCACGATAGCCAACGGCCGCGTCG
>JBEDUS010000088.1:0-11612 GCA_040414975.1 Candidatus Udaeobacter sp.
GAACCCCATGCCATTGAGCTAGCAATTCGCCTTTTCGTCCAAACACGAACACAGAGAAATCCGTCGTGCCTTCTGGTTCGCCAAGTTGTGTCGACACCGATCCATCGAAATCGGTAACGATGAAGATGTCTTTCCGGGCATCCCGTTTAATCCCTTTCCCATCGTACCGGGCTTGAAGCCGCGCGGCCACTTCGTTAACCCGGTGGCGGATGAGCGCGGTGGCGATCTTCCGACCGACCACGGTATGTCTTCTCGCAAAACGAATAATCGTGATCATTCTGTAATCAGGGTTACCCAGGCAATGCTCCGGGACGCTATCGCCCACTGTGCGCGCCTTCTCTCGATCTGCAGGGGTTGTCAGCACCAACACAGTCACGTGTCCATCAGCTGTCGAAAGTTTCTCTCCATTTATGTCGACAAAACTGAGCGAGTAGGTTTCTCCAATGGCGGGCGCACCTTCCAAACGCAAGGAGGGAAGGCAAAATAATGTCGAAGTAAACAAAAAGAATTGAAGTGCGCGCAGGGTCACAAGTAAGCAAATTGGCGACAATGTTGTGCGCTGACAAGATCCGGCCTGATTCATCGTACTCGATCTTTCCATTTGCGGTGATGAGGAGCGTGGCCTGTGTCTGCCTGTTGACCCTTTTGGTTCTTGGTTTGACTGCCTGCGATCGCATCGGCTCTTCGCGCTACTCACAGCTGATGCAGGATGCAGATACCAAATCGGCTCAGGGAGATTTTGCGCGCGCAATTAACCTATATGAAGCCGCGCTCGATGACAGTCCGCACGCTGCCGAGGTACATTATAAGCTGGCTCTTCTTTATGACGACAAACTGAACGATCCCGTCAGTGCGCTGCACCATTTCAGACGTTATCTCGCGTTAAGTCCGAGTGGCGCTCATGCTAATGACGTTAAAAACTCGATCAAACACGATGAGATCGCTGCGTTGACAGTCTTATCTGGCGATTCAGTCATCACTCGGTCGGAGGCAACCCGCTTGCGAAACGAAAATCTTGATTTGCGCAAACAACTTGAAGGGCGCGCCGCGCCGGCGCGAAGCGTGACCGACAATCCACAGGAAAGCGACTTAAGTTCAAAAAAAATGGCCTCAAAAAAAGGAGACCGAGCTTATGTGGTCCAATCAGGCGACACGCTGTTCTCTATTTCACGGAAGTTTTATAAATCGCCCACGCACTGGAAAGACATTCTGAACGCGAACAGGAAGAGTATTCACGACCCGAAAAAACTGACGGTTGGCCAGACCCTGATTATTCCGTAGGCGCTTGGGCTTCGCCCGGACAGTTATCGGGGGAATCTAGAACTTCACCTGAAGGGCGACTGCGCCGCCAAGGTTGGCCACTTGATAATCGAAAACGCTTTGGTTGGATTGGCTTGCCGCCAACGTGCTCACGGCGCTCACTGTGAGATATTTATTCACGCGATAGTTTGCGGTTAGGGCAAGAATTTCGCTGAGGTCATCGCGACCTCCCTCATAATACTGCCGCACCACAAGCGTACCAACGGCGTTGATGAAAAAAGAACGTGTGAGATTGGCTGAGTAACCGAGATAGGTTCCATAATCACTTCGTTGCGCTGAAATCGCATTGATGTTTGGCGGCTGTCCGGATTCCTCGGCCGCGGCGCTAATATTTGCGTACGCACCCAACGTGAGGGTTTGGGCGCGGCCAAAGTGAAATGGAACGCTCGCGTCTATGATAAAGGCATGGTTTTGAAAGAAGGCTTCAAAGGTGTTCTTCTCGGTCAGCCGGTTGTAATCGTACTCGACGCGCAAAAGCAGATTATGCCACTGCGGCACGAGATATCTGAACCCGACTTCAACATCGAAGCTCCCAAAATTAAAATTGTCGAATCGATCGTAATAAAACAACTGCTCGCGGACGTCGAGCAACCCGTACAACGTGTTAGTGATTCGTGGCTCGTAAAAGGCTGCTGCCGTCGGGGCAACAACAAAATCACTCTGCGCTCCGCTCCGGGTCAGGGCAACGTTTGAGGTCCAGTAAAATGGCGCGCCAACGGAGATGGTGAATGGCTGATATTCTTCCACTCGTTTGAGGATTTGCTGCTCGCCGAGGTCGGCGTCCCCAGGCGCGGCGGCGGCGTTACCCCCTTCGGCACCGGTCGGAGCTGCAGTAGGAGGGAAGGCTGATGGAGCCTGCTCGCGTGTCAACTGCGCCTGATCCGCAGTCTGCGCAGCCCCCTCCTTTGCCGAGTAAAAAAAGACTACGCACAGCGTCGTGACGAACCCGAAGAAACGACGGTCAAAGCAAGGTCTCACAAACACGACCACTTGTTGCCTGGTTGGCCCCTGACACCGTTAGTCTTCTCAGTCATATCAATGAGCAGGTGAGCAAGTTGAAAATGCCAGTTGCCTAATAACTAGAAAGCTCGGGTGCCGCTACCAACACGATTAGCGCGATCGCGCATGCGGCGAATATCCGCCATGTCGCGGTCTGCTTTCATCATACGATCGATATTGAGGCGATCGTTGTTGAGCGCCTGGCGCTGGTTGTGCGCAGGAACCCTCAGCTTTCCATCTGGACCGGGGACAGCATTATCGACTAGAGAGAGCAACTGCCCGCTGTTTTGAATATTGATCACGGTCCTCGATGTTTTTCCCCTGGTGACATTGCCGGGCGATGCAGCACCGAACGGCGGTGCCTTTGAGAGCGGCTGGGGCTTGTTCGCGCCCGCGCCGGCAAAGGTCCCCGTGGTGGAGCCATTACCACCGAAGCCGGTATAATTAGCGTTGTTCGTGTAAACATCGACCGGAGTTTTGCCGTCTATAGTCACCACGACGTTGTCGAAAATCGTAATCGAATTCGCTGCCAGGATCTTCGCGCTGTTCCCGCCAAGGGTAACGTTAGAAACGAAGTTGATCTCGCCATTACTGCCCGGCGCGTAAAGTTTCAACATCGTATCGGCCGAAAGGGTGCCGCCACCAATATTGAGCACGCCGTTTGCGCCGAATACACCGGCCTTGAGTACATCTGCGTGAGCGCTTGCGTTATTGAATGTGATCGATCCATTGCCGTCCATGTATGTGAGAAACGTGCCGCCAACGTTGTAATTACCACCGTTGATCAGAATTCCAGCTGCCGCGGCCCCATCGCTGCCGTAGAACGCAACTGTCGCGTCGTCGTCAATATTTGCGTTACCGGCAACATTCATTTCGATCAGCCCTGCACCGCCGATGACGCCATCCTCGCGGTTATCGATCTGAGCCGATAAAGATTTCGCACTGATGTTCCCCGCCGTGACGGCAATAGCAGTGCTGTTATCCATCATTCCGCCGGTATTTTGAATTTCGAAAATAGCAGCGCCTTGAGCCGTTATGTTGCCAGTTGCGGCCAAGCTAACAATGCCTCCGGTGCCGATTTCTCCGCCGTTGTTCAAAAGCTGAAGGCTCAGATTGTTGGTCGTGAGGTTTCCTCCGATCAGAGCGGAAATGTTCGCCCCATTAACAACATGATTGATATTGTTATTAATAAGAAGCGTCGTATCGCCGCCCGCATCCGTGGTCAGGTTATTTCCGACGCTTAGCAAAAGATTCGCACCGGAATTAATTGTTTGCTGAACCGGAGTAAATATCTCGAGGTCAATCTTACCGGAGCCGGCGTCGTTGTGAGCAATCAGGTCATTGCCGACCGAGACCGTCACATTTTCACCGCTTTCCCCGCTTCCTGATTGTGCGGGCGCCGACGTTAGTAACGCAAGCGATCCACCGACGGTAAGATTTCCACCCGTCAGGATTTCGATGTTAGCCCCATTTGTTAGATTGCTAAAATCTGTGGCGATTGAGAGGTTGCCGCCGACCATTAAGTCCGTGCCGGCGGAAAGGAGAATGTTGAGACCTGATGTAATTCCCCCATTTCGCCGAATAATGGTTAGATCATTTGCAACATTGATCGCCTGACCAGCAGAAATACTTACGTTCCCATTAGAATGGGACGCCGTTTCATCAGAGGTTTGACCGGTCCAGTTCAAGTTCTGTCCGACGAATAGGCTAATGGTCGGGGCGTGGATGACCGCATCGCCGCTGATGGATAGGTTGCGCCCAACAAATGTATATAGATCGTCCGTTGAAATATTCGACGTTAGCGACATGTCGCGCTCGGCAAGCAGGCTAACTTGACTCGTTGTGCTGATATCGGAGCCAAGGGTCAAATCACTGTTGGAACCCCGAGCGTAAATCGTCAAGTCGTGTAAGCCGGAGAACGAAATCTCGGGACCCAGCGTAATCGGACCATCCTGGGTTGCCAGCAGTAGCCCGCGGATACCCGAGAAGCTCAATACACCTCCCGGAGCGCTGGAAGTAATACCGTTAACGGCGATCAGGCCCAGATTGATTTCACCATTTGTCGTGTCAATGATTGGATTACCGGCCAGCTGCAGCGCAGTGAACTTGAAGGCTGCCCCGGAATTATTGCCGATTAGGTCATTGAAGCCGCTTGCGTGGTCGAAGGCCGATGTCGACCCAAAGGCCCACATGGAGACGGGACCGTCAATCGATTGCCCGCGATAAATTTTACCGTAATCGGTGACGCCGTTGGTAGTGATCGAGGGATCTGTCGTAATGACCGTGCCACTCGTTATCACGTACGGATTCGGGGAACCAATGGTGCTAGGCGTACCGAATTTAGTCGGCGTCCCCGATGGTGACGGCGTTGGCGTGGGTGGCGATGGCGTAGGTGTCGGCGGCGGTGGCGAGGGTGTTATTGGCGGCGGCGAGGGTGTTATTGGCGGCGGCGAGGGCGTTATTGGCGGTGGCGAAGGCGTTATTGGCGGTGGAGTTGGACTGGAGGAATTGCTTACTAAAGTCACTGGGTTCGCGTTTGTGTTTTGATCGGTCGTGCTGACAACGTTTACCAGGTCTCTGGCAAGAGTCTGACTGTTTATACTAGCCAGTAGCTGCTCTGCGATCTGCAGATTCACTACATCCAGAATCAAAGGCGTGTTCGCCAGCGGAGGAAAACCCTTAATTAACCGCGATGTCTGGACGACCAGCTTTACATCAAACTTCTCTGGTCTCGTCATGCGTCCGTTTGCCGTCATCATCATCATTTCGCCGCCGTGCACGGTCGCAGCTTTCTCAGGGTGACCAGCGGGAAAGAACGTGCCGGTTCCTTCCAAGACCATGAATTTCGTGGGTGGGCCTGTCGCAAAAAGGGCTGTCCCACCGGTCACCGCCGCGGTAACTGCCGATGTGCTGACCTTGACGGCCGGCGCTTTGGGCGGCACCTCCAGAAGAACTGCACCACTCGTCAGATCGAGTTCGCGCGCTCCCTGTTTAAAACTAAAAATCGTGTTCGCACCGAGTCGCGTTATCGTCAGATCGGTGAAAGTCAGTTCCGCACGCGATTCGACGCCGGTGCGCACCCCCATTTGCTTCGTGACTGTATCGTTCACCACTGCCCGCCGCGGCGCGCCCTGAGCTTTCATCAGGCGTACGTCCTGGATTACCTGGGACACGCGCGCTTGTTGCGATTGGTCTGCGCTGACAAAAGGCACTGCACGAACGAGGCAAAACAGAACGATTAGTCCGCCCGATAAAGTTCGCACAAAAGATTTCTTCATATCAAGTCGCTATGGTAAGGCGGGCGCTGCGTTGGGAGCCAGGCTGGGTACCCGATGGGGCGATACCAGTGCTGCAGTTTTGTGATCGGGAGTGTCGGTCTCCCCCTTATCGGTAACCGACACTTGCGTGCCACCCCCAAAAATGACCAGGTTTGTGTCGACTAAGCTCTTGTTCGACTTCTTGCGCTGCTGTTTCTGGCTCTCTGCAATGATCGATTTTTCACTGCGCAGGGGCGGAAAATCTGTAACGAAGCGACTCGTCTTCAGGAAGCAGTCAATATCGACGTCAACCGGTTCGCTAACCGCCGAATCCGGGTTACCGATCACCATCTGCCCCGGAAGAACGAGAATCGAATCGCCAAGATGCCCGGGGCGATACAAACGACCTGTGCCTTCCAACACCAGAAGTTTGTAGACGCCGGGATGGTACTCGATCATGACGGTGGTTCCCGCCACTGCAGCCGCGACACCGCCTGCACGAATTGTCGCACCACGCGCTTCCTTTGGTGCTTGAATCAGCAGTGCGCCTTCTCTCAGATTCAAACCGCGCGTCCCGTGATTGAAATCAAATGCAGTATGGGCGGCGAGACGCACGACGGTTTGGTCAGAAAAAGCCAACTCACCGCGCGATCCGTTGCCGGTCTGCACAACAGTCTCCTCGGGTACGACGTCATTCACCGAGGCCCGACGTGCGGCGTTCTTAGAATCCTCGAATTGAACGTGATTTTTTACACGAGTGACCCGCGCTTCATTAGTCGAGGCGGCGTTCAATTGCTTGGGGACCCAGGTCGCGAGCGACGCGGTCGTTATGAAAACAAGGCTAAGCTGCCGGTTCATTCGCACTTTGGTCGAAAGACCTAATTCCGGCGGACTTTTTGACGCCGAAACCTTGTTAGGTCAAGGATATTTACACCCCTACAAGGTACTTATCCGGAAACGACGCAGCGAAGTTCGTGAAAAGTTTAATCTTTTTTTCGGTCGTCAAAAACGACACAAATGGGCCGAAGCTGGCCATTAACGCACTAAGTTCTTGTAGGGGGAACCGGTTGTGGGGTCTGTAGGCGGGCTCGTTAAGACCGAGACACCGAGCAGCTCACATTGCCACGGAACCAGTAACGCCCCTGCACGTGTATGATCCGCGGCGATCGCCTCAAGCGTGCTTCGCGGCGCAATAAATGATGGCTCCAGCCCGCACTCCTCGGCAGATCTGTCGCGTTGGCGTCGCAGCACTTCCGCGCGCTGAACTGTCTCGGCCGTCGGCCGGCCTCTGAAGCGGCGACGCGACACTGGCAATCTCGAATCAGGCGTCTGCAAGGCGATTTGCGCTGCTTCGCAAAACGCCTGCCGCCGACGATGGGAAAAATGTTTATAATCAGGAACAGTTCCCGAAGCGAATCTTACTGCGGCCTTCAAGAGGTCATCATTCTGCAAAATGTGAAATGGAGGGCGATCTGCCTTTTCTGCTTCTTTTTCGCGCCATTGCCAAAGGCCGCGAAGTACCGCTGCCGAGCGTCTGTCGAGTGAGCCAGATCCGCGGATACGCCAAAGTTCCTCTTGGCTACGGACCCGTGTCGCGGCCGCCTGCTCAATGGCGCGCTGGCACGATTGCCGTAACCAATCTCGCCGCCCACAACGATCCAACTCTTCTTCCAATCTTTCGGCAAGAGGCAGCAAATGGTGCACATCGTTGATTGCGTATTCGGCCATCTTCGGAGGCAAGGGCCGTTTTGCCCAATTCGCCTTTTGCGAACCCTTGAAGAGCTCGAGGCCGAAGTAACGTTTCACCATGGCCGCGAGGCTAAATTCGCGAATGCCAAGGAGACGAGCCGCGATCATTGTGTCGAAGATTCTGCTCGCTACCAGACTCAGACCGCGGCGCAGCATGCGCAGATCGTAGTCGGCGCCGTGTAAAACAATTTCCTTGGCTTCCAACACCTGGCGAAATGGCTGCAGATCGATATTGGCGAGCGGATCGATGATGTAATCGCGGAGTTGTCGCCCGGATCGATGATCCGGGCCCACGTCGAGATCACGCTGGCCCTCGCCGGCACCAGCAATGCCGGTGGCGGCAGGGGCTGAAACGCTGATTTGGAGCAAACAAAGCTTTTCTCGATATGAATGCAGACTGTCCGCTTCGGTATCAATTGCGACGCGATCGGCAAACTCGATTTGCTTAATTAAATTTGTGAGTGGCGCGGCGTCCGTAATCACGTTTCGCGTCAGCGCAACCCGCTCAAGAGCAATTCAGCGTTGGTTTTGGTGGCATGCAGATTATCGATCAGTTTTTCCATCGCTTCGAGAGGTGGAAGCGCTGCCATCGTTTTACGGAGCATCAGCACGCGTTCCCACTCATCGGGGTGATACAGGAGTTCCTCGCGCCGGGTCGCTGAGAGCAGCGGGTGGATCGCCGGATATAGTCGCTTCTCCTGCAAGGCTCGGTCGAGATGCAACTCCATGTTGCCGGTGCCTTTGAATTCTTCGAAAATCAGTTCATCCATTCGGCTGCCGGTTTCAGTCAGAGCGGTCGCCAGCACTGTCAGACTGCCGCCTTCTTCGACATTGCGCGCCGAACCGAAAAACTTTTTTGGCTTAATCAGCGCCTTCGCCTCGACGCCGCCTGACATGATTCGTCCCCTACCCGGCTGCAGATTGTTGTACCCACGCGAAAGGCGCGTGATGCTGTCGAGCAAAAGGACAACATTCTGTTTCATTTCCACAAGACGCTTCGCGCGCTCCATCACCATCTCTGCTACCTGCACGTGTCGCTGCACGCTTTCGTCAAAGTTCGAATGATAAATCTGGCAGTCGACTTCCCGCTCCAAGTCCGTTACCTCTTCCGGCCGCTCGTCTACCAAAAGTAATATTAGAACAATGTCAGGATGATTCACGCGAATCGCTTTGGCGATTTCTTTCAACAGAATGGTCTTGCCCACCCGCGGCGGCGCAACGATAAGCCCGCGCTGGCCGCGGCCCAGCGGTGTCAGCAAATCTACCGCGCGCGCGGTAATGGAATTCGTCTTTGGATTTTCCAGAATGATCCTGCCCTGGGGAAACTGCGGCGTTAGCTTGTCAAAGTCGGTGGGTTCTGTCCATTCCTCAGCTGCCTGGCCTTCAATTCTTGTGACTTTGTCGAAGGACAGGAATTTCCCACGCTGACCCGGCAATTGCACGGTCCCTGCAATCTTGTGCCCAGGCCGCAAATGATTCTGGTCAATAAGCCCGCGAGACACGCAAACATCTTCGGGAACTGGTAGAAAGTTCAATTTCGGCCAGCGCAACATGGCAAAGGAATCGCCTACCTGGTCGAGAAAACCTTCCGCAGTAACAGTGGAACCGTTGGCTAATGACGCGCGGATAATATCCAAAATGTGCTGATGACGCGAGCGTGCTGGATGCAGATACACATCCAATTCTCCGGCCAATGCTTCCAACTCTTCACCCGAAGACTCTTGCAGCGTATTCAAATCGAGTGTGCGCACCATAGCCCGCTTGGTGCTAGGAGTCGGAGTTTCCAACTCGCCGCTGGGATTTGTGGATCGCGCTTCGCTCTCCTCTTCCGCCGCAACATCGATGCTCCGCGGCATCTGATTCGTTAGGTTCTCGTCCATGATTGCTCTTGCCAAAGCACGGCAAGCTCCTTCGCTTGCTCCATAAGCGTCGCGTGGTCCCCGTTATTCCAGACGATATGATCTGCACGTTTGATTTTTTCCTCGAGAGGCATTTGTGAGTTAATCATTTGTTCGGCTTCGGAGCCTTTCAGAGATTTTTGCTTTGCCAGTCGCTCTAACTGCACTTTTTGCGAGCAGGCGACCACAACCACTCGCTCGCACAATGTTTCGCCGCCGGTTTCATAAAGAAGCGGAATATCAGCAAAGAAAAAATCCGGAGAATTACAGTGCTTTTTTGCCTCCGCCATCCACTGGCGACGAATCCGAGGGTGAAGAATTTGTTCGAGCGCGCGTCTTTTGGTCGCGTCGCCAAAAACTATCGCCCCAAGTTTCCTTCGGATCAAGTCCCCTGTTGGCGAAAAGACCCCGGTGCCAAACAGATCGAGGATTTCTTGTTTCACCTCGGGCACTTCCGCGAGTGACCGCGCTGCCAGATCGGCATCAAAGAATTTCGCCGTCGGCACAATTTCGCGCAGACAGTCACAAAACGTGCTTTTGCCCGTCGAAATTCCGCCCGTGATTCCAATCGCAGGCATGCGCGAACGTCACCGCGGGGTGATGCCTTCAGCAAGATCGACGTGAAACGTCTGTTTCATCTTCGTTGTGCCGAAAGTTAACTCCGCTGTATAATCCCCGGCTGGGAGAAGCCGTTTGGGATCGTCACCGCCGTATTCAGCGATCACGTCCTTGGTCGGTCGCAGGTCCCAGTTCAATCGCGTAAAACCTGGTGTGCCCGGCGCTTTTAGATTCGCGACAGGCTGTCCGCTGGATTTTGTAACAACGATTTTGATTTCGTCGCCTGTGAACTCCCGCACCCACACTGTGAACAGGGCGCCCTCGGGCGGATTTTGGCCGCGATAAATCCCCTTCCCGTTCGAATCGACAAATCCTGGTTGAAGATAAGCGCCGGTCACAGAACGCACGCTAAACAACTGAGCCGGCTTGGACGCAATCTCCTGCGTGAACTCGCGAAACGGGACTGTGTCAGCAAGAATGGCGAGGCTGCGGCCGTGTGTCGCAATGACAAGGTCTGATGTGCGCGGATGAATCTGAATGTCATCCACGCGAACCGAAGGAACATCGCCGATACGCACCCAATGGGTGCCTTGGTCGAAAGAGGTGAACACTCCGGAGTGCGTACCCGCATAGAGTAATTTCGGATTCACCGGATCCTCGCGGATAACTTCAACAGGATTGCCTTGCGGAAGATCGCCCGCGACGGATTGCCATGTTTTGCCCAGATCAGTTGTGCGCAAAATCATGGGGCGTTCGTCACCCGAACGGTAAGCGTTCGTCGCAACGTAAGCGACATTCGGGTCAAAGTTAGAGCATTCGATGCGCGCGATCCATTGCCCTCGCGCAGGCTCAGGCAAATTGTTGGTCAATTCCGTCCACTTACCACCCTCGTTTTCCGTAACCCAGAGCCGTCCATCATCCGTGCCAGCCCACAGCAGGCCTGCCCGCTTCGGCGATTCCGCGAGTGAAAACACAGTGCCGTAATTTTCCGCTCCGCTGCCCGCCGCTGTAGTACGGGTCGGGTCGTTGCGCGTTAGATCGGGACTGATCACTGAATACTTTTCCATTCGATCGGTCAGTTTGAACACGCTGTTGCCGCCCAAATAGATCACGCCCGGTTTATGTCTGCTCATGATCATCGGTGAATTCCAGTTGAAGCGATACCGTGGTTGACCTTCGGCCGGCTCGGGACGCAAACGGCGTATCTCGCCATTCCGCAAATTGATCCGATGGACTTCTCCCTGCTGACTTTCAGCGTAAAGAGTGTCGCGATCGGTCGGATCAAACAGAACGTAAAAGCCGTCTCCGCCGGCAAGCGCGGTCCAATCGCAATTGCGAATACCTTCTTTACTCTGGACTCCGCTCAGTCCCACCCAGTTTTCGTTGTCTTGAAGGCCGCCTGCAATTCGGAAATACGGTTTCGTGTCGTCGAGCGAAACCCGATAAAATTCTCCCGAAGGAATTTTGTTCAGATGATCCCAATTCTTGCCGCCAGCAAAACTCTGATACACACCGCCATCCGTTCCGAGCAACAAACGCTGGCAAACTGGCGGTTTCGGCGGTTTGTTTTTGTCTTCCGGTTTGGGCGGCTTCGGCGGCGGTGCTGTACCCGGCTGAATCGCGAACGCGTGACAATCCGGGTGAACTTTCTCGCTCAGATCTTCGCGAAAATTCTTACCGCCATCATCGGACGCGAGCAGCGCGAAACCAAGAACATAAACACGCTGATCATTCGCAGGGTCGATGCGAATTTGGCTGAAATAAAACGGGCGCGGATCCACTGCGCTCATCCGCGTCCATTTTTCGCCTCCATCCTCGGATCGAAAAACGC
>JBEDUS010000089.1:0-3123 GCA_040414975.1 Candidatus Udaeobacter sp.
TTTTGCCGAGCTTCTTGATAGCGATGTGGATGAGTTCGCCAGGGGTTCCGGTTCCGGCGCGCTCAGCCTGTTCACCCAAGCGGCGCAGAATGCGGCTCATGGCGGCCGCCGAGACCCCAACCCCGACCGCCTTGCCGGTCGGTCACCGGTGCCGCAACGTCTCGAAGCGTTTAACAATCGGATGCGGTATCGGCCGGCGCAGGCGATGGGACCGCGAGCCGCGATCCGGCGAGACCTTCGGTCTCGTATCGCCTCAGCCGTTGCCCGCTGGCTGCCAGTTCGACCAGCCGCTCGCGACCACGTGGCGTCAAGCAAGCATTTTTGTGCACGTTCATCCAGTCCTCCGGGATTGCTGAGGTTTCGACACGTTCGCTTCTCCGGCAGGGCAACCTATGGAAAGCTCACAGCCAGTGCGACTCGTGCGACTTTTCGGTTTTCATGATTTCTTGGCTTGGTCGCGCCAACACCGCGAGAATATTCATTCCCATTTAAGCTGTTACGTTACGCGTCGAGAATGGGACCGAATGGTGTCGCTTTCGCTCGCAACTATACTCGCCTGCGCGCGACTCGGATCAGATCGGCGGTGCGAAATATTTTCCGCCGCGGTTCCATTGTATAGCTCGGAGAAATAGCAAAATGGCAATAGGCACTGGTGACGTTGTAAAACTTAAATTGGCAGCCCGTCGATGACAGTGGGGAAGATGGACGCGCGCGGAGACTCCGTGACTTGCAATTGGAGACGCGTGAGAATTTCCGGCCGGACGCGCCCGAACGGGAAAATAATTAGCGCTACCAGTTGACGTTTGGTTTTGCGTCCGAGCCTGCGAGCCTGACTTTTTGATCACGCGGCTTGTATCCCAGCTTGGTCGTCAATTTCACCAGCGCCTGTTCAGTTGATTGAAACGCGTTTTTGCGGCTCGCCAAGCCGCTTGCGCGCGACCTTGATCAGGCTTGGCACCAATGCCGTAGCTGATACTCCGCCGGTAACAAACTTTACCATCTGGCGTGTTAAGACGAACTGCACTTTGGGAGTTCGTTTTTTCTGGAAAGTGGGGAACGCGTTTTGGTTTTGGGCGTTCTTCGATAGCTCAAGTGAACCGCGATGTCTTCTTCCGAACCGACAGGTTTTCGATGTCGAAATCGAGCGGACGCCATAAGGGCTATCCGAGCGACCACCGTTGATCCCGGAACGCGTCGACTGCTTCTTGAGGTCGCGGAGGATTACGAGAGTGTCGCAAACATCCTCGACCGGATCGAACAGACGAAGCGCGTCATTGCAAAACGACAATCAGCATAAAAACTGGTTGAATCAGTGCTTCCTTACAGCAATGTATCGCCGTAGTGCCACGGGAATCAGGGTCGAAGCAGCCGAGATTTAAAACCACGAAGCACGGATAAACACTTCTGAAACGTGCAGCCGAATAAAGTCGGCCGACCGGTTTTCGTTTGGATCAGATTTACAGCCGAGCCGCGAAATCAGCAGCGACGTTGATGGGCCGGACAGAAAAACAAGTCGTCAGGCAAGGCCGCAAGAGCAACCCGCAGTTCAGCTTTGCGCCGACATTCATCTTTCAATATTTGCCCGCGGCGGTTCTGAACATGCCTTGCGACGCGGTGTGAGCAAGCGGTCGGAGCGCTGAGCGAGGTTCTGTGAATCCTCGCCCCAGCTCTCGTGCGGTTTTCCTGGCGGGCAAAGCGAGCTTAGGATCCGGTGTCGGAAAGGCGGAGCGCGCGGGATATTCTTGGGATCAACCTGGGTTCCAGGCTTGGATCGATTCCTTGAGGGAATTGCCAGGTGGCTGGGGCTTTGGTTGGGATAGAAGCTCAATTGCGGGCGAAGGCGTCCGGCCGAGCAAGCGCCGGCACCAGGCGCCGAAGCGGTCCATATACACGTAGACCACGGGGGTGATGTATAGCGTCAGCAATTGACTGACCAAAAGGCCGCCCACAATCGAAATGCCTAGCGGGCGGCGCATCTCTGCCCCATCCCCGGTGATGAAGGCGAGCGGAAGCGCGCCGAGAATCGCCGACATTGTCGTCATCATGATCGGCCGAAACCGGATCAGGCACGCCTCAAAGATCGCTTCACGCGGGCTGATCTCTTTCGTGCGCTGCTCGGTGAGCGCGAAATCTATCATCATGATGGCGTTCTTCTTAACGATGCCGATCAGGAGAACCACGCCCAAAAACGCGATCAGGCTGAATTCCTGCCCGAACATCATCAACGCGAGGACGGCACCCACGCCTGCCGGAGGGAGTGTGGAGAAAATCGTCAGCGGGTGGATATAGCTTTCGTACAGGACTCCCAGCACGATGTAGATGGTGGCGAGCATCGCCAGAAGAAGCACTTCCTGATCGCCCATCGCCTGCTTGAAGGCAAGCGCATTGCCGGCGAAGCCGCCGTGAACGGAGGCCGGCACATGCAGGGCGTTCATGGTTCGCTCGATCGCGGCGGTGGCGACACTCAGAGATTCGTTCTCCGGCAAATTGAAGGAGAAGGTCGCGGCGACAAATGGCCCATCGTGACTAACCGAAGCTGGCGTGGTTCCGAGAGCGAAACGGGAAAAGGCGGCAAGCGGCACCATGGTTTCGGCGCTGCTCGCGATCGCCGATCCTGCCGAAGCGGGGCCGCGCGTGGTCTGAGCGATCTGATTCTGAAGCTGGTTGCGCGTGGCATCGGTCGCGACCTGCAGGGCGCTTGCCGCATTGGCACCGGGGAGAACCACGGTACCGGCAACCGAACTGGTCGTTTGCGTGCCCGTAATATTGCCGGCGGAACTGACATAGATGTTGTTCAGCGTATCCGGGCTTTGCCAGAATTCCGGCGCCACCTCCATCACCACATGATATTGGTTCAGCTCGTTGTAGATGGTCGAAACCTGGCGCTGGCCGAAGGCATCGTATAGCGTATTGTCGATCTGCGCGGTGTTGATGCCCAGCCGCTGTGCGGTCGCGCGATCCAGTTTCAGCTGGACGTTCAGGCTTCCCTGCTGAAAATCGGAATTCACGTCCTTGAGTTCGGGAAGATCTTTGAGCGCTTCGGCGATCTTCGGCACCCACGCCGCCAATTGCGGCATGTCGTCGGCTTGGACAGTGTACTGATAGGCGGCGTTGCCTGGCCGC
>JBEDUS010000090.1:0-10706 GCA_040414975.1 Candidatus Udaeobacter sp.
CACCAATCATGATGCGAAACCCAAGCCATCGGAAAAGCCAGATAACGAGAATCGGCGGCCTGCACTTGGGAAACGGCCGCCCTTCGAGCAACGGGCAAAGAAAGATCGCCAAAAAACCGGTCTCAAGCAGTTGGATCTCCCAGCCGTAACCGTACCAGATCTGTCCAACATGCACGATCGACATGTACATCGCCCAAAGCACTGCGAGCAGAATTGCGTTCGCGTAGCCGCCGAGAATTACGAGCGACAAACCGAAACCGATCCAGGAAAAGACCGACAATGCATTATCGGAAATTCCAAACCAAAAGAGCGTCGGCACTCGCAGCATACCAGCTGTGGGCGAACCGAGTTGTGCTTGGACGCTCTGAAGAAAATGATTAGCCGGAGTTAATCCATGCTCGCCAACAAGCGGCACCAATTGTTGCGCCGCTACTAAAAAAGCGACTGCATAAACAAAACCGAGCAGCCGAAGAATGACGAACCGTGTTAACCAATAAGAATTTCCGGCGGCGAAAAGTTTATAGATAAAACTCTCGTCATTCATAACAGCACGCTTGTGCCAGAAGCTCAGTCAGTCGGCAATCAGCAATCCCACGCACCAGAATCGAACAATGCCAGGGGCGAGAATCGAACTCGCGACCAAGGGCTTATGAGTCCCCTGCTCTACCGCTGAGCTACCCTGGCGTTTGTTTTGTGCGCAAACCTACCAAATTTTGCCGCGCGACCAACCCCGAATGCTTTCGGGGCGGCCCTACCACAGAGGTACCCTGGCGAAATCGGCGGCGACAAAGGTCAATCGAATGTCTGCGCTGTCAACGCGAGCGAAGTGCCGATCTCAGTCCCGTTCTTTCTCTTGCTCATGCTCTTGCTCTTTCAGTCAACGATACTTGAGCAGGAGCATGAGAAGGAGTAAGACGATCAGGAGAGACTACTGCTTAGATCCAGAAAGATACGGTTCGAAGTCCTTCTCACGGCCGCGGAGTACCGCCATGAAGCACACGCCGTTGTGTTCCGTAACTGCGCCGATCCAGCCTTCCTGATGAACATAACGCCAACCTGGAAACCCTAGCACGGCCCCGGTTTTAACGTCTCTCTCTGCAGGAAAGAGAAAAAACTGCATGTGTTTTTCGCCCACCCAGATTTGAGCGATCCGCCGTGACTCGTCGTCGTCAAAAACACGGCAGCCGATCGTGCGAAAATCTGCGAACTCGTCGGGAACGTCGTAATGTTCGAGTCCGTGCTTCATAAAAAACAAATCACTTAATGTCCCGGCTTCGGCGTTCACGGGATCGAGCATGACCGATCGAGTGGAGCTGGCTACAGTTAATAATTTCCGCGCTGTCGCCGATCCAGGAAAATCATTTAGCTGACCGACCACATGGAACGCGAATACGCCGGCGATCACAAGGACCGCAATACTGATTGCAAGGACGGCAGGATTGAGAACGATTTTTCTCCATGTCCACTTTGGTACGCGGATCGCGTCGCTTTGCGAAAACCATTCAGCCGATTCTGAAGGGATCGGCACGAGTTGGACGAGTTCCGCCACGGCTCGATCAAAGTTCTGTTGTTTAACAAATTCATCGGAGCCATCTTCGCGTGATACCGCGGCGCGCATGGAACGGTCAGCCAGGTGATTGTGACTGATCGGCGCGCAATTCAAAAGAGCGCGCCGGCGACGTAATAACCGCGGGGTCTTCATACCTTGGGCGCTCCCGAATGCTTAGCGTCCAGCCACGCCTGCAACTGTCGCCGCCCCTGCGCCAGACAGCGCGACAGGGTGCTCAACTTGAGCTCGGCAATGTCGAGAATTTCCAGGTAATCGAATTCGTCGAGATAAAAGAGCGCCAGCGCGGTCCGTTGAGGATCCGGTGCGGCAGAAATCCAAATTGCCAGTTGGGTAGGCTCGATCTGCTTGATCTGGGATGCAGCCCCTGGAGTTATGTCGTGCTCGTCCATTTCGAGCGTTTCCGGTTGCAGATCCGTCTTACTTGCCTCCAAACAGCGCCAGCGTGCTTCTCGAAAAAGCCAAAATGGCTCCCTGGGCAGTTCTCCCTGTGCAGCGCGCAAGCCCGCTTCGCGCAACGTCGCGTCAAAGACTTCCTGCGCCTTGCGCGAGTCGCCTAGCATCAAGAAACAAAACCGATACAGTTGTGGCAAATTTTGCTTTCGATCCGACACTCTCCCGTCCATCGTCTTTGCAAAATTTAGCCCACACTACGCAGCTACCTACCATCGACAAGAGGCGATTCGCTTATCTTGCACGAGCGCTATCCCCTCCCTTTTAGCGAAAGCGACTGCAGCTTCCCCAACCTGCGGGCTACTTCCTCCGCGTTCTCACGGCTGTTGAACGCGGAAATACGGACATAACCTTCGCCTTGTGCGCCAAAACCTGCGCCAGGTGTGATGACGACATTCAACTCGCACAGCATTCGATCGAACATCTGCCAACTCGTTAGGCCATCCGGCGTTTTTACCCAGATGTATGGCGCGTTTATGCCGCCGAAAACATCCAGACCAGCATTTGCGGCCGCGGTCCGAAGAATCTTCGCGTTCTCCATGTAATGCTCGATCAGCGCGCGACATTGCTTGCGGCCTTCGGGCGAATAGAGCGCCTCAGCGCCGCGTTGTACTGGATAACTCACGCTATTCGATTTCGTGCTCCACCGCCGTTGCCAAAGCGGATGGAGAGGAACCCTGCGACCGTTTTCCGTCCGCGCGAGCACGGATTTTGGCATGACTGTAAATCCGCAACGCACACCGGTGAATCCGCCGCTCTTGGAAAAACTGCGCAATTCAATCGCGCACTCCCGCGCCGCCGGAATTTCAAAAATGGAATGCGGAATGCTGGGCTCCGAAATATAAGCTTCGTACGCGGCATCGAAGAGCAGTAAAGCCTGGTGCTCGCGCGCATAATCCACCCAGCGTGAGAGTTGTTCCCGCGACGCAATCGCTCCCGTTGGATTATTGGGAAAACAAAGATAAACAAGATCGGCGTGTTCCGCCGGTGGGTCGGGAACAAATCCGTTTTCGGCTGTGCACGGCAAATAAAGGATTCCTTCGTAGCTCCCATCTTTTCTTGCCGCTCCAGTCTGGCCAGCCATCACGTTTGTATCGACGTAGACCGGATATACCGGATCGGGGACCGCGACTTTGTTTTGATCCCCGAGAATGTCGAGGATGTAACCGCAATCGCATTTTGAACCGTCAGAGACGAAAATTTCGTCGTCGGCAAGGTTGATATTGCGATCGCGATAATCCTGCTGAGCGATTTTGGACCTTAAAAATTCGTAGCCGTGCTCGGGACCATAGCCACGAAACGTCTCGCGATGGCCAAGTTCTTCAATAGCCCGCTTCATCGCATCAATTGCCGCGCGTGGGAGCGGCTCGGTCACATCTCCGATTCCGCAGCGAATCAATCGCTTGGCCGCCTCCGGATTGGCTTCGCAAAATTCGCGGACCCGCCTTGCGACTTCAGGGAAGAGATAGCCTGCCTGAAGTTTAAGATAGTTTTCGTTAAGATAAGCCATGCATCTCTGTAGCGGCGGTCTACGATCGCCGAACGCGTACAAGTTTAGCGGCGGTCGCAGACCGCCGCTACAGCAGAACTCGCCGGACGCCAATCAGTAATTCTTAGCCACTGCGTCCCAGTTTACCACGTTCCACCAGGCTTTGATGTAATCGGGCCGTCGGTTTTGATACTTGAGATAATAAGCGTGTTCCCAAACATCGACGCCGAGGATAGGCGTGTTGCCGTCCATCAAAGGGCTGTCCTGGTTAGGCGTCGAAATTATTTCGAGCTTTCCATTTTTATTTTTGATCAACCACGCCCAGCCGCTGCCAAAACGTCCCGCGCCGGCGGCAGCAAACTTCTCTTTGAAATCGTTGAAACTGCCGAACGTTGATTTGATATCGTCAGCGAGTTTGCCTTTCGGTTCGCCGCCAGCATTCGGTCCCATTATTTTCCAAAAGAACGAGTGATTTGCGTGCCCGCCGCCGTTGTTTCGCACGGCCGTGCGAATATCCTCTGGCACCGCTTTGAGATTACTGATCAAGTCCTCGACCGATTTCTTTTCGAGGTCAGCTTTGCCTTTGATCGCGTTATTCAGGTTGTTGACGTAAGCCTGGTGGTGCTTGGTGTAATGGATTTCCATTGTCTTCGCGTCGATATGCGGTTCCAGAGCATCGTACGAGTAGGGTAATTTTGGTAATTCGTAAGCCATAATCTTTACAGTTAGATCGAATTACGCCGCGCGACAGGTTTTATTTTTCCGGCACGTAGTAGGGACGCCGCGCCGCGGCGTGCGGTCGGCGCAGCGCGCCGACCCTAGCCGTCGCAGCGATAAAAACCCGGACAGTGCCCGACGCCGCGCCGGTAATTGACATACGTCGCAAGCGCGAGGAGCGGAAAGTTCTGACGATACATGTCGTACTTCAAATAGAATACGCGCGGAAAGCCAGTCCCAGTGATTTGCTCTTCATCCCACGATCCGTCGGGTCTTTGCGAACTGAGTAGGAAACGCAAACCCCGCTGAACACTTGGTCGATCGAGATCGCCGCACGCACAAATGCCCATAATCGCCCATGCCGTTTGAGACGCAGTGCTTTCGCCAATGCCCTTGATCGATGGATTTTCGTAGGTGCCGCAAGTCTCACCCCAACCGCCATCGCTGTTTTGACAGCTCTCAAGCCAATCGCGGCCGCGCAATATCCAGTCCTGCGTCATGTCCTGCGCAATCGAGCGCAAGCCTCGCAGAACCTGCCAGGTTCCGTAGATGTAATTGACGCCCCAGCGCCCATACCACGAGCCGTCTTCGTCCTGAGTGTCGATTAGGTACTGCAGGGCGTCGCGAACAGACAGTGCCCTGGGATCGAACCCAATGTAACCTAGCAACTCGAGCGTGCGCGCGGTAAGGTCACTGCACGTTGGGTCGAGAATCGCATTGTGATCCGCAAATGGCATGTCTTCCAGCCAAGCGGTGGTGACGTTTTTATCAAACGCAGCCCAACCACCATCGCGACATTGGAAACTGAGCTGCCAATCTAGTGCGCGGCGAAAGATCTCATCGAGCGATTCTGGAACATTCGGCCGGACCAACCGCAGCGCCATCAGCACCATGGCTGTATCATCGGTGTCGGGATAATAAACGTTATTGTATTCGAATGCCCATCCGCTGGCTTGCCGGTATGAATTGTTTGCCGACCAGTCACCGCGGATGCGCACCTCTTTATTAACGAGCCATTCGGCGCCCTTTTGTAGCGCAGGATGCTCGGAAGGAAGGCCTGACTCCGCCAGCGAAATGATGGTGATCGCAGTGTCCCAAACTGGCGAGAGACACGGTTGGATACGAAAATCTTCGGGGTCGTCAACGAAGAGGCCAGCGAAGTCTTTCTCGGCCTTGGCATAGATCGGATTTGATTTTGAGTAGCCAAGGGCACGCAAGGCGATCAAGCAGTTCAGCATCGCAGGAAACACTGCCGCGAGGCCATCGCTACCCTCACCGATCCGCTCGAGCATCCATCGCTCCGCCTCCTCCAACGCGCGCCTACGTAGCGGACGAACCCGCAGTGGCCCGAGGAATTTCAGAGTATCGTCGAGTCGAAGAAAGAAATTGCGCCATGTCCAGAAAGTTTCGCTGCGGGGCAGGCGCAAATCGCTTTGCTCGGTGCCGAGAGGATAAAGTTCGTGCAATTGCTTTTCGCCGGGCAAAATCCGCGTTGGCTTGAAGTGGTTGATAATCGCCAGCGGCATAAGCATGGCGCGGCTCCAAGACGACATTTTGTAAATGTGGAACGGCGCCCAACGTGGCAGGAGCACCATTTCCACTGGGACGGCCGGCAAGTACTTCCAGGGAAACTGGCCCAGTAAAGCAAGGTAAAGCTTGCTAAACGTGTTCATCTGCGGAATTCCGCCGCGACGAATGATGTTAGCGCGCGCCTCCTGCATAAACGGCGCATCGACCGAGCAGCCAGCGAGCTTCAATGCAAAATATGCTTTCGCAGAGGCGTTAATCTCGCTCGGACCACCATGGTAAATATTCCATCCACCATCCGGCAGTTGGCGTTTGAGAATGTGGCGCACGCAACGCCGCTGCAATTGCGCGTCCACCTCGCCGCACCAATGCATGAAAAGGATATAATCCGAGCACAGGGTGCTATCGACGATCAGCTCGCCGCACCAATGGCCGTCCGGCTTTTGCTGGCGCAAAAGGTTCTCTTGCGCACGCGTGATTGCCCCGGCGATCTGTTCGTCGTTCGCCGAATACGATTCGGATATTTCAGGTGGCGCGCTTGGTAACGCAATAAGGTTGTTCGGAAATTCCGGCATCTAGATCCGATCCTTACGAGGCTTCAGCTGTAACTTCCGCGCGCTTCCCGGTCAGGTGACCGTTACCAGAGCTCACTCCATTGAAGGCAAGAACTTCGCTGCCACGGCGGGAAGGTTTCGGTTTCGAGCCGAAATTGAACTTGATCGTTTTCCATGTGTCGCCTCTGTGCGCTTGCAGCCCCAATGTCGCAGTCGGCTCGTAGCCACAATGCACCATGCAATTCTCGCAACGGCTGTCGCGCGCTACTCCGTTGACGACCCCATAGCGGTCCCATTCGGTCTTCTCCAGTAACTCTGCGTAGCTCGAATAGTGCCCGTCGGTCATCAAATAACACGGCCCTTTCCAACCGCGGATATTCCGCGTCGGAATCGCCCACGCCGAACAAGTCAAATCGCGTTTACCCGCGAGAAACTCGAAATAGATCGGCGTCCCCAAAAAGGTGTAGCGACTCATCCACTTCTCGACTTTTTGGAACTTCTCGACCGTCATTCCACGAGTGAGAAAGAAGTTCTCTGGGCGCAGATTGAGCCGTTTGATCATGTCTTTCTTCGCAGCGTCATAATCGTATCCAGGGGTAATGGTGTGACCATCCACGCCAAGATCAGAAAGATAATCGAACATTTGTTCGATCTCCTGCATGTCGGTTTCCTTGTAGACAGTCGTATTCGTCGCCACCTGATAGCCAAGCAGCTTGGCCATTTTAATTGCGAGAATGCATTCCTTGAAAACTCCTTCACGTTCCACGATCAGGTCGTGTGTTCGTTCCAAGCCATCGAGATGCACGTTCCAATACATCCATGTGGTTGGACCAATAGTTGGCTTTCTTGGGTCTTTTGGTCCCTTGCGGATTTCACCGGCGTCTTTTTCGCTTAGAAGGCCCGCGCCGAGGAGCGCAGCGATTTTCTCTTCGACAAATCCCGGCTGGGTCGCCAACTGCGAGGCCATCCACTCGCGCATCTTCTTGCGCATAAACATGGCATTGGTACAGATATAAACGATTCGCCCTTGGATGAGCAGCCCTTCCACCAGCGCCTCGATGTGCGGGTAGATAAGCGGTTCACCGCCGCAGATGGAAACCATTGGCGCGTTGCATTCCTTTGCCGCCCCAAGACAATCTTCCAACGTCATCATGTCCTTGAGCGAGGTGGAATACTCTCGGATTCGGCCGCAACCCGTGCATGTGAGGTTGCACGTGTGCAGCGGCTCAAGCTGAAGGACCGTGGCGAATTTCTTCGTGCCACGCAACTTATGCCCAATCACGTAGGCCGCGATTTTCGCTGTAAGCGGTAAAGGAAATCTCATTCGAGCGAGGATAGTAACAGGAGCTTCTTGAGTGTCAATAATCCGACCGAAGCGCCTTTTTAACTGAATCGACTCTGGCGTTTTGTTTGGACTCTGGGCCGGCGGTAAATAAAGCAATCGTTACCTAAAATGCAAAATAAATATGCGACTGTGGGGGTTTTATGTGGTTGAATAGGTGCAAGTCTATCTGCAAAAACGAACTACAAAACAACCACAGATTATGAAACGATTATTCTTAGCAGCATTTGCCGTTGGCCTAATCGGCTGCGCTGAACAGCCCGCGCCATCCCCTGGGCCTGCAGTTACGGGCAATTATCCATATGATCGCTACGCCCGCACCCCGGTAGCGTGGGGATATAGGAATCCGGTCTACAAGAACTGGACCACCGATCAGTTGCAGAAGCGCCGCTTGGATCTGTACGCGCAAGTGCCATTCACCCGGACGCCCAACGAAGTGCCCGCCTACATCTATTCGGGAGGGCCGCTTCCGCAGCAGGATGAGATCAAGGCAATTGAGGTTGAACTCAATGCGCGTTTCCAGGCTGGTGATAAGAGCGCTGAGCTCAAGGACTTCTGGCCCTATGAGCGCAGGCATATTGCCAGCGGCCCGCCCGTACAAGCGATTTTTTAATCTCGACTTAACTCGAAGTGATGTGACCGGCGATACCACCGGACGCTCCGATTACGGGGCATGCCAGCCGCGTCGGATGAGACTGACTGCGATCGCGGCGAGAAGGAGCGCGACTATTTTGGATACGCCGCGCAAACCCTGCCTGCCCATCCAACGCGTGAACCAGTCTGCATTCCAAAATGCCACTGCGACCAAGGCGAGATTGACGAGCAGGGAGGTCAGAGTGAACACCACGCCGACCGTATCGACGAGAACGAGGAGCGCCGTAAGCAATGCCGGGCCAGCGATCAACGGCATCCCAAGCGGCACGATTACGAAGTCATCGCTCCCTGCCTGGTCAGATGAACCAAGGTTGAGCAATTCGCGGCCTGCCAGAGCGAGGAGAATAAGACCACCGGCGACTTGAAAGTCTGCGGCCGTGATTCCAAGCGCGTCGAAAATAATCCCGCCGAGAAACATAAATCCAATAGAGACGCAAAGCGCCGTGAGAATCCCGAGAGAGCCCTGTCGTTTCCGCTGTTGGGGCGAAGCATTGGCAGCGAGGCCCGTAAAGATCGCCAAAAGCCCGATCGGATCGATCGCGACAAAGAGCGGAATAAAGGCGACGAAAAATTTCTGAATCATTGTGGCGCATGTTTTCTAACTTTGCGCCGTGGTCAAACGCAATCCAAGAATCGAAGCCTGCGCACAGAGAATTTTCACTGTGCGCACGTTTGAACGAGAGCCTATGCGCTCTCCGAGTTTTCGCGCTAAACACCTTACCGGCGAATTTGCCTTTGCAGCTTCGCGCGCATACAGGTGTGGGCCAACTTTCTAGACTATGAAATCCTCGTTCTTTTTCCTGTCATTCGTTTTCGCCGCGGCGGGCCCATGTCTTCCAGCGTCCGAACTGAAAACTGTTGATGATTTTCGAGCTGCGGCCGCGAAGGCCAATGCGGTTTTGACGATCCCTGATTGGGAGCAAACGCCGAAAGCGGTCGAGGCAATGATGACTGACGCGATCACTAAGGCGAACAAAGCATTGGATCAAATCGGGGCGCAAGATCTCAAGAAGGTGACGTTTAAGAGCACCGTCGTCGCACTCGATGATCTCACTTACGAAGCAGGACTTGCCGCGAACAAGGCCGCAATCATCAAAGAAACAAACACGAATCTAGAAATGCGCACCGCCGCTGAGAACGCGATAAAGGCATTTGAAGACTGGGCTGTCGGCATTGATTATCGCGAGGACGTTTACAGGGCAATCAAGGCTTTCACGGATACGCACCCCAAGCTTTCCGGTGAGGACGAAAAACTGCTGAACGAAACACTGCGCGACTATCGCCGGGCTGGACTGGACCTTGCGCCCGATCAGCGCAAGGAGGTTGAGCAGCTGCGGAAGGAGTTATCTAAACTCGGGACTGATTTCGATACCAACATCGTAAAGGCGAACGCGCCTGTAATCTTCACCAAAGCCGATTTGGAGGGACTGCCGGAAAGCTTCTTTGCTTCGCCGGGTATTAGGACAGGAGACGATGCCTACACAGTCATGGCAAATGTGACGTGGCAGTTTAATACCGTCGAGGAAAACGCAAAGAGCGAAGCGACCCGCAAACAGCTTTACGTCATTCGCGAGACACTCGCCAAGGAGAAAAACGTCCCTGTTCTCAATCAGATGCTTGCGCTCCGGAACGAGATCGCGCTGCGGCTCGGCTACAAATCTTGGGACGACTACCAGACTGAAGTCAAAATGGCCAAGACGGGTGCGAACGCACAGAAATACATTAGTGATCTGGTCACCGGAATTCAGCCCAAGTTTGAGAGCGAAGTAGCGGAATTACAAAAGTTGAAGACCGCTGAAACGAATGATCCTAATGCCAAAATCGAGGTCTGGGACTGGCGCTATTACGCCAACCAGCGCGACAAACAAAAATACGCCGTCGATAAGGAGGCGTTGCGCGCATATTTCCCGTTCGAAAAGGTGCTCGACGGCATGTTCAACATTTATCAGAGCATCTTTGGCCTGAAGTTTCAAAAGATCGCAGTGCCTTACAAATGGATCGACGATCTCCAGCTTTACATGGTCACTGATTCCTCTACGGGCGAACCGCTCGGGATGTTTTATCTCGATATGTTTCCGCGGGAAGGAAAATTCAATCACTTCGCTCAGTTTGAGATTATTAGCGGCAAACTGTTGCCGAATGGGAAATACCAGCGGCCCACGGTCGCTTTGCTTTGCAATTTTTCGCCCCCGACAGCGGACAAGCCCTCTTTAATGACACACCAGGAGGTCGAGACTTTGTTCCATGAATTCGGTCACGCCCTGCATTCAATTGTCACGCGCGCGAAGTACGGCCGTTTCGCGGGAACACACGTGCCGGGTGATTTCGTAGAAGCACCATCGCAGATGCTGCAGAACTGGGTCTGGGACAAAAAAGTGCTCGATACGTTTGCGGCTGACTACC
>JBEDUS010000091.1:0-4378 GCA_040414975.1 Candidatus Udaeobacter sp.
TCGTTTTCTTTTGCAGGATCAAGCGATTGTGAAGAGTTTCGAAGCGGCAGAAGCTACAAAATTGCCATTTTGAGTCTGCTGCGTATGCCAATTTCGCCACTCCGGCTAAGAGTGCAACTTCTGGAACGTAACACCTTTCGAATGAATCGGTCAACGGCAGTTCGCTTTCGCGGTTTTTAGAGCTCGAAAATGGTGCAAAATCCGTTTTGGGTAATAATTTGGGTAATAAATTTTCCTTTTTGTTGAGACGCTGCACCGCTGATGAGAGACTGCTCGGCGCCAGATGCGCGTAATACTTTTCTGTGAGGGTGACGCTGTGATGTCCGAGCAAATTGGATCACTTGCCATATCCACACCCTTCTGTGCGAGGTGCGCTCCGAACGTGTGCCGCAAAATGTGAACGCCGGACCGTTTAAATCCACACCGTTTCAGTAGCGATCGGAACGATTCCAGGATCAACTTCCACGGCAAACCATCCGCCTGGTGGAACACATATTCGCTGTTCGCGTGTTTCTTTTGAAGCATCGCTTGGAGGGCATACAGCGCCGGCATATTCAGCGGGATGCGCCGTTCTTTGCGCCCCTTTGGCCAGAAGCCCGACTGCTTCTTGTTGCGGACGTGCAGCACTCCAGCATTCCAATCGATATCGGAAAACTCGAGGAAGAGCATCTCCTTGCACCGCAGACCGGTATTCGCGTCCAGCACGATGAATTCCGGCCAGTCATTAAAGTTCAGCGGATGCGCGCCACGCGTCTCGACCGCGGTCGAAACGAGCAGTTTCAGCTGCTCCTCCGTGTAGTAATCGGTGCGGACCGATCCATCGTCGCGAAGATTCTCGACGCGGCGCCCAGGCGAGATGTCCACATAACCCCAGATTTCGGCCTTGTGCAGCATGTGTTTCAGCGCGGCCAGGTCACGATTGACGGTGGCGTTCGCGAGTGGTGTGCCCTTGATCTTGCATTTGTCTTTCTTCCTCGTGATCGCGTACCGCTGGATCATTCGGGGCGTAATCGCGGTCGTCAGCGTTTCGGAGCCAAAGGCCGAAAGCCATCTCTCCGTGAATTGCGTTACCAGGCGTCTGTACTTTTCCGACCGGTTGGCCTCCAAGTAATCGAGAAATTCTTTGGCCAGGACTTGGAGTGGAACCGGCTCAACGTTCAATTCCCCGAGCAGTTCTTTCTTATGCCTTTCCTGAAGGAACTGTCCAAAACGTAAGTCGGCGATGGCCTTCTTCGTTGTCTTCAACGATCGATGCGACCACTTCCGGGTCTCTGGATTGTAGAACTTCACCGCGTAATGTTTATTACGACGAATGAGATGGGCCTTCATCTATGCCACCCTGTTCCTTGCCATCCATTCTAAAATCTCATCTTCCCGAAACAACAACGTCTGCCCGATTTTGTGATGGGGAATCGCCGCGACGTGCGTCAGGTAGTATATCCGCGATTTCTTGAGCGGCAGGATTTCCCGTAGTTGATTGACGGTCAACCAGCGTGGTCTCGTTAGAGGTTCATCGAATTCACCGCGATTCGTGTTTTCTCCAGCCACGCAAAAAAGCCTCCTAAAAGGAATGAGGGTTTTCAGACAGAAAATCTGTCCAACAACCCTCATTTCTTTTAGAGGCGCTTTCGAGCTCGTTGAAACTCGGCGCCTACTGGAGGAACAAATGGGTTTCGCAAAAGGATCGATTTTGTTGAGTCCGTCGCAGGATATTCCGATGCTTCTACAGGTTTTGCACGCCCAGTTCATCACGCACGATCAGCTGCGCGACTTCGGGCGTCTTCGGGGTTACGAACTCAACAACGGCTCGTTCAACTGGCGGGTCCGGCGCCTTGTCGAGAACGGGCTGCTGGAACGACACTCGGTGCGCGGAGTCTCAACTCGCCCGATCTATTCCATTACCAACGTCGGAAAACACATGCTCGCCGATCATTTTCCAGTGATGGACAGCCACCGGCACAAGGATGCCTCATCGCACGTGAACCTGATCCACTCCTTGGAACTCAACCGTTTGCAATTGCGTCTCGACGAGCAGGACGTCCTTGTGAGGTGGGAATCGGAAATGACGATCCGAGCGAAGAACGAACTGACGTCGGGTGGATACGTCAAGAACTACGACGCAATTGTCACTGTCAACCTCTACAGCCGGCAAATCTCCTTCGCTTTGGAGTATGAACGATCGCCAAAAAGCCCAGAACGTATGCGCGCATTCGAAGCTTGCTGGAGCACGAAGACAAAGACAAGGTCAGCCGGTTTCTGTACATCGTACCGGAGGAGAAATTGGCCTGGCTTCTGCTCGACTGTTTCTGCGAGACGACGGCCGACATTTACATCGGGCTGTTTCCCGATTTCATAAAATCGTTCCTGGCGATGCACGTCGTCAAAGCCGCCTCCTCACGAACGACTCCGGTCATTACTATTTGTTAACTCGTCCGCGGCCTTTGCGCGCGGCCGCAAGTTGCCTTTTTTCGCATGGCTATCTTCCGACTACCTACAGCCTTCACACCCTTTTTCGCATGTCCCTCCGCTCCGGCTAAACCGAACGCCATTGCTAAGCGAACGACGGATCGATGCGCGAGAGCTTCTTCAGCGCATGCGGTGAGTGATTGCCCCTTGCCGAACGAGCAAGCGGTTGTCGATAACACGCATTATCGCGCAACTGACGAACGTCTTGAGCCGCTGCTCAAGATGACCAGACGTGGGTCCAGAAGATACACCGCTGCACCGCACTCGCGGAGGACTCATGTCCACCGGAAACCCGAAACCTAAACCGAAAGGAGAAATGTTAATGAATCGAGAGACACTTGAGAAACCGTTTGCACCTGAACAGATCAAGCGCAGGCAAGGCACGAATGGAGACGTGCTCGACTACATCGAAGGTTGCGCCGTGATTCAACGGCTCAACGAATGCTTCGACGCAGAATGGGTCTTTGACATCCAGGAACATCGTGTCTACGACGACGAAGTTGTGGTTCTCGGCAAATTGACAGCCCAGGGAGTGTCGAAGAGCCAGTTTGGAAAATCACGGATCACCCGATCGAAAAAGAACAACGTGGTCATTTCGCTCGGAAATGATCTGAAGGCAGCGGCGACTGACTGCCTGAAGAAATGCGCCACGCTGTTCGGAGTCGGACTGCACCTGTACTTCGACGTGCCCTCGCCTACCCACGGAAATGGTAGGGATCACAACCATGACGTAGCTCACGACAACCGCCTGCGTTCTGTCGGTTCGAACGGCAATGTCTTCGATGTCGGCCGCGTCACGGCGAAACAACTGTCCGCAGTCTTCGCCCTGGCAAAGGCGAGGGGATGGTCGAACAAGCAAGTTCGTGACTTCGCTCAAGAGATGTTTGGAAAGCTGCCGGATTTCCTAAACAAGAAGGAAGCTTCGGCTGTGATCCAGCATTTGCAGGGAGGCCACGATGCTTGACGAGCAGACCTCCACCAGAAGTTGGGCGTCGATGCCGCGGATTTCGAAATCGCAAATTCAGACGTATCTCATTTGCCAACGAAAGTTCTGGTTCCAATACGTCGTCAGCGCGATGCCAGAGTTTATGCCGGTCAGCTTGCCATTCGGGCGCGCGTTGCATGCCGCCGTCGCCTTGTTCTATCGATCGTTAGAGGAAACCGGAACGAAGCTCTCGCTGGAATCGACCACGGGAGAGTTCACGCGCCTTTGGGAGACGGAGTCCCGGGAACAGCCAGAAACCGATCTTATGGGACGTTATGCAAGGTCTTCCTAAATGCTGGGCGACTCTCAGGGCTGCTGCGCATATTTGAACTTCGACGGTTGTTCCATTTTTCGCATCTTTTTCGGAACAATCCCAAAGCGTTTGGTGTCTGAGCAAATGTGACGACGAAAACCAAAACTTCGATAATCGGTATAGCCGGCATATTACTTGCTCTCCCGGTCGTTGCACAGACTTTCGAAGTCGTTTCGATCAAGCCAAACAGATCCGGCGCTCCCGAAACGACGCTGCGGCCTGATCCCAGCGGACGGCTTACCGCAATCAATACAACGACCAGAATGCTGTTGCGCGTCGCCTTCGACGATAAGAGTGTTTATGGTGCTTTGCCTGATTTTCGCGTTGTTGGAGGACCAGATTGGCTTGCGACAGATCGATTCGACATTCAAGCTCAACCGGAGCGGCCGATTCGCCCCGAAGACATGGGTCCACTAGTCCTAGCGATGCTGGAAGATCGATTTCGACTGAAAGCGCATCATGAGCAAAGGCAATTACCGGTCTACGAATTAACGCTCGCAAATGGGCAATCGAAAATGAAAGCCGTTGATGCACCTGCGCCCCGCTTCGAAGAATCTGCAGGCCCTCCGCCGCAGGCTTGCCGTGATGGCCTTTTACCGGCAAACTTTAAGCCT
>JBEDUS010000092.1:0-3613 GCA_040414975.1 Candidatus Udaeobacter sp.
CGAGGAGGAGGCTTTTCACCATCTTCATCTCGAACCTCCATTGTTGTCCCAGTGGGAGGGTTCCGTCTTTGGCCGGGTGGATTGCACCCCCTTGAAGGCCCCCTTCGTCCCCAAAACTCGTCTGGTCTTTCCACTCCCCGAAAACACCAGACGAATCGACTTGGGGTTCCCCCCTCCGTCGCACTGTCACAGTAACCAACGGTTTCCGAGGCGCAACGAAGAAACGCCCCGCCCACAGGCCTATTCGTACGATTTCAGGAGAGTGTTGCGTAAAAAACACGCAACTGGCAGGGCCCTCACCACTCGAATGCGCGCCAATAAGCGCGCTGATTATCATTCAGTATCAATAGCTTACGCCAACAACTCGTCTAAGGCCCTTCCTTGACGTTTTTTGCGGGGTCGTCGGCGCATGCCCGCGCAATCGCGGCTGAACCAATCTTGGGGAAATCCCATCCGCACGGTTTTGATTCTGCGCGTTTTGTGCGCGCGCTCGGCGTCACGCGTTCAGCGACTTCAATCATTTGCGCTCCCGCACTCCTAAAAACGCTATGTGAGTAACGCTGACGCAAACTTCGCACCAACTCGATTACCCGAACTCTCCTTAAATCCGCTGTCCGTCACTTACGCCGGCCGAAATGGTGACGTGGAAACGCTGGATCTGTTTGCGGCCGGTGGCGAAACTCACTTCCAGTTCGAAACGATCGTCGGTGGCGGCATCCGCCTTCGGCCGATAGAACGCGACAAGGCGGGAGGTTTAGCCGCCAGGCACTGCTTGACATTGGTTGCCTTGAGAGTTTCGCTGCGCACGATGACGCTGCGGTGTTCGGGCGCAACGGACAGGCGGATCGCCGGCAACGGACCGGCGGCGCAATCAGATCGCATGCTAGTATAGATGCTTCGCGTCCCGGCGGCGCTTTAATTTCACGATCGAACGAGGTCGTCTGGCCTTAACCATCGCTCGCGCAGACGCACAGCAAAAACCCCAGCGCCAGCCGGCGCGCTATTCTGATTTGGCGGCTAATTCTGCCAAGCCTGATCTTTTGCGCACGCTGCGGCCGTTTAATAATGATGGTGCCTCTTCGAACGCCTGGTCGAGGGAGCTGGGGACGACGGATACGGACTGGGTCCGCAATTGCCGCCGATCCCGCGTACATCCTCTAAGCACTGTTGCAATGTTGCGAACCGGCAGCTTCTGAAACCGTCTTTCCCGAGATCGTAATAGGCACACCAAGCGTCGGTTTGCGCCGCTGCGGATTTTGAGGTGCAGACAGCAGCCGCGATAACGGCCAGGATGAAGACTGAAAACCTCACGAGCCAACTCCTGCTTCCCTCTCCTGAAGAAGCTAACGTTAGCGCGCCTTCGGCGGTGGCATCAATGACGCGATCGCGGAGCGCGCAACATCTCCGTGCGCTGCCCTTTGGGATGCCTACTCGGCCTGGCGCTGCGCGTCCTACATCTTTGGGCCGGCGCCAAACTGTCGCGTATCTTTGTTTTGAGGATGCACTTGGCCGCCGGGCACCGGCCAAGCTGCTCAGCGCGACGAGGCAGCGCATGCAGCGAAAATCGCCAAGCTCCCGGCGCTGGTGGTGCGCCGAAATAAGAAGCGGACATTCCTTGCCAACCGCCCCTGGCAGGCACTTCCGAGTTTCGGACCCATTCATTCGGGCGATAGAAATTCAAGTCACTGTGGTGACACGGAACATGAGCGATCCGCGACCGGTTGCAGCGCGTCAACGTACAGTCGCCGATTCATTCCTGTCATTGGATGAAAGGACAAGCGGAGGAAAGCAAACGTACGACGAAAATTGGCCGAAATAGCAGTTCATCACCATGTCAATCGTCCGGCAGACGAATGTGTCTCTCCCAAGTGTGTTTCTCCAATACGGAATGAAGACCGGACGATTGTCCAACGGGAACACAGCCTGCATAAACTTTCGCGCCCCCCTCGGTGAAATTGCATAGCCGCATGTTCCGAAAGCGTTATTCAAACGGTAGAGGCGCAATTCGTCATTTTCACGAACAAAAAATGAGAGCTGGGCTGCCGAGGGGGATGGGCAAGAAAAAACACCGGCGAATCTGCACTGACCTGTCATCTGAATGTCTAATAAAGAATCGGTATTAAATCCGAACAATACAATGTCCCAGTCGTCTCGATTATTGATAAGGGCTCCGACTCGTTCTTTGAAATCATGTCGTATAAATGCATCATCCTCAAAAATGAGGTAGTTGCGCTGGCCCGAACCGCACTTCTTCCACAGAGCTAGATGAGATGCCGAGCAACCGATCATGCCCCTCGTGTAGCCGTTGGCATTCCGAGCAATGATGCCAGAGCGAATAGCTTCGTCATCTGACAATGCAGCACCGTCGACTGCCTCAAAAAGATTGAAATTTAGTCTTGTGGGTTTGTTCCGTTCAATGAAGTCAGCTGCCTTTTTCGGATTCTTTCGGAGGCTTATAACGTACTGGTCGAATGTGTCGTCGAGTGAGTCCGCGTTCATGCCCATTTCCCAATTCTGATTTAGTTCGGCTTTGATCCTCATTCTCTATAGCCCGCTTAGCACCCAGCAATCACCTCCTTCCAACTCGACTAAGAAAGGTAGGTAGCCGTGGATGGCTTGCGCGGGCTATCAGATGGCGTACGCGCCCGCACTGGCCTCGCCGGGATTTTCGGCATGATCTGGCGACCAAGGTACTGCGCTCGACCGGCCTCCACAGCAACACCGCGGCGGTGAGCACCACTGCGCTTTCGTCGTGAGCGACACATTGGCTGGCAGGAGCGAGCGCGGCGCGTTGCTGCGAACATCGCCAAGCTGCCAAACTGTTGCCCCGGAATTGGGAGGTCCGCTTTCAGGGCACTGTGGACATTCGCCGCCAGGTCGGGTTTGGCTACCAGTTCCGAGTTTGACCCGAGGCGAACACCTAGACCTGCGCGAATTTTTGCCTGGAGCCGGTCAGGCGGCTACGTTTGGGCCCCGTTGCGCTATTTTCATGTTGCATATTGGGATCGACGCAGACGAGGGGGTCTAAAGCAAGTAAGTGGACTGTTGTTCAAGTAGCAAAGCGGAAAATCCGATGCAAACAGTGGGAATTAGGAACGCTCCTTGTCCGTGCGGTTCCGGCAAGCGTTACAAGCATTGCTGCGGTAGATTGGGTCCGATGAACAGTCAATCTGCGCGCATTGCGTTGACGAAAAAGATCATCAAGCGCTGCAAAATCATTCGGGTGGTGGAAACGGGGACCTACGTTGGCGCAACCACAGAGTTTTTCGCAAGCCTTGGTCTCCATGTCATCACAGCGGAAATTGACCCGAAATTTGCTGCCCATTCCCGCGAGCGCCTCAAGCCGTGGAACAATGTCGAGCTTTACGAATCCGACTCCATCCAAGTTCTTAGGGAGTTAATCGCAGGAAGTGACTATTGTTCTGAACCGACTCTATTTTATCTCGATGCGCATTGGCAGCAGCAGCTTCCATTGCGCGAGGAGGCCGAGCTGGCGGTTGCGAATTTTTCCAAGGCCGTTTTGATGATCGACGATTTCAATGTTCCTGACGATCCAGACTACGGTTTTGATGATTACGGTCCTGGCAAAAGGCTCGACATAGACTATTTACGC
>JBEDUS010000093.1:0-14389 GCA_040414975.1 Candidatus Udaeobacter sp.
TCCGCCAGGCCCTGCGGAAAATCGAAGCCCCATTTTTGGAGCTGATAAAAAGCGGGGCGCGCGCCGAGCCGGCTGAGGGTGAAGACAGCCGGAACATTGAGCGAACAGCCAAGCGCTTCGCGCAAACGCACCGGGCCAAGGTAATGGTGGTTGTAATTTTGCGGATCATAATCGGCGTATTCATCGCGAATTGCGTCAGGCGTGTCCGGCAGCAAACTCGCAGCAGTGAGCAGTCTCTTATCGATCGCGTCGAGATAAACAAAAGGTTTCAGTGTGGATCCACAACTGCGCGGTTGCGTTGCACCATTGATTTGCGACACGGCGTAATTCTCGGAGCCGACCATGGCGCGAATTGCGCCCGTTGCGTTTTCTACAACCACAACCGCAGCCTGGGTGATATCGAGCCGATTTAACGCCGACAAGTGCGAGCGAGCCAAGCGTTCGGTCATGGTCTGCAATTCGAGATCGAGCGTTGTTCGTACGGTGCCGCGCAATCCCGGGTTTTGCTTCACCACCGCGTCGACGAAGTGCGGCGCCAGCCGCGGCGGATCGACGCGCTCGATCTTGGGCGGCCGCGCGAGCAACGATTGCTGATCTCGTGTAATGACTCCCCATTCAGCGAGACGCGTGAGCGACCGAGTATATTTGCGGTTTGCCTGTTCCGGATGTCGCCACGGATTCAGCCGCGTAGGCGCTTGCGGTAAACCGGACAGAAAAATTGCTTCGCTCAATGTGAGATCTCGCGCTGGTTTGTCGAAGTATGCGCGAGCGGCAGCTTCCGGCCCGATGCGGCGATTGCCATAGCTGCTGCGATTCAAATACTCGGCGAGAATTCGATCCTTACTCCAACGTCTCTCCAGCTTCCAAGCAATGATTGCCTCGTAGAGCTTGTTGCTCCAACTGCGCTGCTCTCGGCCTGTCGCTAGTTTGACGAGCTGCTGCGTAATGGTCGATGCGCCGGAAACAATATGACGCGATCGCAAATTGCGAATGCACGCGGCGGCTATTGCACGCCAGTCAATACCACGATGTTTGTAAAACCGCCGGTCTTCCAAGGCTACAGTAACACGCGGCAGCCACAGACCCACTTTCTCGAGGGGGACTGGGAATTGAGTTCGTGCTTCCGGCGACGCAACCTCGGCAATTTCACGGCCGCGACAATCAAGGAGTGTCAACGTTCCCGTCGGCGATCTTTGTAGCTCCTCGGGAACTGACAACCACCAGACGATTACCATTGCAACCAATAAGAGGATCCCTGCACAAATCACCAATGAGCGGGGCCGCAGAGCTCCGCGGAGCGCACCCGGGCAAGTCAGTCGGCGGAGATAACGCATACGCTTGAAGGCGACAGTCCCGAGAAACGGCTGTCGTACATCGGTACGATTTGTGTGGCAGGCCAGCGGAACGTCCCTGCGGCTGTTGCGCGCGCCAAAACCGAATAAGTGCCCGAGCCCGGATCGAATACGTCAAAATACAGAAGCGCCGAACGATCGCGCATTTCGGAGTAGGACAATTCAAGCAAACGATCGTGAGGATCGACGGGCGGAAGCTGGAAAAATTTTCCGACGAGCGCGAGATCCGGATTCACTATCTCCAGGCCAGCCGGCAACGAATCTTCGAGCGCCACATAATTTTGAAGTTTCCGCGAGTACGCACGATACGTGATGAGTAATTGATCGCCCAGCTTGAACGGCGCATCTGAAGTGCCGACACGACTTGGGTCAGTCAGATTTTTGACGACGCGTTCGATTCGAAAGCCACGATCCACGCGATCGGTATCGACTTCTTTGGTGGAGTATCTGGCCTGCAGCAAAAACGTGAGGGCGCTTTGATTGAGCCTTTTGACCACAAGATCATCGTCCATTTTCCGATCGGGCCATGCGATCGAGCGTCCGTTTTTAGAACTTAATCCCGGCGGCTGCGTTGCCTCCAAGGGCGGTGCCGCTTCCGTGCCCAGCATTGATTTAAACGCGAGCAAAAGCCAGAGATTTTCCTGCGTTGAGAGCGATCCCGCATTATCCATCAACTTGGACATGCGGTCGCGCGCCTGCTGTTTTCTTTGCTTCGTCCAAGCGGGTGGCGAGACGACATCAAACGCAAGCGCGCGCATCGCCTCGGCGCGCGTCATCGAGGTAAACGTTGCCGGATTAAACGCTCGCTCCTTTATCGGCACGTCGATTTCGCGTAGCAGTTGTTGTTGCTCGCGCGCCAGGATGTTTTGCCTGTGGAGGGCGATCGCGAGCAACGCCCGCTCTTCGTCGCTACCTTGGTTGCGGGAGAGATACAACTCGTGGGATTCGTTCGGAAAATTATCGTGGCTCTCCGGTTGCGTGAGCACAAATACGGCAAAGCATCTTTCAAATCGAGACGTTGGGAGCTGGCCTTTCAGGATTTTCGTTACCGCGCCGGTAAGTTTCTCTTGTAACTCGGCAGGCGCCTCGAACCCAGCATTGACGGATCCGTTCACAGACCACAGCGCCTGACACGTCACGAAACCATTCCCGATAGAACCACCGGGCCAGTACGGGAGCATCCCATCGTTCAGCAGTGAATCCGCATACTGTTTCATCCCGCGCTGAAGCGTGGCCCGATACTCGGCGTCGCGTTGCTGCAAATCCGGCAAATACGCGAGCAGATTTGCCATTAAGCTATAGCCCAAAAGCTTCGTCGAGATTTGTTCGAAACAACCGTGAGGGTATTGCAAGATCACTGGCAACCCTGAGATCTCCGGCAACCAGGACGACGTGGAAATCGTCGCAGCGAACTGGCCACGACCATTCCTCCACACTTCGGGCATCGACCGACGCGCATCGAATTGCGGTCCTTTAAATGAACCGGCCACACTCTCCTTGCGAATAACCGTCGGCGCTTGAACCGGGAGCGTGATCTCCACCGCGTCGGACATTTGGTTGTTAGATTTAGAAACCGCTTCGAAGCGAACTTTAGTAGGCGCAAGATCCGGGTCGCTAACTTTGGCTTTGAAACGGAAAACAACTGGCGCGTCGCGTGACGCGGCCTGCATTGGGTCATCCGAGCCGAGTAATTTCAAATTTGCATCCGTAACACAGCGAGCCTCGATCTCGTCGCTATCAGTAAAGTTCTGCCGAACGACTGCGCGCAACTCGACTTCATCGCCGTCGCGCAAAAAGCGCGGCAACGCAGGATCAATCAGGAGCGGCTTGGAAACTTTTACCGTCTGTGTGGCGTCACCGCCAAACTGGTTCTCTTTCGTCTGACCGACTGCAACGATGCGATACGTCGTCAGGTTGTCCGGTGCGATGAAATCAAACGGAACCTTGCCGGCGGAGTTAGTTTTTAAACTCGCCTGCCAATACGCGAGCGTGCGAAACTCCTTGCGAACATTTTTTGTGTTTGAAATGGCTTCCTCGCCACCATCGCCAATGGTGAATCCCTTTTGGGTCAAACTCAGCTTGGCGAGATCGTCGATGTAATCGTGGAGTGCTTCGTAGGTCGTAACGGAAAAGGGATTCTTTGGATAAAATTTCTCGCCGATTTGCGGCAGCTTCCAGTCGCCGAGCGTAAGCACGGCGTCATCAACTGCGAACACCAAAAGATCCGCATCTGGCACTGGTTTGTTTTCGGAAGTCACGACCACTTCGCCTCGGACCATCTCACCTGGTTTTGCAGTCGCACTTTGGAGATGGGGGGCGACCTTCAATTCGCGATCAGGCCGGCGCACCTGGACGTCGCTATAAGCAAATCTTTCTCGCGGCAGTTCACCGTCGCCGCCAGGTTTAACCAGATAGATCGAGACCGTTGCGTTTGGCGCGTATTCCTTTTTGATAGGCAATTCAACCCGCCCCGCGTTGCCTTTTAGTGGAAGAAGAAGAGTGTCCAGCACTTTATCTGTCTCCACGGAAACCCACGCTACGCCGCCAAATGGGGCCTGGATCGTAAGATCTGCTTTCTCGCCGGGCAGAAATGGTTCGGCCCGATGCTCGATCTTGAACGTCGTCTCATTGATCACCGGTAGCTGAGCCGGTTTTTCGCCCGTGACTGTTGTTTCGTCGCTCACTACGGGCGTCTTTGTTTTTGTGGCATTAACTGCAACCACGTAACGGCCGGTCTCGCTCGTTGGGAAAGTCAAATCAGCGGGCGTGTTGGCTCCTTGCGATGCCACTTTCGCAAACTGATCCGTGTTCCGATAGCGGTAGACAAACGGCGCAATCTGTTCCTTCACCGTCTTTGTGGTGACATGGAATAGATCGGCCCGCACTGGGACTCCGTTGACTTTGTGGTCGTTCGGATCAAGTGCGTCGATTTGAACTTTCACTCCGCCGGGTTCGGTATCCTGCTCGCTAGACTGGACGCCCAGCCGCGTTTCTGCCGACAAAAGGGTCGCGGTATCTCCACCGGTGAGCGTTTGACCGTCGACTGAGGTCACGTCCGCCCGCCAGACGACGCTCGCGCGGCCAATGGCTGGATTGTCTTTGAACGGCGATTCGCAGACGAGCTTCGCAAAGCCGTGCGCGTCGATTTGCGTGTCGCCCTCGACTGTTTTTTCTAACTGATCGTTTGGGTCAAGGGATGGACCCACTTCCGGGTAAGCATTGAAACGCTTTCGGGAAACATACGAATCCTCTTCGCCGCCGCCGCCGTACTCGGCCGATGCTGTCCAGGTAGCCTTCCAATGCACGCGCGCGCCAATGTTTGGCGCACCGTGGAAATAGACAGAGGAAACTCGAGCGTGTGCGGTCGTCCCGACTTCGGGCGTACTCGAGTCCACAACAACCGAGAACAGCGGTACGCGATACTCCTGTACGCTGATCGTGTTCGCGCCCTCGTAAGTGCGGCCGCCAATGCTGCAACGAATTTCGTAGCTGCCGAGCTTCGCCTTATCCGGAATGTTCCATTCCGCTTCCCACCCACCGTACGGCGAGACTGTCGTATTGCCCTCGCTGACAACGCGGTCGCTGTAGCCCTCGGTGATTGTCCAGTGAACTTCGGCGTTACCAGGAATCGTGAGTCCAGCCTGGTTGGCATCGCGTACCAATCCTTTCATCTTCACAGTTTGACTCGGGCGATACAAATTGCGGTCGGTGATGATTTCCACCGGCGGGCTTCGTCCGGAGCCCGCGTAGCCGCTTCCTGATGGATAGGATGTCCCCTCGACGAATTGCAGCGCCGGTCCAGTCGGAGTGTCTGCAATGAATAGGTGCGCGTCCTTCGCTTTGGGATCATTCGATCTCGGGAAGAGCGAATCCTTTGCGAACTGGGCAATGCCGTTCTTGTCCGTGACAGCGCGGGCGAGTTCGATGTTATCCTGAGTAACTACGCGGACGGTAACGCCTGCTACCGAGTTTGCATCGGACATTTTCGCCAGACGCAGGATCACGGTCGTCGGCGTTCGCTTTTGTGTTAGCAGATAATCATTGGCACAAATGATCGAGCGATTGCCGACCATCCGCCCATCGGGGAGCATCGCGCTGGCTTCGAACAGATATGCGCCAGCAAATCCTTCGCTTCCGGGCGGGACGCAACGCACGTCACGCCGCGTCTCCGCATCGCCACTCGTAGCGTCGAATGTGCCACTGGCTGATACCGGCAGTTGGAAGGCGTCAACGAGTAATTCAGTTTGAAACTGTTTCTCAAATCCTGTGCGCGGATCGATTATAACCTTCCCCGTGACCGGATCACGAGCGTCGGTTTCAAATTCTCTGACGCGCGCCGCAACTGTGGATAATTTCTCTGCCGGGATACGCGCCAGTTTCCAGGTCACCTGTGGCGTGTTGACCTGAAAAAACGCGAATCGCAACTCCTTGCGCGCACGCGCAAACACCTGTGAAGATGGAAAGATAAGGCATGACTCTTTCGGCCGGAACGTTGCGCCCCAGTGCGATTCGGCAGCAAGTCCGTAGCCGCGGTCGCCCTTCAGTTCTGGCGAGATTGTAACTCTGTAGCGCTGAATTCGATCGAAGTTACCGGTGATCTCAACCTCATCTTTGCTCGCCAGCAGCTTCATTTTTTCCACCGGCGGCTCGAGATGAATTCGTTCCGGCGTCACTTCCACCGGATCGATGTCGTCGTTAAACTTGATGCGAATCGAAGGTTCTTCGAGCGCATGATTGAATGCCGCGACCCATTCTACCTCGAGTGGTTCAGTCTTCCCGGCCGGGACTACTTGCAAATAGGGAAGTGGCCGGCCGCTTTTCGGCTCGACGAGACCGTTTATGATGAGGTCAAACGTGCGTCCAACCGGAAGCGGCGCGCGCGGAGCGACTCTGAACGAAGTCGCTTCGACGCCGAAAGCTTTCCCGGTTTTCTCTTCGTCCCTTAGAATTATTTCGACTGGGAAACGCTCGCGGGAATCGCGGTCTTGAAAATAAATATGTTCGGCAGCGTCGGCGGGACGAACGGCATAAGTTGACTCGAGAGAAATTTGCGGCTGCGCAGGCAATTGCTCGCGTTCACTGGCATCGGTCGAAATCGAAAAATCTGCCGTGCCGAACTCGGCGCTCCAATCTTTCACCGCGAACGGTTTGCCGTTGGCGTCTTTCAATCCCGGAGCGAGTGCCAGCCGATGGTGAGCGCCAGCGACGACGGCGCTCACCGTGAACACGCCCTCGGTCTCGCTTTTCCAGAGAAACGTCCCTTCGAGTTTCGGCCTGCTAACAAACGGAGGAGGCTGATCACCAACATCAATCAGATCGGACGATACCATCCCTATCGGAAACGTAATCGTAATCGTGTCGCTCTCGGCAATTTTGCCGCTGGACGGTTCGATTACGACGCCACCAGCGTCAGGTTTAGCATTCGACGTTTCCTCGTCCTGATCTGGGCCTCCGGCCGCCGCAGCGAGCACGCCAACCGCGAGACAGCACGTTGCAAGGAACGAAATCGTTGTAGAGAATCGCCGCTTCATTCGTGTTGTGGCTCCAGCTCCCGAATCCGGCGAAGATCGGCATCGGCCTCGCTAATCTTTCCAGTCCGGCGCTCGCATTGCTCGCGTTCACTCAACGCTGGAAGTGACTCGGCGATTTGCAGCGAACGCGTTTGTGATTGAATCGCGGCTTGGAAGTCTGCTCGCTGCCTTTCGAGAATGCCGCGAAAAAACCACTTGTCTGAATCGTTAGGGTCCAACTCCGTGGCAATGCGGGCGTGCGTCAATGCGTTTTTTTGCTCGCCCAGATCATCCAAAAGATGCGCGGCTACGAAATGCGCGTCCGCGGACTTTTCGTCGACCGCAATCGCGGCCTGGGCATCCGCCAGAGCGAGGGTGAGTTGTCGTAACGAATGCAACACGCTGGCGCGCGCCACGAGTGCCTCTACGTTTTTCGCGTTCTGCTCAAGAAGCGCGTCATTCATGTCGAGCTGGCGCAATGCCAGTTCACTCACGTGCCCGTCGTCACGATCGCGCGAGAGACGGCCTACTTGCAGCTTTGCCGCGTCCTCCTCACGACCATTGTCCAGCAAAGCCTCGCCGGTTTGAATGCGCGCACGCATCGACACGGGCTGCAGCTTGAACGCGCGCTCGGCGTCCTCGAGCGCGAGCAGTGGGCGACCGGCTTCAGTAAAAAGCCGCGCTCGATCGAGCAAGGGCCCGGGATCATTCGGGGATTTCGCAATCTCCTCGTCGAGCGCCTTGATGCGCGGGAGGAATTCCTCCAGGCGCTCAAACTGTGGAAGCCATTCTTTTACCTGCGGATCGGTCGCGTCCATTTTGTTCGCCTTCGCGATGTCGGCATAAGCCGCGTCCCAATTGCGCAGACGAAGGAAAGCGATCGCGCGCGCGACCCGGCGTGCGGCCGAATCCTTCGCAGCTATCGCTTTTCCCCGATAAGCCGCATGATCTTGCCAGCGCCCCTGCGCAGCACATAAGTCTGCAAGACTATCGTACTCGTCCGCAGCGTCGGATGCGGGCGGCTTCGTGGCGATGTAAGCGAGCCAGTGCTGTTCGGCGCACTGATAATTCTTGCGTTTAAAGCATAAGGTGCCTTGAAAATCTTTGATCGCCGCCGGTGGATGACGGACGGCTTTTTGCCATCCTCGGAGTGTTTGCTCCAGGCGGTCCAAGTCATCGGTTTCCAGTTCCGCTTGCGCCAGTGTCTCCCAGATGTTCGAATCGCTCGGAGTGACGGCAAGAATGCGTCGGCTCAACTCGATAATCGCAGGTTTGTCCGCGGTGTCTTTGGCTGATTGCAGCTGCTTTCGCAATTGCGAAAGTTGCTTGTCGGCGCTCAGTAACGGATCACTGGCGAACAAAAACAGGCAAAAACTCAATAGGAGGGGGCGGAGCAAAGGGCGCCATTATGAACATCGTCGCTCGCAGTTTGCAATAGCTTTTCTTAAGAGATTTTCTTAGGCATGCACGGCGCTCTGCGGGACCCGTGACATGTGATTTGCGAACCCGTCTCCGCTGCGGTTCTTTTGGAATCCGCGACCAGCAAACCACAATCCGCAATTACCAAGATGTCCCGTCAATACACGCTGCAACGCCTGCCGGCATCCCGCGACGGGGGGATCCATGTCGATTACGCTGCCGAGCTAAATGAACAACAGCTCGCAGCAGTGACTGCGCCGCCTGGTCCGCTTCTTGTCATTGCTGGTGCAGGGTCGGGAAAGACACGCACCCTTACGTATCGGGTGGCTTACCTCCTCGAAAACGGGATCGATCCTCGCAACGTTCTCCTTCTCACATTCACAAACAAGGCTGCACGCGAAATGCTTGGCCGTGTTGGAAATTTATTGCCAGTCGATGCCAGCGGACTTTGGGGCGGGACATTCCATTCGATAGGAAACCGGATTTTGCGCCGGCACGGCAGTGCGCTCGGCTATTCGAGCGGCTTCACGATCATGGACCGCGAAGATCAAAAGGATTTGATTGATGCCGTCGTAGCCGGCGCGGGAATTGATCCGAAGGAGATCCGGTTTCCAAAAGGAGATGTGCTCGCGGAAATCTTCAGCTTTGTGGTCAATACAGAAAAACCGTTGGAGGAATTGCTGGCGGAACGGTTTCCTTATTTCCTGCCGCTTCTGGACAAGATTCACGACGTTCGGGAGCGCTATGAAAAAAAGAAAAAAGCGACTAATTCAATGGATTTCGACGATTTGCTGCAAAAAACGTTGTTAATGTTTCAGCAGCACGAGCGGATCGTGGAAATCTACCGGCGGCAGTTTCAGTTTATTCTCGTCGATGAATACCAGGACACGAACAAGATCCAGGCTGATCTTGTTGATCTGTTGGCTCGCGACCACAGAAACGTGATGGTAGTGGGCGACGATGCGCAGTCAATTTACTCGTGGCGTGGCGCAAACTTCCAAAACATCCTCGAATTTCCAAAGCGTTATCCGGATGCGCAGGTGTTCAAAATCGAAATGAATTATCGCAGCGTTCCGGAAATTCTGGAAGTAGCCAATGCGGCGATCGCAGCGAACGTCCAGCAATTCCGCAAATATCTGAGCGCGACGCGTGAATCAAAAGTGCTGAAGCCGGCGCTTGTGGCGCTAAACGACGGTGCGGAACAAGCGCAATTTGTCGCGCAGCGGATTCTCGAGCTGCGCGATGAAGGTGTAGATCTCAACGAAATTGCAGTGCTTTATCGGGCCCATTATCATGCCGTTGAGCTTCAACTGGAGCTTTCCCGCCGCGGCATACCCTATCAAATCACCAGCGGTATTCGATTCTTCGAGCAGGCGCATATCAAGGATGTCACCGCGTTTGTTCGCCTCGTGGCCAATCCTCGGGATGAAGTCGCATTCAAACGAATGGTGAAATTGCTTCCCGGGATTGGCAACCGCACCGCCGAAAATCTTTGGCAGAGGTGGGCGACGGATGTTGTAGCCGCGGGCGCTGACCGCGAGCCAGAAGCGACATCCGCATCAGCCGGGGTCAGCGACCCCAGTTACAGCCCGGTCCACGGCTACAGTTTTGGCAAAACGCTTTCGGCCATGACAGTTCCGGCAAAAGCAAGGAAGGCGTGGGAACAGCTCGCGCACACGCTGGACGAAATTGCTCCAGCTGGTCAACCCAATATGCCATCGGAAATGATCACGTCCGTGGTTGAAGCCATCTACGACGATTATGCCAAGGCGAACTTCACAAACTACGAACTTCGCCGCGAAGATTTGAATCAGCTCGCAATCTTTGCCCGCCAGTTCAAAGGCGTGGACGAATTTCTTTCGCAGTTGGCGCTTATCAGCAATGTCGATGCGGAGGCGGGCCCAAACCAGATAAACGAAAAAGAAGCAGTCAACCTTTCTTCAGTGCACCAGGCCAAGGGACTTGAGTTTCACACCGTGTTCGTGATCTGGCTGACCGATGGAATGTTTCCCAGCAATCGCTCGCTCGATACGCGCGACGCGCTGGAGGAAGAACGGCGTTTGTTTTACGTGGCCATCACACGCGCCCGCGACGAACTGTACCTCACTTACCCGCAAATGCGCTTAAGCGGAGGATATGGTGACGTGTTCCAGCGACCATCGCGTTTTCTGCAAGAGATCCCAAACGAGCTCATGGAAGACTGGCAAGTGAGAAGACAATGACAAAACCCGAATGTAAAATATCGAAGGAAATTCAAATGACTGAATGACGAAAACTACTGGCAGATTCGTTCGTCATTCGTACTTGAGCATTATTTGTCATTCGTCATCCGGATTTCGTCATTTTTGTCATGAATCTTTCACCTGAAAAGAAAATCGCGGGCGTCCTGGTGCCGGTGTCCGCGTTGCGCGGGACACACGATTTGGGAATCGGTGATACCGCTGCGCTGCGGGAATTCATCGATTGGGCAGCGGGAATAGGATTCAAGCTTGTCCAACTCCTCCCCATCAACGAGACCGGAACGGACAACAGCCCATACAACGCCATCAGCGCGATTGCGATCGAGCCAACGACACTAAACCTTGCGCCGAACTCGCCCCAAGATCTAACGTTGGAAGATTTCGATGCGTTGGTTGCCGACGTCGATATCGCAAGTCTTCGCCGCAGCACTGTTAAGTATCGCCATGTCAAAAAACTAAAGCGCAGGTTGCTGGAGAGGGCCTTTGCGAATTTTTCCGACCGCGCCAGTGAAGAAAGGCGGTTGGAATTTCGGAAATTCTACGAAGAACAAGCCGCCTGGCTGCGCGATTACGCATTTTTCCGCGTTCTGATGGATGAAAACGGCGAGAGCGCGGCATGGAACCGATGGCCTGCCCAGCATCGATCGATGGAAAGAGGACGCAATTGGCTGCGCGCTTTGCCATGTGATCGACAGGCCGCGCTGACGGCCCGGCAGGAATTCTTTTGTTACGTGCAGTGGATCGCTCATCAGCAATGGCGCGCGGTCAAATACCATGCAGAGAAACTAGGCGTGGCGCTAATGGGCGATATCCCGTTCGGCGTTAGTTATTACAGTGCCGACGTTTTCGCCCAACCAGCGGAATTCGCGCTCGACTGGTTTGGAGGCGCACCAGCCGAGCCCCACTTTAAAGATGACGCATTCACACAGAAATGGGGACAAAACTGGGGTATTCCGCTTTACCGCTGGGAAAAAATGCGCGCGAACAATTTTACATGGTGGCGCCAGCGCGTCCGGACGATTCGGGAAATTTTCCACGTGTTTCGAATCGATCACGTCCAGGGCTTTTATCGGATCTATGCGTTTCCGTGGCGGCCGGGCAAGAACAGGGAATTTCTTCCACTCGACTATCACCAAATGCTGCAACGAACTGGCGGCCAGGCCCCCCACTTTGTTCCTCGCGACGACGAAACAACGGAAAATCGCGAAGCGAACAAACGGGATGGCGAAGAATATCTGCGCGTTGTCCTTGATGAAGCGGGTGCCACCCGGGTCGTCGGTGAAGACCTTGGGGTTGTGCCCGATTACGTACGTCCGGGTCTGCGATCGCTCGGCATAGCGGGTTTCAAGGTCCCGCAATGGGAAGTGCGCGACGGCAGAATCATTAGCGGAGACCATTACGAGCGGCTTTCCCTTACGACCTACGCAACTCATGATCACAACCCGCTCCGCGCGTTATGGGAAGAGACCTTTGAGCGCCCAACCGAGAACGCCGCACAGTCACGTGACACGCTGGAGCGAATCGCAGCCTTCGCAGGATTGAATGGAAAAATCGATGCACTCGATTTCGAGAGAGATTTCTACCCTGCAATCATGGAAGCGCTTCTCAAGAGTGACTCGTGGATTGCCGTCGTCATGATCACCGATCTGCTGGCGCGCAAGTACCGCTTCAATGTGCCTGGGACAAAAGCAAACTTGAATTGGACACGGCGAATGCAGCGCTCGATTAAGCAGCTAAGCTCCGGCCACAAGGAGCATAACCGAATGCGTTTAATCCATGAGCTCCTGGTAAAGACCGGACGCGTTTAAACCAGTGATGGTCGCAGCCAGTTCTCCGCCTGTAGCCGTGACCTGTGATCCCGGCCGCGGCGCGTGTTCCTCAGAGACCGGCATCAACGCTGCCAGCCAAAGGTCGACAAATTGCTTACGCTGATTTCTCGATCGGCGCGCCGACCCTGTTGCCCCATTCGGTCCAGGAACCATCATAGTTCCGCACGTTATTCAGGCCTAACAAGTAGGTGAGTACGAACCATGTGTGACTCGAGCGCTCGCCGATGCGGCAGTAAACGACTGTCTCCTTGCTGGGCCCGACTCCGCATTGCTCGAAATAGATCTTTGCAAGTTCCGAAGCCGACTTAAACGTGCCGTCATCGTTTGTAGCCGTTTTCCAAGGCACGCTCTCTGCCCCCGGAATATGACCGCCGCGAAGCACACCCTCCTGCGGATATTCGGGCATGTGCGTGATCTCGCCCCTGTATTCACCCGGTGAACGCACATCGATTAGAGGTTTGCCGGTTTTACTCTGCGCCAGCGCTTCATCGAAGAAGGCGCGAATCTCCTTGTCGAATCGTTTCTTCGGCACTGGATAATTCGTTTTTGCATACTTGGGAACTTCGCGCGTCATCGGACGGCCTTCGGCTTTCCATTTATCACGACCACCATTGAGAATTTTCACTTTCCCGTGTCCGAACAGGCGGAATGCCCATAGTGCGTAGCAGGCCCACCAGTTGGCTTTATCACCATAAAAAATGCAGGTCGTATCTGGCGTGATGCCGTTACGACTACAAAGTTCCGCAAATTTCTCGGGTGAAATGTAGTCACGAATCACTTGGTCTTGCAGATCGGCGCGCCAATCGATATGCACTGCGCCAGGAATGTGTCCGGTATCGTAAAGGAGCACATCTTCGTTGGACTCAACGATCCGGATCCCTTCGTCCTTGAGATGTTTCTGGAGCCAATCGGTCTCCACCAGTGCGTCCGCATGTGCGTATTGGGTAACTTCTTTTGCCATAGAAAACGGAACCTCAGGCTGCGACTGTAACCGGGCAAGAGATTTTACGGCTGATCGCCAATGATCAGGCCAATAATTTTACATCACATATACGCTCGAAAAATCGAGTGCCCACCCGATCTGGCGAGGAGCGACGACTCTAATGCTTCTTGGCCTGCAACAGTTTGATCGCGTCGCGCAACTCCGCGGCTCGCTCGTAAAGCTCCTTTGCGATGGCAGTCTGCATCTCGCGCTGCATAACCTCCAGCTTGGAAAGCGGGCGCTTCGCCTTCACTTCCTCGAGCCATTCGTCGAGAAATGCGATCTCTGAGCTCTTCGACACCAGTTCTGGAAAGTTTGACTGTTGCAAGAATTCCACAATCGAGTCGCGACCGCGCTGAATCTGAGCTATTGCCTCTGCAAATTTACCCTGGGCGAGGGAAATAGATGCCTTGGCGCGCGTGTTCATCATGAGCACGTAAGGACGGAACTGCTGGAGGCTCCAGGAAAATTCCTCGCGATCTGAATGCTCCGAGACAAAGCTGAAAAGATCCAGGTTGCGCTGGGTATCGCGCACCACGCCTTCGAAATCGTTGATCTGAAACAGGCTCAGATAACGATGATAATATTGGATGCCTTCTTGTTGAAGCTCTGCGCATTGTTCCGGTGTGAGCTCGTAGGTATCGCCTTTCGCAGCGGCACGAGTTGCGCGACGCTGATGGTATTCCAGGAGCGACTCACAATTGTGCGGGCGCCGACCATCCGGCCGCCCGGCCAATTCCATTTGCAATACGCCAAGATCGACCCGCAATTGCAACTTCTCCCGCCCATCGAGGCCGGCGACCTTGCGCACTTTGACACTGCCGTTCTCGTGCGGCCAATCCTTCAGGATGGTATTGAGATCCAAGCTCATCTTGATTAAACATCGGATACTTAACGTTGCTTTGTCAATAATATCGCAACCTAGCACGACATTGCATGCTATGTGTTGCCGCCGGGACGGGAATGCGACAGCCCAACATTCGAGTTTTGCGGGCAACACGCCTACGTTACAATGTGATGAATGGAAGATGCGATTGACTCGTTCATCCGTTTCCTC
>JBEDUS010000094.1:0-3325 GCA_040414975.1 Candidatus Udaeobacter sp.
GCCACGCCTGGGCAAAGCCGAGTACTTCTTCAGGTGAGCTGCTTTTGGAATGAACTAACAGAGCATCTGCGCCGGCCTCCTGATAGGAATAGCCGCGATCGAGCGCCTCGTTTTGCGATAGACCGGCAATCAGCGATTCGGTTCTTGCCATTATCAGAAATTCCGATTTGGGACGCACGTCCACAGCGGCCTTAATCTTTGCAGCAAACTCCTCTGGCCTTATGAGGGCGTGGGAGGCGCCTGGTAGGAGACTTGATTGCTTTGGGAAACATTTGTCCTCGATACAGAGGCCGCTGATTCCAGCCCCCGCGATTCTCTTCGTCGCGTATGCCACATGCTCGGTCCCGCCGTACCCAGTGTCCGCATCGAAAAGGACTGGAATCTGAGTACTTTCGTTCATGCTACGCGCTGCATCCAAGTATTGCGTCATCGAAAGTATGCTGGCATCAGGCACGCAGTGGGCTGCGGAAATGCAAAAGCTGCTCGCCCAGACAAAGTCGAACCCGGCAAGTTCGATGAGTCGGGCATCGAGAGCGTCTCGCGCTCCAACGCCGACCGCGCATGGCCGAGAGCAAAGAAGCCCCTTCAGAGAGGACGCTTTTGTCATGGAAACGAGTTGGCCCCACAAGCAAGGCTAACGCTAAGGGCTCATTCTTTCAAGAGATCGAAGAACTTTGCGTGTACGTTGTCATACCAATGGTTATCAAAAAGATATCATTGTGGTTATACTAGCGAACAGTCTATGGGGCGCCGATGCTTTGTGTTTTCTTCATATTTTCGAAGAATTGCTTCGATCCCGTCGCGACCATCTGATCTGCGTGGGTGTACAGTAGACGAGCGCCTTTTTCTACATAGGACTGAGCATCGGTCGGCGTCACGCACATACCACACGTTTTCCCTGCGTCGACGATCGTCCTGATCGCGCCGTCCATCGTATCCCTCAGCTCAGGCGTTAAAGTTCGCTCGAGCCAATGCAGCCGACTGTGCGGCGATCCCATGCTTCTTGACAAATCGTAAGGAGCCACCAGGAACGCGTCGATTCCTTCCACCCTGAGAATCCGATCCAGATCGTTTACTGCCTCGATTGATTCAATCATGACAATGAGAAAATGGGCGTCGTAGTCAAACGGGCAGGCGAAGCGAACCGCCTCCACAATATCGCGAGCCATCGCTGCATTGTGGACCAGCGGGACCATCCATCCACTGGCGCCGCATTCAAGATAACGGCGCAACAACCAATCCAGGCCCGTTTCCGGCCGTACGATCGAAACCATTCCGCCAATCTGCGCCCGTCTGGCCATCTCTTCGACCCGCTCTGACCCCACAGCGCCGTGTTCGCAGTCGATCAGAACCGCATCAAATCCAAACTCGCCGAGTTTCTCAGTGAGGCTTGCCGAAGGGTGGTCGGCGTTTATCAACGTTGCAATCTGGCCCGACCGCAATTTTGCTTTGAGGTTTCTCGTTAACTCAGCGCTTCGCTCGCGAAATGCACTCATTGATTTGCTCCGTGCCCAGTGTACTGTCCTAGCAGAGGATAGAGATGTCAATTGCGTTACATTTTGCGGCGGACCCAAACTTTGGATGCCGATAGGTTATCGAAATCATTTCTCTCATTCCGGCACGGTGACCGCCGCAACGAACCCAAGATGCACCGCCACCTGTGCGTCCACCACCTGTGGAATGCGACAATCTAGAAGAGCATGCTGGCCAATGGACGACGTCCAACCTCATCAAAGCAGGCAGTGCTTTCATTCTCGAATCTCAGAATCTTTGAAGCGGTAGCACGCCACAATAACTTTTCGAGAGCCGCTGACGAGATTGCGGTTAGCCAGCCTTACGTCTCCAATCAAATCGGCGAACTGGAGCAGAAGCTCGACCTGATTTTGTTTCGTCGCGTAGGCAGACGCGTGTACTTGACCGATGCGGGCAACCGGTTATACGCGCACGCTACAAGTTTGCTTTCCCAACTGGCTGCGGCAGAGGACAGCATGGCGGAGCTGCGGAGCAAAGTGTCGGGCCGTCTCGAATGCGCCACCACGAGCATTCCCGCGCAGTATATTCTCCCCCCGTTCCTGGAGCAGTTGGGGGAAACGCATCCCGGGCTTCAGGTTGTGCTTCACATTAGTGGGTCCAAGGACGTCGAAGCGATGGTTGCATCCGGCCGAGTCGAGCTTGGCATCACGCTGTCACAGTCGGTACCGGATGAGCTTGAGGGAACCGAGATCGGACGCGACGATTTATCGGTTATCCTAAGCCCAAAGCACCGGTTGGCGACCCGTGATACGATGACTTTCGAGGAGCTTGCGGACGAGCCTCTTATCGTCCGCGAACCCACATCTGGAACCCGCGCCTTTATCGAGGATCTTTTCTCGCGATCCGGGTTGCATATCCGATATGGTCCCGAACTGAACAACAACGAAGTGATCAAATCCATGGTCGTGGCAGGTGTCGGCGTCGCTATTTTGCCGACCAGGGTCGTCGGCCAGGACATTCAAAGCAGCCGCTTGAAAGCAGTGACGCTCGAAGGAGCGGAGTTGTCACGCCCGATTCGAGTTGTTGTGCGACGATCGCGAAATCTGACCACAACCGCAGAGATCTTCCGATCGCTTCTGCTCTCCTTTTGTCGCGATCACGCCGGGACAAGTGCTCAACACTAAAGCTTCGCGTTGCTTGGCGTTGAGTGGTTTACCGCCATCTCGGCGGTAATGGATGCCATAACCCGCGCTGCCTAAAATTGCGCTCGCAGGCTTCAGCTTCACCGAATTGTGACGGATCGGATGGTACCGTCATTCCTGATGAAGGTTCGAATGCTGAATTCCGTTCTTCGCACCCTTTTGTTGGCAAGCGCGATCCAAACTGCGGTCTTTGGTCAGGCGGTCACGGCAGAGATTCGTGGAACGATTACCGACACATCAGGAGCCGTGGTTTCAGCCGCCGACGTCACCGTAACGAACGTCAGCAAAGGGTGGGTCCGCACGACGAAGAGCAATGGCGCCGGCGATTACGACGTTCCTCAACTTACCCCTGCCGATACCTACTCAGTGGCCGTTCGGATGCCTGGCTTCAAGCAGGCTGTGCACGATGCGATCGTTTTGCAGACCGGCCAGGAGCTTCGCGTCGATCTCGCGCTCGCGCCGGGCGAAGTCAACGAGTCCGTCACCGTCGCTAGCGGGGCATCGCTCGTGCAGACCGAAGAAGCATCCACCGGTGCGACGGTGGACGAGAGGAAGGTGGCCGAGCTTCCTCTCAATGGCCGCCAATTTTGGCAACTCGCGCAACTTGCGCCCAACGTCCTTCCGCCGATGCAGAATTCTAACTTGAGCAC
>JBEDUS010000095.1:0-6237 GCA_040414975.1 Candidatus Udaeobacter sp.
GGAGGAAATTGCTCGTTGTGAGCGCTTAGATTCGCCGTCGGGAACCCGATCTTTTTCCCGAGATCTTCACCGCGTACGACCGTTCCCAAGATCGTGTAATCGCGGCCCAGCATCTCGGCGGCCTTCGCGAAATTACCTGCTTCAATAGCGTGACGGATCGCTGTGCTGCTCACGAGTTCGCCGTTGCCGACCGTAACAGCAGGAATTCCAACGACTTCGAAGTCAAATTGTGCGCCCAGCTTTCCGAGAAGAGTAAGATTGCCGCGTCTGCCTTTTCCGAACGACCATTCATGCCCGACGCAAATTTCACTCAGTGGTTTTGAATGCGTCACCAGTTGCTCCACGAAATCTTCAGGTGCGGTCGCGGCAAAACTCTTGTCGAACTTAATGACGAGCAAATGCCGCACGCCGAGATTACGGATCAATTTGATCTTGTGTTGGGTGGCAGTGAGCAAATGGGGCGCCTGCCTGGGCCTAAGCACTTTCATCGGGTGCGGGTCGAAAGTAACGACGACCGGAGTGCCGTTTGCCGACCTGGCGTGCTCCGCGGAAGTCGAAATGACTGCTTGATGGCCACGATGCACACCGTCAAAAACGCCGATGGCGAGAAAAATCCGGCCGGGTAAGCGGGCGAGCTCGGGAATAGTTTGTAGTACTTCCATCACAGAAAAAACTTCGAAAACCGAAATCCGAATTCACAAACAAATCTGAAAAGCGAAATCCGAATGTCCAAAACAGGCGTTATGAGGCCAACGCGCTCATTAAGGTTTTGGATTTTGGTCATTGTGGCTTGTTTCGAGTTTCGATATTCGGATTTCGGTATTGTCCTAAGCCCCGCGCATGCGCGACACGTCCGGAAGGCTCAGGAGTCTGCTCAAAACTTCCTCGCGTGGCGCGTCTTTGATTTGAGCAACATTAATGGCATTCTCAACAGCGAAGCGCCCGGATTTTGTTCGCCGCAGCGACTTCAGGTGCGCGCCACAGCCCAGAGTCTCGCCGATGTCGTGGGCATAAGTACGAACATAAAAGCCTTTGCTGCACAGCACATTAAAATCAATCTCGGGCAGCTCGATTCGATTGATCGTGTACCGATAGACATGCACAAGCCGCGGCTCCCGCTCGACCACTTTTCCTTGACGCGCCAGTTTGTATAGCGGTACACCGCCATGCTTTTTCGCGGAAACCATCGGCGGCATTTGGTAAAAATCACCCCGAAATTTCTCGAACGCGTCACGAATTTGATTTTCGCGTAACGCGGGAACCGGCCGCTTCTGAATTATTTCTCCCTGCCGATCCTGGGTGTCGGTCGTTACTCCGAGCACGAAGGTTCCGGCGTATTCTTTGTCGTCGCTCATGAGTAAATCCTGGATCTTCGTGCCCCGTCCCACAGTGATCAAAAGCAACCCGGTCGCTATGGGATCGAGCGTGCCGCAATGACCGACTTTCCTGACTTGGAGCTTCCGGCGGACCAACGCGACGACATCGTGCGAAGTCATCTCTTCAGCCTTGTCCACGAGTAGGACGCCGTCAGGGGCCACGGTATGAGACATGTGCAAAAGAATTAAACAGTTAAAAGAGTTACAACGTCGAAGCGTTGAAACGTCAAGTCATTCAATCCTGCGCGGCTTTTAGCGACTCAACTTTAGCCCCAACTTCTGCTAAAACTCGTCCTTCTACTTCAGGGAGCGTTCCGCGCACGCGTGCGCCGGCGGCAAGCGTGTGCCCTCCGCCGCCAAATTTCTGGCAGATAGCGCAAACATCGACAGCATCGGTTTTGGAACGCATGCTCACCCGCACTTTGCCATCGGCCAGTTCTTCGAAGAAAACAGCAACGATAACGCCGCGGACCGCGCGCAGATGATCGATTAGTCCTTCGTTATCCTCGGGAAGGACGCCCAGCTCAGCCGCTGTTTTCAAGGTTAGGCTGAAACTTGCAACACGACCTTCCTGCTGGAAACGCATGGTGCGCAGCAGTTCTCGTAAAAGCTCCAGGCGGCGCCGCGGATAATTTTCATAAAGCTGCTGGTTCAAGCGTCCGACATCGATACCTGTTCGAATGAGTTCAGCGGCAATCTCGAAAGTATGGGCGTTGGTTTTTGGGTATTGAAATGAGCCCGTATCGGTGGAGATCGCCGCATAAAGATTTTCCGCGATGTCTCGATCGAATGGCAGGTTCTGGCTCTTGATCAGGCGAAAAATGATTTCAGCCGTTGCGGGCGCAGAAGAATCGACATAAACCACGTCGCCGTAACCGGGATTACTCAGGTGGTGATCGATGTTAATCCAGACTTTCGCTGACCGAACCGCTGCCAGCGCTATCCCGAGCCGGTTTTGAATTGCTGTGTCGAGGGCGATCGCAACATCGAAATCCTCCGGAGTGGAGGGCGGCTTCGTGAGCAGCTCAGCTCGTGGAAGGAAGGAATATTTCTCCAGCATTCCCTCTTCATTCCATACGCGCACTTCTTTTCCCAGTGCTTGAAGAGAAAGAGCCAGCGCGAGCTGGCTGCCTAGCGCGTCGCCGTCAGGACGAACGTGACCCAGGATGGCGAAGCGCCGATGCTGACGCAATATCTGGCCAATTTCAGTAAGTTTCGAGATGGTCACAAAATCTCCATCTTCAACGCCCAACGTTCAACTTTTGCCGCTCAACATCCAATGACGTAGGACTGGCTTGATTGAGCGTTGGACGTCGAGCGAAGTCACTTCCCTTTGCCCTGAGATGCTTCCATCTCGTGCATGATCTCTATGATCCGCGCCCCGCGCTCGATGGAGTTATCGAGATGAAAAATAAGGTGCGGCGTATATTTCATGGTTACGTGACGAGCAAGTTCTGCCTGTAACGCCGGACGATGAGAAGCCAGCTTGCTAATCACGCTCTCGCCGGCATCTGTTCCCAGAACGCTCACAAACACGTGCGCACTCTTCAAGTCGGATGTGACGTCCACGTGGCTGATGGTGACCAAGACGCCTTCGAAGTTGATTTCTCGTGCTACAATCCCGCTCAGCTCGCGCTTCACCACTTCGTTAATTCGCAGCATTCGGTGTTTCATGGCGAAAAGTTGAGACGTTAAGAACTTAAAAAATTTACAACGGAGATCTTTTCAACTGTGTAACTTTTTTTAGCTATGCAACGAATCACAATTTCTGCGCGATAGCCTCAAGCTGATAACACTCGATCACGTCGCCGACTTGATATTCGCTGAAATCACCCAGCTTTATCCCGCATTCCAGTCCTGAGCGCACTTCCTTCACGTCGTCCTGGAAACGGCGCAATGTTGAAATCCCGCCGTCATAAACGGGCTGTCGTCTTCGGAGAATGCGAGCCCGTGCGGCCCGAGCTATGCGACCGTCAGTCACGAGACACCCGGCGACAACGCCTTTGCTAAGCTGGAAGACCTGCTTCACTTCGGCGTGTCCGATGACCGTTTCTCGATGCTCGGGCTCCAGCAAACCGGCCATTGCTTCTTTGATTTGATCGAGCAGTTCATAAATGATGCTGTAAAGTTTGACTTGAACGGCTTCGGTCTTTGCGGCGGAAACGGCTATGTTCTCTACCTTCACATTGAAACCGACCACCACGGCGTTCGAGGCGCTTGCCAGTAGAATGTCCGACTCCGAGATCGGCCCCACTGCGGAGTGAATGAGTTCAAGGTCGACTTTTTTGCTCTCGATCTGTTTCAACGCTCCAACCAACGCTTCCAGTGAGCCCTGTGCATCGCACTTTAGCACGATGCGCAGGACTTTTTTGCCCTCCATAGTTTCAAGCAGACTCTCAAGGGTCGCCCGTTTCGGAACCGAGAGTTTATCCGCACGCTTTGCGAGCAAGCGTTCCTCGCTTAAGGTTTTTGCGGATCGTTCCGAGTCCATCACGAGCAGTTCATCACCCGCGTCGGGCAGGCCGGTAAACCCGAGCACCTTCACCGGCATCGATGGGGCGGCTTGCTTGACTGGCTTGCCGCGGTCGTCCAATAGCGATTTAACCTTGCCGCTGTAGTTGCCACAGATGAAAGGGTCGCCGATTCCCAGGGTCCCCATCTGCACAATTACTGTAGCAGTGGGACCGCGCCCAGCTTCCACTTGTGCTTCGATCACTGTCCCTCGAGGGGTGGCCGTGGGCGAGGCTCTGAGCTCCATTACCTCCGCTTGCAACGCGATCATCTCAAGCAGATGATCGATCCCAGTACCTTTTGTTGCCGAGACGGGGCAAACAATCGTTTCGCCTCCCCAGTCTTCCGGAGTAAGGCCTTGCTCCTGCAGCTGTTTCTTGACTCTGTCGACGTTCGCCGAAGGAAGGTCGATCTTATTGATCGCGACCATTATCTTCACGTGCGGCGCTGCCTTTGCGTGATTAATCGCCTCAATCGTTTGCGGCATAATGCCGTCGTCCGCCGCTACCACGAGCACGACGATATCGGTAACATTCGCGCCGCGCGCGCGCATCGCGGTAAAAGCAGCGTGCCCCGGGGTGTCGATAAAGGTAAGTGTCGCGTCGTTATGGCTGACGCTATAGGCGCCAATATGCTGCGTGATTCCGCCAGCCTCGCCCGCCGCGACGCGGGTCTTCCGGATAGCGTCCATCAACGTCGTTTTCCCATGGTCAACATGTCCCATGAACGTGATAATCGGTGCCCGTGGTTTGAGTTCTTCTTTCTTTTCAATGACCGGCGGCGGAGGGGCGACAACCACCTGTTCCACTTTGTGAACGCCGGCTCCTTTTTCGCGGCGCTCTTTTTCGAGAACAAAGCCATGGTTTTCAGCGATCTTTGAAGCGATGTCTGGCTCGATTGTCTGATTAATATTCGCGAAGATGTTATAAGTCATCAGCTCCGCGATGAGTTGATGCGGTTTTAAGCCCAGCTCGGTGGCCAGTTGCTTAACCACAATTGGTGGCTTGATAAGGATGACTTTCTGCGCCGCAGTTTCTTCCTCCGCGGACAGGGGCGCGGTCTCATCGGCCGCAGTCTTTTCAGCGGCAACAGGGCCAGGGGCTTCAGTTGGAGGCGATTCCGGGACCGCAGTCTTTGCAGCCGGCGCTGGTTTCGGGGAAGTTACCGTGGTTTCCGGGGTTTCCAGCGAGGCCCGGATACGTGAAATTGGCGGTAAAACGGCTCGCTTCGGTTTTACCTCGCCGTCTTCGGCTTTTTTGCCCGGTTTTTTCCGATCAATAAGCGAAACGCTCTCTGCCTCGCGAGTCGAAGGCCGAACAGCTTCAGGAGCGGATTTTGAGAGAGGAGTGGTGCGCGGCTTGGCCGCTGGTGCAACATCCTCTTTTATTTTTTGCTTTGGAAGTTTTGTCTTGGCAGCGGCTGCCGGCTTATGAGCAGCGGCAGTCGCGCGCGCGGCTGGTTTGCGCGTTGCAGTCTTGCTGCTCGTCTTCGTTGCCATTGTTGTTCGTCTAAAATTTTGCTCATGGCCCGAGCTTCTCTAAACCAGAGCCATGTTATTGCACCAGTTCCTGCCGGTGTACGGCCTCGTAAATCTCGCGCGCCTTTGTTTCATCGACCGCGAGAATATCCACTAGATCCTGCACATCCGCATCGCGCAATCCTTCCAGGTTTGTAAAGCCGGATTTTACCAGCGCAAGTGCCTGCTCGTCGGTAACTGGCAGCGCGCCGGCAAGGGTCTGGGCTGCCTGCGCCACTTTTTGTTCTACCACGGTCGTCGCTGATGTGTCCTTGCCAATGTTGATTTCCCAGCCGGTCAGTCGGGAAGTCAACCGTGCATTCTGTCCCTTTTTTCCGATCGCGAGCGAAAGCTGATCCTCATCAACGGAAATCTGCACACTTTTCTTCTCTGTATCGAAAACGAGATTCTTCACTTTTGCCGGCTTCAACGCTTCCAGAACGTATTCCTTCGGGTCAGAGCTCCAGCGTATGATGTCGACCTTTTCGTTGTTTAGCTCGCGCACGATATTTTTGACGCGCGAGCCGCGCATGCCGACACACGCTCCCACAGGATCCACCTTTTCGTTCGCGCTCCAGACTGCGATCTTCGTGCGATAGCCTGCTTCTCGGGCGATGCCGCGAATCTCTACGGTGCCGTCCGCGATTTCGCTCACTTCCAACTCGAAAAGTCTGCGCACAAAATTGGGATGGCTGCGCGAGACGATAATCTCGGGACCTCGGATTCCGTTCTCCACTGCAACCACGTACGCACGCAGTCGATCGCCGACGTTATAATCTTCCACTACTACTCGCTCGCGCTGGGGCATGATCGCCTCAAATTTTCCAAGATCGA
>JBEDUS010000096.1:0-11999 GCA_040414975.1 Candidatus Udaeobacter sp.
TCAAGAAAGGCAGTGCCGAAGCACTACGGCGAGAACAAATGCAGAGCGCGCAGGGACCACAGAACCTGCCGGGGACAGTTGGAAACGGGTCGCATTAAACCCTCGCGCAATAAACGCGCCTAGATTCGTCGCAGTGAACCTTCGTAATGGAGCCGTTGGCATATTCGATTGGTTAGACGGTTCGCTCACTACCAGACTGCAGAAAAAACATTAAAAATCGCGCGCAGCACGATCGGCGGTAATAGACTGGAACTTCTCCGCCGCAGCTCGCCGGCTAGTAATCCTAAAACTAATGCCGCGGCAGCTGTCGCTAAACCAATGGCTAGATGAATCAATCCGAAGAGCACGGCAACGATGAGCACGGCAGATGAGATCGATGTGCCCAAGGCAGGAAAACTTACCCTAAGTCGCTCCTCCAATGTCGTCTGGGGTTTGTGTCCGACAAAGGCGCGACCTCTAAACTCCGCCGGGCGATTTTCCTTTCCTTTATCCACTTCTTTATCCACCGACGGTGTTTTTTGAGCTTATTTGGGAGCGTTTGGGACAAAGGCCACCCGACTGTTTTACCTATGAAAAAGCAGATGAGAGCAGGTGGGAAAAGATGGGCGTATTCGTTAGGCGCTGGTCCCAAACCACGCGCTCTACCAAGCTAAGCTACGCCCCGAATCGAGCGAAACTATTATCACGATTCGGCAGCTTGCGCATCCGCAACGCTTGATTGCAGTCAGACGTCGTAATCCAAATTAGGGGCAAGTCGCCTTTCCACTCTGGGCAGCGATTCGCCGCGTCGGGTCGCGTAATCGACGACTTGATCGTGTCCAATCCTACCGACACCGAAGTATTTTGCATCAGGATGCGAAAAGTAGAGCCCGCTTACGCTCGCACCGGGATGCATCGCAAACGATTCCGTAAGTCTGACGCCGGCCTTGTTTTCAGCGTCGAGCAAATCGAACAATCTTCGTTTTTCTGCGTGATCGGGGCAGGCCGGATAACCGGCAGCCGGCCGGATCCCGCGATATTTTTCACGGATAAGATCGGCCTGCGATAACTCTTCGTCGCGTCCGAACCCCCACGCAATACGCGTTTGTTTGTGCAGATATTCGGCAAACGCTTCAGCGAACCGATCTGCGAGCGCTTTTGTCAAGATGGCGTTGTAATCGTCATGCTGTCGCTTGAATTCTTCCGCGAGCTCGTCTGCACCGTGGATTGAAACTGCAAATCCGCCAAGGTAATCCTGTAACGGCACTTTATGATCGCCAGCAGCCGGCGCAACGTAGTCTGCCAGGCAGTGGTTGAATTGCGCTGTCGGCTTTTTCATTTGCTGGCGCAGGAAAAAAAACGTCGCGAGCTTCTTCGCGCGATCATCATCGGCATATAGCTCCACGTCATCGCCAGTCGAGTTTGCCGGCCAGAACGCGTGAACACCGCGGGCGATCAGCAGATTTTTTGCGATGATCCGATCGAGAAGTTGCTGCGCATCATCGAAAAGCTCGCGCGCTTGTTTGCCAATCTTTGGATCTTCAAAAATCGCGGGATATCGCCCCCGTAATTCCCAGGCGTGAAAGAACGGCGACCAATCGATGTACTCTGCGAGCGTCCGCAATGAAAAAGAGCGTACGGCCTCATCCTGAGGCAAGTGAGGCGGAGTCGATGGCTCCCGTTGTGTCGCCTTAAAGGCTTTTCCACGGGATTCCACGACTTCGCTTGGAGTCATGGTTTGAAGAATCCGCACTCCAAGAAATTCGGGTTTCGGCGGAACATAACCGCTCCAATTGATGGGCGTCCGGTTTGCGCGTGCTTCTTCGAGCGTCAACAACTTCTTTGCATGCGTTTTTGCTGAATGCTCCTGGCGCAAGCGTTCGTAGTCTTCGCGCGTTTTCCTATCGAATTCGGACTTGAGGTCTTCTTTGAGCAGCGAATTGACAACGCCCACTGCGCGCGATGCGTCCAGAACGTGCACCGTGCTAGAGCGATAGTTCGGAGCGATCTTGACCGCGGTATGCGCCCGGCTCGTGGTCGCCCCGCCAATCAGGAGCGGTAAACGAAATCCTTCGCGCTCCATCTCCTGCGCGACATGAACCATCTCGTCCAACGAAGGCGTAATCAGTCCGCTCAGGCCGATTACGTCCGCTTGTTTTTCTCGCGCTGTTTCCAGAATCTTCGCCGCCGGCACCATCACGCCGAGATCCACAACGTCATAGTTGTTACATTGCAGCACGACTCCCACGATGTTCTTACCAATATCGTGCACGTCACCTTTTACCGTGGCCATCACGATGCGTCCCTGCGGTTTTGCACCAGTGGATTTCTCCGCTTCCATGAAAGGCAACAGATAGGCAACTGCTTTTTTCATGACGCGCGCGCTCTTAACGACTTGTGGTAGAAACATTTTGCCAGAGCCGAACAAGTCGCCGACCACGCTCATCCCAGCCATGAGCGGGCCCTCAATCACGTCGAGTGGCCGTTTGCATTTCTGGCGCGCTTGCTCTGTATCGAGGTCGATATAATCGATGATGCCTTTGATCAGCGCGTGTTTCAGACGCTCTTCGACAGGTTCTTTTCGCCACGCTTCATCGACAACTGGAGCTTTATTCTTCTCTCTGACGTTTTCGGCGAACTCGACCAGCCGTTCGGTTGCATCGTCTCGCCGGTTTAACAGCACATCTTCGACGCGCTCCCGTAACTCAGGCTCAATTTCTTCGTAAACCGCGAGTTGCCCAGCGTTGACAATTCCCATGTCGAGACCCGCGCGGATGGCGTGAAACAGAAACGCCGCATGCATCGCTTCGCGCACTGTATTGTTCCCGCGAAACGAAAAGGAAATGTTGCTCACGCCGCCGCTGACACGTGCACCAGGGAGATTCTTTTTGATCCACTGCGTTGCCTTTATGAAATCGACTGCATAATTCCGATGTTCTTCGAGGCCCGTGGCGACGGTTAGAATATTTGGATCGAAGATAATATCGTTCGCCGGAAAGTTCGCGTGTTTGGTCAAGAGATCATACGCGCGCGCGCAAATCTCGATTTTCCGCTCAAAATTGTCGGCCTGGCCCTGCTCATCGAACGCCATGACAATGGCGGCAGCGCCATATCGCCTGATCAACCGGGCTTGCCGCAGAAAGTCTTCTTCGCCGTTTTTCAGGCTAATGGAATTCACCACCGCTTTTCCCTGCAAACATTTAAGCCCTGCTTCGATGACGCTCCACTTCGAGCTGTCGATCACAATTGGAATCCGCGCGATCTCCGGTTCGCTGCCGATCAGATTCAGGAAGCGGACCATGACTGCTTCCGAGTCGATCATTCCTTCGTCCATGTTCACATCGAGCAAGTTCGCGCCGCCTTGCACTTGCTGACGCGCCACAGCAAGTGCGCCATCGAAATCGCCGGCGAGAATCAGTTTCGAAAACTTTGGCGATCCTGTGATATTGGTACGCTCGCCGACGACAACGAAGCCGAACTCCGGCGTGATCTTCAACGGTTCCAGCCCGGAGAGTCGCAAAATCATGTGTTGCGGATTGTTCTTCCCATGCGGCGTGGCGGAAACTTCCGCACCAATTTCGCCAACGCCCGTATGTGATCGGGCGTTGTCCCACAGCAACCGCCGACCACGTTGAGCCAGCCGTTTTCTGCCCAATTCGCGACCTTTGGTGCGAAAGTCTCGGCCGTTTCCGGAAAGCCGGTTGGAGAGAGCGGATCGGGCAGACCCGCGTTCGGATATGCACTCACGTAGTACGGCGAAATACGCGCCAGCTCTTCCACAAAGGGTTCCATCTCATCCGGACCCAGCGAACAATTCAAACCGACGACGAGCGGTTCCGCGTGCGCGACCGATATGAGCGACGCTTCAACCGTTTGCCCGCTCAGGTTCCGCCCGGATTTGTCGATCACAGTGCCCGAGATCATCAAGGGCACGCTGCGCCCGGTTTTTTCGAATGCATCAGTGATGGCGAACAGCGCAGTTTTTCCGTTGAGTGTGTCGAAAATCGTTTCCACAATAAGTAGATCCACGCCGCCTTCGAGCAGCGCTTTCGATTGATCGAAGTAAGTTTGGCGAAGTTGATCGAACGAGACGGCGCGAAATGCAGGATCGTTCACGTCAGGCGAAATAGAACCCGCCACGGGGAGCGGTCCCATCGATCCGCCAACAAAACGTTCACGGCCGCTTTCATTCGCGATGTGGTCCGCGGCGCCGCGCGCGATCCTCGCCGCTTCAAAATTGATTTCGTGAACGAGCGCGCGAAGATCGACATCGTCGACGACCCGCTGAAAGAATTCCTGATCTTTTCTTCCGCTGCTTGGCTCGCCTTGAAACAGGAAATCGTGCAAGCCGATGGTTGTTCCGCTGAACGTGTTCGTTTCGATAACATCGGCGCCCGCCTTTAGATAAGCGGAGTGAATTTCCTCGACGATTTGTGGCCCTGTTAAATTAAGCAGTTCCAAGCTGCCTTTGAGGTCTTTGCCGTTCCAGTCGTGGAACTGTTTTCCTCGATACTCCGTCTCCGACAGCTTGTAGCGCTGGATCATCGTGCCCATGGCGCCATCGAGCAGGACGATGCGTTCGCGCAGGAGCGTTTCCAAAGGATGAAGACCGTTTGTTGGCATGATTGTCCGGAAACTAAAGAGCGTTTCCCTTTGCGAATCAAGAAACAAATTGACGTATCATGATGCGTAGATGTGTTGGGCCGTCATACTCCTGCTTTTGCTCTGCCCGTAATTATCGCGCCAGCCCTGCGGCCCACGATCAAAATGACGAAACCCGAATCCCGAATGACAAATAATGACGAATGATCAAGCAAGAAACAATCCGCCCCGGCATGCTTCGTCGCGTTCATTTCATCTCGACTTCTCCGGACGTCGCGATTAGTTGAGGGTGCGCCATGGAAGCGGTGCAGCTTTTCAAGTCGCTCGACCGCAATCAACGCAAGACATTCCTGGCGTGCTTCCTGGGGTGGGCACTTGATGCCTTCGATTTTTTCCTGCTCACGTTCGTAATCGTGCCAATGGCAGGCGACTTTGGGGTGAGCATCGCCGAGATCACGTACGCGATCACGCTTACGCTGGCGATGCGGCCGGTGGGTGCGTTCATCTTCGGATTGCTCGGCGACCGGTTCGGGCGGCGCATACCGCTGATGATCAACATCATCTTTTTTTCGCTGATGGAATTGCTCACAGCATTTTCTCCGAATTACACTTGGTTGCTGATTCTCCGTGCGCTTTACGGAATTGGCATGGGCGGAGAATGGGGACTTGGCGCGTCGCTGGCGATGGAGTCGCTGCCGACTCAGGCGCGCGGGTTGTTCTCGGGAATTTTACAGCAAGGGTACGCGTTCGGTTATCTGCTGGCGGCAGTTGTCTATTGGATCGTATTTCCGTTCTTCGGGTGGCGTGGTCTTTTCGTAGCCGGAGCTTTACCTGCGATTCTGGTGCTGTACATCCGTGCGCACGTGCCCGAATCGCCAGTTTGGGTGCGCCGTCAGCGCAAGAAGAGTAATTTTTGGCGCGATCTGCTGGTTGTACTACAACGCCACTGGGTTCTCTTTCTTTACGTCGTCTTGTTGATGACGGCGTTTAACGCCATGTCTCATGGAACGCAGGACATGTATCAAACCTTTCTCGGCGAACAACGCCACTATGGCGTGACGCAGAAGGCCGCGACTGGGATCATTTACGCGTTTGGCGCAATCTGCGGCGGAACAGTGCTTGGTCATCTGTCGCAAAAGTGGGGACGCCGTCGCTCGATCATTCTGACTGCCGTGTTCGGAATCATTCTTATTCCGGTTTGGGTTTTTCCGCCGGGCCTTGCTCTCCTTGTCATTGGCGGGTTCGCCATGCAATTCATGGTGCAAGGCGCGTGGGGCATAGTTCCTGTGCATTTGAATGAACTCTCGCCTGATGCGGTTCGTGGGACCTTTCCTGGCGTTGCGTATCAACTCGGAAATTTATTTGCAGCTAACACAGCCGTTATCGAAGCGCGGCTGGCCGAGCATTTTCATGACCCGAACGGGCATCCGGACTATGCAAAAGCGCTCGCGCTTTTTACGGTGGTGATCTTTTTGGTGTTGATCTTGCTCACTGCAATCGGGCGGGAAGAGCGCGGAAAAGAATTCTAACGACGGGTAGCCGCTGGCGTCAGGGCGGTTCCCCCGTTGGCAGATTCTGCCTGCGGTTGCGGTTGCGCAGCCACTTGAGTCGACGGGCGGTAAACACCGGGGCCGAAGCGTTGCTCGACAATTGCTTCCGCGATTCGGTCTGCAAGCAATTCACGATATTCCCAATCGCGCGTCTTGTTCGCCTCGGCGCGATTGCTCAAGTATCCGCACTCTACCAGAACAGCAGGACAGCTCGCCAGGCGTAGCACACGAAAATTTGCCGTGTGCACCCCGCCATTTGCGGAATTTGGGATGGTCATCAGTTTTCCCTGGATCGTGTTCGCCAGATCGAGTGATGCGCCCGAATGATAGTACGTTTCAAATCCGCGAACCCGACGCCTGCGCGAATCGTTGAAGTGTATGCTTACGAAGATTGCGTTCTTCTGGGCATTCTCGATAGCCACACGATCGTTCAATTCAATAAAGACATCCGAGTCCCGGGTCATCACGGTTTTCAACTGTGACTCTCGAAGTTTGCGGTTGAGACGCTGGGCGACATCGAGAGCAATCATTTTCTCCGGTGGTCCGTAGCGGCGATATGCGCCGCTATCTTTGCCGCCATGTCCCGCATCCACTACCACAGTATTAAAAGTCTTACTTGTGTTTTTGACCGCGGTAGTCGGAACCGTCGTGCACGCAGCCAATGATGCGACAAAAGCGACTGTAAGGAGACGAGTGGCCTGGCTCGGCATTCTGATTTTATAGCAAAAAAATCCGTTTCTACCAAAAATTTTTCGGTACCAGGCGTAAACGATGCAACGTAATGGGGCGAGGGATGTCTATTGATCGCAGTCGCAAAAAGCACTTGTGTTTTGTGCTGGCGCGCATAATGCCTTTACTTCTTTTATGATAATTCGATTTGCGATCCTCCCTCTGCTTCTGGCGCTGAGCCTTTCGATGTGCAAGAAGCAGGAAAGTGTCTCCGCCAGTTCACAGCAGGCTGGTGCCTCAGCAACGCCGGCTGTCGGTGGCACCGCGATCGCAGCGGCTCCGAAGATTACCAAGCCCGTTGTCGATCAAACCGCCCAGGCAATTATTTTTTGTTATCACCGTTTGGTGGACAAGGTCCGCTATCCCGGGACCGAGATCACGCCTGCCGCCTTTGAAGCGCAGATGAAGGAATTGAAGGACCGCGGCATCACGGTCATTCCGATGCAGGATCTGCTCGCCTGGAAGCGCGGCGAAAAGAACATACCGCCTCGATGCGCGGTGGTTACTTTCGATGATGGCTGGAAGTCTCAATACGAAGTCGCGTGGCCGATGATGAAGAAATACGGCTACCCGTTTACCATGTTCATTTACACCGAAGGCGTTCGCGGCGGCTCGCTAGGCGGCGGCGAAGCGATTACCTGGGAACAGCTTGCCGACATGCGCGACAACGGTGTGGATATTGAGGCCCATTCCGCGACCCATCAAGACTTGCGCGAAGGCCATACAATCATGGTGGCGAATCCTGGCGGGAAGAGAACCAGAACGAAACTAACCGGGCCTCAATATGAGCAATGGGTGCAAAATGAAGTGGTGGGCTGCAAGCAACTGCTCGAGCAGCGACTAGGCATCAAGGTAAATTGTTTTGCGGTGCCCTTTGGGAATTACAACCAGCATGTGAAAGACCTTGCGCGAAATGCCGGTTATGAGGCGATGTTTACGGTTTATGGCCAGCCCATCACGTTTACATCGCCGATGGATTCTATTGGTCGTTATGCCATTGAAGCGAACAAGCTGAAGGTGTTTGAGGATGCGGTGAAAATGATCGCTACCTCCGGCGGAGGAGGAGGGGAACAAGTGGCTGTAGTTGCCGCGAAGGATCTCGCGACCCAGCCAGCAGATGGCGAAACGGTGCGGACGGCCCTGCCGCTTATCAAGGCTAACCTCAGTGCGGTTGGCGCTATCGATCCCGGCAGCGTGCAGATGCGTGTGAGCGGCCTGGGCGTTGTTCCCGCAAGTTACGATCCGAAGTCGGGTACGATCTCATATCAGGTGACGCAGAAGTTGCACGAGAAGTCCTGCAGCGTGATCGTCAGCGCGAAGTCACAGGGAAAAAAGGTCGAAGCCCATTGGACCTTCGGAATCGAAGAGGCCGCCCCCGCAGCAAGGTCGCCCGTACCGACGCCTAAAAAATAAGCGCGCGCCTTCTCAAGGCGCCGCGGTTTATTAACCGGAGTAGCGATTAGGAAATCGCGGACGGCAAGTGGGCTGACGAGCTTAATATCATGTTTTCCCAACTCTCCGATAAACTTCAGGACGTCTTCAAAGAGCTGCGTGGACACGGCAGCATCAGCGAATCGAACGTCGATGCCGCGTTGCGCCAGGTGCGCCTGGCTTTGCTCGAAGCCGACGTGGATTTTCAAGTCGCCAAAAAATTCATCGCACGCGTCAAAGAGAATGCGCTTGGCGAAACCGTTCTTCGCAGCATTACGCCAGGTCAGCAGATCGTAAAAATTTTCCATGACGAACTAACTGCCTTGCTTGGAGGCGACGCCGCACCGGTCAATGTCGGGGATTCAGGCCGTATCTTGATCGTCGGCCTGAACGGATCGGGCAAAACAACTTCCTCTGCCAAACTGGCGCATCTTCTAAAAAAGCAGGGTTGCGCGCCGTGTTTAATTGCCTGCGATTTGCAGAGACCGGCAGCGATCGAACAACTGGCAACGCTGGGAAAACAAATCGATGTCTCCGTGTTTACTCCCGATCCAGGCGAGAAGAATGCACAGCGCGCTGCTGCCGATGCATCCGCTGGCGCGCGGCTGGCTGGTGCGCCCGTTATCGAAATCTTCGATACGGCAGGTCGCCAGGAAGTCGACAAAGCGCTGATTCAGGAACTGAAAGAGTTGAAGGAATTTTTAGACCCACAAGAAACGTTGCTTGTTGTTGATGCTGCCACCGGCCAGCAAGCAGTCAGCGTGGCATCCCGATTTAACGACGCTCTATCGATCACAGGGATTATTTTGACCAAGCTCGACGGTGACGCGCGAGGCGGCGCGGCACTGTCGATGCGTGAAGTGACGCGGCAGCCAATCAAGTTCATGGGAACCGGGGAAAAGCTTGATCAGTTTGACGTTTTTGTTCCGGAGCGGCTTGCCGGCCGAATTCTTGGCATGGGCGACGTCGTTAGCCTGGTCGAAAGAGCAGCGGAAGCGGTCGATGAAGAAGAAGCCGCCCGGTTGGAGCGGAAGCTCCGGACGGCTTCGTTTGATTTCAATGATTTCCTGGCGCAATTCAAGATGATGCGGCGCATGGGGCCGCTGGAGAATATTCTTGGCATGTTGCCCGGCATGAGTAATGTGGAGGGCCTTTCTGTTGACGAGAAGCGGCTTAAGCGCACGGAAGCCATCGTGCTTTCGATGACGAAGGAAGAGCGGACGCGCCCCGATATTTTGAATGCGCGGCGACGTCAGCGCATCGCGCGCGGCAGCGGCTGCACTGTCACGGAGGTAAACGATTTGCTGCGGCGCTTTGATCAGATGCGAAAAATGATGAAAAGCACCGGCAAAATGAAGAAGATGATGGCGCAACTGGCGCGAATGAGAAGTTAACATGGCAGTTTCAATCAGATTACGCAGAGAAGGAACAAAAAATCGTCCCTACTACAAAGTGGTAGTGGCCGACAGGCGGAGCCCCCGCGATGGAAAATTTATCGAGACCATCGGCACGTACGATCCAAAGAAGCCTGGTCACAACAGCACGCTGAACATTGACCGAGTCGAATACTGGATCAGCAAAGGTGCACAGCCATCCGAGACGGTTCGCAGTTTGATAAAAGAAAATAAGAAGGTAGCGACGACTTCCCAGGCGTCATCCCAAGCGGAGGCTGAAAGCGCACAGCCGATCCACGAAGTGTCATTGCCTTCGTCGCCATCGAGCGAATCCTAGAAGCGCCGGAATACCGGATACGCGAAAATTCGTGTTTATTCGTGCTGGTTCGTGGGTAGTCTTTCCAGCGCATGAGAGAATTTCTCGAGTTCGTCATTCGTCAACTGGTTGAATTTCCTGACGACATGGTGCTGACGGAAATTCCAAGCGGCAGAACAACGGTCTTTAAGCTGCAGCTCCGGCGGGGAGACGTCGGTCGCGTGATCGGCCGCGGCGGACAGACCATTCATGCTATTCGCGCGCTACTCGCCAGCTCGGCCGCGCGCCATGGCCAACGAGCGATCCTCGAAATCGTCGAGTAAATTTCCGTATCCGATTCAGCATTGGACGTTGGCCGAAGGTCGTTCGACGTTTTCTTCCTCAGTGAAGATCGATATCCTGACATTGTTTCCCGACATCTGCCGCGCGCCTCTTGGCGAAAGCATCATGAAACGCGCTCAGGAAAATGGAATTGTCGATCTTCGGATCCATAACTTGCGGGACTGGACTACAGATAAACACCACATCGTGGACGACGCACCGTTCGGTGGTGGCCAGGGAATGGTGATGAAACCGGAGCCCGTTTTTACAGCCGTCGAAGAGCTCCGAAGTCAAGCGTCCAGAGTAGTGTTGATGTCGCCTGCTGGACATCGATTTGATCAACAAAGAGCGACAGAGCTTTCGCAAGAACCACATCTCATCATCATTTGCGGTCATTACGAAGGAGTCGATCATCGCGTGATTGAACACCTGGTGGACGTGGAAATTTCCATTGGCGATTACGTGCTCACCAACGGAGCAATTGCAGCCGCGGTTCTTGTCGATGCTATTGTGCGTTTGCTGCCGGGAGCGCTCGGTGACGAACAATCCGCAGTGGACGATACTTTCAACCAGGGGTTACTCGAAACACCACAGTACACGCGTCCAGCAGAATTTCGTGGCTGGAAAGTTCCGCAAGTATTGCTTTCCGGGAATCACGCGGAAATCGCAAGATGGCGTAAAGAACAGGCAATTAAACGTACACACGAAAATCGGCCGGATTTACTTCTGTAGCACACTAACGCGCCACTCTGAGCAGGGAGAAGAGCCTCACGTACGGCAAGTGTGCCTTCAAACTAATTTAGCGTTCAAAGGGTTAATTACAGGGTCCCTCGTCATCTACGCGACTCGGGGTGATAATCGGCGTTGTTACTGAGGCGCCTTACCCAACATCACACATGCGTTGATTCCGCCGAAACCAAACGAGTTGCTCATTACGTATTTCAGTTCGGCTTTGCGCCCTTGGTTGGGCACAACATCGAGATCGCACGAAGGATCGTGGTTCGTGTAGTTAATTGTCGGCGGGACCCATTGGCGATCCAAAGCGAGGGCACAAAGCGCTGCCTCGATCGCGCCGGTCGCGCCCAACGGATGCGCGTAATAACCTTTTGTTCCACTAACGGGGATTCGACGCGCATGGTCGCCAAAAACTTGCTTGATCGACGCCGTTTCCGCGCTGTCGTTCAGCTGGGTCGAACTGGCATGCGCATTGATGTAGTCAATCTGCTCGGGCGCCAATTGTGCGTCGGCGAGTGCCTCCTGCATCGCACGAATTGACGATTCGCCGTTTGGCAGAGGCGAAGTCATATGAAAAGCATCGTTATTCAAACTGTATCCGAGCACTTCAGCGTAAATGTGTGCGCCCCGGGCCCGCGCATGTTCGAGTTCTTCGATAACGAGCGAGGCGCCGCCCTCGCCCATGACAAATCCATCGCGCAGCAGGTCAAACGGGCGGCAAGCCAGAGTGGGATCGCCCGGCCACCTGCTCATTGTTTTGATGATGTCGAATGCGCCGATCGTAATCGTTGTTAAAGGTGCTTCCGCTCCGCCGGCGACAATCACATCGGCAAAATCGTCACGGATATAACGCAGCGCCTCGCCTACTGACACAGTCCCGCTCGCGCAACTGTTCGAATTTGTCGTGCCGACGCCGCGAAATCCAAACTCGATCGCGATATT
>JBEDUS010000097.1:0-4834 GCA_040414975.1 Candidatus Udaeobacter sp.
TTGCTCAACGAGTTTCTCAAAGAGCATCGGACAGTGCAGCAACAACAGAAGGAAATTGATGCCCTTAGAGCGGAACTGAAAGACCAAAGGGCGCTTATTCAAAAGGTGAGCGATAAGGTGGAACTCGACAAACCCGCAACGCAAACGGTTCTGAACAATCAATAGGGCTTGCAGTGCAATCCAAGTCTGCCCTAGAGGCCTAACTAGAATTAGACGGCACCATTACCGATGACGCGGTCAGCGAACCTAGGAGCAAAGCAAGACGTTTGATTGTCATTGTGTGCTAATCTGCGAAGGCGACGTGACAATGATCTCCGGCTTGCCGCGATAGAGTGTGATCTTTCCGGAAACGGTTATCGTTTTGCCGTCGTACTCCTGAGCATTCGGAAACTGTGCGGCGCTGCCCGAGGGGATAAAAGCGGTAAAGGCTTGATTCGGATACGCGCCTCCCATGTTGAGGAAAATATTGCCTTTGCCGGATTGGTGAAAGCTGTCGACTCTGCCAGTTACGGTCGCTGTTTCGCCGACATGCTTCGCGGCTTCCTGGGGCGGAATAGTTGGCGGAGCCTGGGCAATTGCCAGAGCCGCAAGCGCAGCCGTAAACAGCGCAAGCAAGGTTTTCGTTTTCATCATACTGGGACATTAGGTAAAACGATGCCCAAATGTCGAGATTGAAAATCACGGCCTCTGTCGTCGCTGGCATTTGCGTGTCCATTTTGGTAAGTCCCGCCGCAACGGAAACGACAGAGGACATCGAACTCAGAGACTTGGACGTAACGGGTTGGGACTGCGCTAATCAATGCGAAGGAACCGCGCAAAGCCAAGATGCAAAAGGGCGCAACTGCATGAAAAATCGCTGGCCCGTGAACCTGTCTCTGTTCACTGTCGAACCACTCGATACGTCAGCGTTTTTAAGAAAGGTGCGCGAGTATGATTCCCGCCTTCAAAAGGGACACAGGAGCGAATTAACTCCTGCGCAAAAAGACGAACTCGACTCGTACGAAAGCCAGATTGTGTCTGTCACAGGGTGGCTTGTGTTAGCATATGCCGGACCGCCCGAAACAACGAACTGCGCCAGTCCAGTGTTTCATGACTGGCATCTTGAGCTTTTCGAAAACTCTAGCGATCACGCGCCGCGGGAAGGCGACCAGACGCCGATCATTTGCGAGATCACACCCAGGACCGAGCAGCGCATTTACCGCGACGGTGTGCGGATTCAATCGCTCGCAGGATTTTTCCGATTACAGGACGTGAGCTATCAAGCGACAGGACATGATGCCTGCAAAATCCGCGTGACTGGTTATCTCATGTGGGATGACGAACACAACGGAAGCGCAGATGTCGGTTCAACGATTCAGTGGTTCAGCGCCAATGGATTTCATCATCCCTGGCGCTCGACAGCGTGGGAAATTCACCCCGTGATGAAAATTGAAGTGATTCAGTAAGCGTTGTTTGTGGAACTGCGTCTTTGTGATTGCCCTGTGAAAGACGGCGGGTGCATAATTCTAAGAGCATGAAAAGAATCGCAGTTATAGCAGTTCTCGCAGCCGTGTTGGGGCTGTCGTTGTTCGTGATTCACGGTAGGTTTAGCGGTCCCAAGTTTCGGGTAGGCGACCATGTCATGCCTGCTGACTCATCGAATCCAGAGACGATTTTGAAGATCGTCGGCGTTGCGCCAAAGTCTTACAAGGTCTTCACACATTTTCTCTCCGACGGTAAGCTAGTTCTCGCCGAAGATTATTCGGACCGATCACGCGACCTCATCGACCGCACTTACATCAAAGTTCCGGCTCCTACGGTCGAGAGTACCTTCTCACCTGACAAGTATATTTCCAAAGGAGAGGCATCACCCTCACCTCAATAAAACGCCTGTCTAAATCAATAGCTCCCTGCTAATGGCGAGCCGCTCTTTTGAGGTACTGGGAGATCATCGCCGACAATCTCAGCAAAGCCGGTTGGAGTTGGGGCTGCGTGTCAGCTTTGGATCAGGACGGGCGAACGATCTGGATTGTTGACGCTCATCGCGAAGGAAACGCGATTCGTCGTATTGCTCGTCACAAATCAGGCACTTCACTTCCAGCGTCCTCGCCGGGCGAAAAAGCATTGACTTCTGTTCCGCTACGACGGCACCATGCCGTCTTGCGTCAAGTCTGCCAGCAGCGATAAACCGCCCCTGACATTCTTCCCGCTGGGAGACTGCGAAAGGTTCACTCGCAACAACCATTAACCTTATGGAACGTACCACTGTAATGATGTGCCTCGTCGCGCTCGCGATCTTTACGTCGCCAGTTGTTGTTGGTCAGGATCTCAATGGACGCTGGTATCAGGATGGCAAACCGACAAGTATAAGTGTGTCAGGTTTTAACGTGACGATAACCAATGAACACGGCCAAAGCAGCAGCGGCCATCTAACTGGCAACGATTTGGTGATGCCATTTTTGGGTATACGAGGCGTTGTCAGTGATGGAGGACGACGCATTTCTTGGAGCAATGGCACAACGTGGATTCGGGGACGACAAGAGCATGGATCTTTTTCTGGGCAGGGGGTTGGTCGAGACCTTGACGGACGCTGGTTTCATGACGGCAAACCGACAAACATCAGTGTGTCATCCGATGGTCGAAATGTCACAATAACCAATGAACTTGGCCAAAGGAGCAGCGGATCAATATCTGGCAACCAAATAGTGCTTTCATCAGGGATAAAAGGTCACGTCAGTAATGGAGGACAACGTATCTCTTGGAACAATGGCACGGAGTGGAGACGCTGATTAGCCCGACGAGTTCTGTAACGGTTCTGGCGTGGGCTGGGTCTCAGCCTTTGATGATGATGATGAATGGACGCACAGTTTGGATCATTGACGTGCATCGGGGCGACGGAAAGCGTTTCGTTGTTCACTCGGATGAAAATCTGGCTGCGGTAACGATTCACCGTTATTTGGCTGGATCATGTTCGCATGAACAGATAACGTCGTTTGCAGGAAACGCAACGAGGCACTGTGACGATCATCGAAATCAGACCGTACAGAAACGGCTGGCAAGTGTACGAGCGTCCAGAGGATTTTGTGCTTGCCAAATGAGGCTGTTTTTGATGCAGTTCCCTACGTGGGCGGTGTCTTCGGCAGAACGCGGATTAAATTTTGCTTAGTTTTCGCGTTCACCGTTGTCGCGGTTGGCGAGTTGCGAGCGCAGGGATTCCTTATTCCGGACACAACTCGCACGGGCATGGTCTTCGATTTTGCAGGGCAGAATCTCTACATCTCGACATCAACTGGATTGATCGAGACTTTTGATCTTTCAACACGCAGCTTTGTGCGAACCTATAATCTCGGCGGCTCGGTGTGGGGAATCGATATTGCGCGAGACAATTCGTTCATATTGGCTGCTCAGGGCGGTGTCGGCATCTCTCAGGGGAGCTTTCAGCGAGTCAACCTCGCAACCGGAACTATCAGAAACATTAATTACTCCCTAACGTCCGGTGAAGGCGGTGCGTGGGATGTGGCGATTGCTTCAAACGGCCTTGCGTTGGTTACCACCCAGTATCAAGGCTCAGGGTTTACTCCTGTACGCCAAATTGACCTGAGCACGAACGTCATCACGATTCGCAATGATACCCCGGCCCCGGTGGTGTGGGCGCCCACACAAATCCACCGCAGCGCGAATGGAACGCGTTTGTTTTTTATGGAGGGTAATATTTCCAGTGGCCCAGTTTTTACCTATAACGCAACCACCAACGCTTTTGGTCCCAGCTTTGACACAAATGCGTACCTCGACATCAATAGCGCCAGCGGCGCTGTGAATCGCAACGGTAGCCTCATCGGGCTCCGCACGTACGGGTCGCCGGCTTCATTGAACACAGCACCCAACTTCGGGTTCGTGCACAGTTTTAACGGAATCGACAGTGGCGTGGCCTTCGACGCAGTCCACGATGTTTTCTACGGCGTAAACAGCGCGACCGAAGAAATCATTGCATACAGTACCACGACGTATGCTGAATTATTCAGGCTGAGCATTGGTGAAGAAATTGGTCCTGTTCCAAACCTATTTGCTACCGGAAGGCTTGTGGCGAGCGCCGACGGGAACTGGCTTGCGCTCGAAACTGATTCAGGCATTCGCCTCTTCCAAGTCCCACCGACAATTCTCGGAAATATTTCCACTCGCGCCTTTGTGCAGACAGGCGACAACGTTGTGATCGGAGGATTCATCGTCCAGGGGACCGAACCAAAGAGGGTAATTATTCGTGCCATTGGTCCTGAGCTAACTCAACACGGGGTTTCCGATGCCTTAGCCGATCCTACATTGGAACTGCACGACAACACTGGCGCTTTGATTGCCTCTAATGATAACTGGCAGCATACGATCATCGGTGGGATTATCACCAGCGACCAGGTCCATGACATAATCGCCAGCGGCCACGCTCCAGGGGACCCGCGGGAATCGGCAATCATCGCGGATCTGCCGGCAGGCAACTATACCGCGATTGTGCGGGGTGTGAATAACACCACTGGAGTGGCCCTCGTGGAAGTGTACGATCTCAGCCCCGAAACTAGTTCAGTTCTTGGCAATATTAGTACTCGCTCCTTTGTGCAGACGGACGAGAACGTGATGATTGGCGGTTTCATTGTTCAAGGGACTCAACCAAAGAGGGTGATCTTGCGCGCCATCGGCCCCGAGCTCAGCCAATATGGCGTTCCCGACCCATTGGAGGATCCGACGCTGGAGCTGCATGATGGCACGGGCGCTTTGATTGCCTCTAATGATAACTGGCAGCATACGATCATCGGTGGGATTATCACCAGCGACCAGGTCCTTGCTATTGAGCACAGCGGCCACGCTC
>JBEDUS010000098.1:0-6936 GCA_040414975.1 Candidatus Udaeobacter sp.
CTTGTGCATCGATGAGACGCTGGGCTGGTTCGAGAGGATGGAAATCGGAATCCGCAATGCCGACGTTCCACGAAATTAGGCAATACGATCCGATCTCGATATTCTCGTCCGCCATGATCAGCGCGCCGTTTAGCAGCGTAAAATCGCCGATCGTGCACCGGCCGTTCTCGCCGACAGAGAATGAACAGCCCGCGTAACACGAAACATGCTTACCGATAACGACGGCGCCTGATTTCTTGCTTCGGAGTTTCCGGAAGATTTGCGCGGTCTCGCAATAGAATCCCTGGCCAAACTTCACATTTGGCGGAATCGGATCCGGCCACCAATCGCCCTCGATGTGTCGATTTTTTCTAACGTTGCTCATGTATGAGTGCTTTGCATTCCGAGTCTCTCGCTTCGCTCAGAATGACAGCACACCAGTTCACGTAGGGAATTTCCCCGATGCATATAGTTTTGCGTAGATCCCGCGGCGCGCGATCAGCTCCGGGCCGCGCCCCTTTTCGACGACGCGGCCATGTTCGAGCACAATGATTTGATCGAGGCCGTGGATCGTCGCCAGGCGATGCGTGGCGATCAAAGTTGTCCTGCCGCGCATTAATTCGTGGATGGTTTCCATGATCGCCGCTTCCGTTGCGGGATCGAGCGCAGACGTGGGTTCGTCCAGGAGCAAGATAGGCGCATTCTTCAAAAATGCGCGGGCAATGCCGATGCGCTGGCGTTGGCCGACGCTCAAGTGTCCGCCCCTTTCGCCCACAGCGCTCGCATAGCCGTCAGGCATCTGCCGAATAAACTCGTCTGCCTGTGCCCGGTGCGCCGCCTCGATAATTTCCTCTTCCGTCGCGTCGGGCCGCCCGTACGCGATATTTTCTCGCACGGTTGTGGAAAAAAGTAGTGTGTCTTGCAGGACAATCGCGATCTGCGCACGCAAGCTTTTCTTTGTGATCTCCCGCACGTCATGGTCGTCGAGCATGACGAAACCCGTGGAAGGATCGTAGAATCGCGGCACCAAGCTCATCAACGTGCTCTTGCCCGCGCCGGTACCACCCACGAGGCCTACAATCTGGTTTGACTCGATCCGCAGGTCGATGTCTCGCAAGACGTGTCGATTGCGCGCATAACCGAAATTTACAGATTGAAACGCGATCGCGCCCTTGGCGGACGAAATGGCAACTGCATTTGGCGAATCGCGCACGTCATCCTCCCGGTCCAGCACTTCGAAGCAGCGTTTCGCGCCAGCGGTCGCGCCTTCCATGGCCCACGCCGTGTAAGTCAGGGATTCCAGCGGCTGATAAAGCATTAGCAAATAGGCGCTGAAAACGAGCAACGATCCGAGCGTGAGCGTGCCGCCTAAGACGTGTAACGAGCCGATGTAATACATCGCGGCCGTCCCAATCACCATCAATGTGCTGATCACCAATGCGCTATTCACATTTGTTAGAGTGAGCCGCAGGTTCGCTTGTAAGCTTTGTCGGGCTTGTTGCTGGAATTGGCGCACTTCGAATTCCTCGCGCCCAAACGCATGGACCATTCGAATCGAGCTTAGACCTTCCTGGGCTTGCGCGAGAACCGCGCTTTCCTGTTCCTGAATGGAAGTCGATTCGCGACGAATCCGATGCGCAAAAAGATAGATCGCGCCGACGACCAGAGGAACGATCGCCAAAGAGACCAGGGTAAGCTGCCAGTCCAGCCGCAGCATGATGAGAAATGTCCCGATCAACGTGATTATCGACGCAAAAATGTTGGTGAACCCTTTGTTGTAGATCGTCTGAATCGACTGCGAGTCGTACGCGACGCGAAAACTGGAATCGCTCGAACGGCGCGCATCATGGAATTTGAGAGAGAGAGATTGCAAATAAGAATAAAGATCGGTGCGTAATTTGAGCAATGCCTGCAGGCCAATTTTCACAAAGAGATAGTTTGTGACCCAATTCATCAGTCCCCAAAAGAGCTGAATCAGGATTAGACCAAGACAGAGTAGTGGGATCCAGATGCGCCAGTCGCTTCGGGCCGCCAGACCGGGACCAAGGAAATCGTCCACGATGAGCTTAAACGGCCACGGCTTGAGCAGGTTCAGCCCGATGCCCAAGAGAGACAAAAACAATCCAAGAATCGTTTGTCCAAGAAACGGTCTGTAGTAACGAAGGACGCGCCGGTAGATCGACATTTCAATTTGGGATTGCGGATTTTCGTTTTTAGACTGAACTAGGCCCAACTTTATTGTGGCTCGACGTCGAGAGATTCCTCGACTTCGCTCTGAATGACAATATGCATCATCTTCTGCAAATCTGGTTCGGCTGGGTTCAGGAATGGGGTTATCCCGGCATTATCCTGCTGATGGCGATGGAAAGCTCCATCATTCCGGTCCCGAGCGAAATCGTCATTCCGCCGGCTGCGTTTCTTGCCACGCAAGGAAGATTCAATGTGTGGGGAGTTATCGCCGCAGGCACGTTTGGTTCATGGCTGGGGGCAAGCGTGACTTACTGGATCTCACTTTGGTTGGGCCGCATCGTCATCGTGAAATGGGGTCGCTTTTTCATGATCAGCGAAGCGAAATTAATGCGGGCTGAGCATTGGGTGCATCGTTACGAGGCGGGCGGGATTTTTTTTGCACGAATGCTGCCAGTCATCCGGCACCTCATCTCCATCCCTGCGGGAATCATTCGCATGAGGTTCACCACCTTTAGTGTAATGACCATCCTCGGCTCGGCTGTCTGGTGCGCCGTGCTGGCTTGGTTTGGACAGACGGCGATCACGCCCGAGATGTTGCGCGATCCCGCGGGGATGGCCTTGGCATTGAAAACGAAATCGCATCTCATCGTCGGCGCTGTGCTGGTGTTGTGCGTTCTGTATTTTGTCGTGATGCGACTGACGACAGAAGGGCAGCGTAAACCCTAAGTACAGGACAAGGAGCGACGGACTCGCAGCCCGTCGTGTTTAGACTCGGCGGCTGCCCCACCCCCCGGCTCCTTGGTGGCCGCCCCATCTAGTCTCGCACTGTCTAAGAAAGGGCGCCGCAAAGCCTTGTGTTTTAAAATTGAACAAAAGTGTCGGTGAACGGTCAGTTCTCAAGTGCATAAGGCATGAATAACTACATAGGGCTTATGGATGAGATATTCACAAATGGAGATGGTATTAAAATTGCTTCACGAAACGGTGGCAATCGTATGAATAGGAATCGGCAAATTTTGAAGCCACGAAAATTTTCGGGCCTGTCGCTGGGTGATCTGATCCTGGCAGTCAGTTCGTGCACCAGTAGCAACAGAGAGACGGTCGCGACCGTCGCAGACCTTTTCGCCAGCGGGCAGGTGCGTCTCCAAGACAACGGGCGCTTCTTGCGCGTCCGGGTTTGTTAGGCCGGCGTTCGGTATTTTTTTGAGCCGCTCCGGTGATCGTTCGCCGGAGCGTCTTTGTTTTGCGGCGTCCGTTGCGCGATGGAAAAGCGGCGCCAAGGCGCCGCACTCCAGAACGTAACCGCAAAGGCCGTGCTCACTGTCGCAGCGTGCGCTTTGGAGTCTGCTGCTGCATGGCTTCTGGTTCTTCAATACAAGTGCAGGAACGCCGGGGACCTTCAGAAACAAAACGCTTTTCCCACAGGCACGGCGCTTCTATGTTGCGCGGGTGATCGATCGTTATTCCCGGCCGGAAATGAGCAAAATCTGGTCGGACGAGCGCAAATTTCAGATTTGGCTGGATATTGAAGTTTTCGCCTGCGAGGCGATGGCGGAACTTGGCCAAATTCCGAAAGAGGACGCGGGGGAGATTCGGAAGCGTGCGCGCTTTTCGATTCCCGAGATCCTCGAGATCGAAAAGCGAACGAATCACGACGTGATCGCTTTTCTTGAAAACGTCGCTGCCTCAGTAGGGCCTGCAGCGCGTTGGATTCACCAGGGCCTGACGTCGTCAGACATTTTGGATACGACGCTCGCCGTGCAGTTAAACGAGTCGTGTCACATTCTGCTGGCTGACCTAAAATCTCTCCGAACCGTAATCAGGGACCAGGCACGGCGCTTCAAAATGACTCCGATGATCGGTCGCAGCCATGGCGTCCATGCGGAGCCAATCACGTTCGGTCTGAAACTCGCGCTGATGTACGACGAATTTGGCCGCGCTGAGGAACGTCTCACACAGACGCGCGAGCGGATTCGTGTCGGCAAAATAAGCGGTGCCGTCGGCACGCACGCGCATATCGATCCAAGAGTGGAGCGCGCGGTATGCGAGAAGCTCGGATTAAAGCCGGCCGCGCTTTCGACACAGATCGTGCAGCGCGATCGGCATGCAGAGTTTATGACTACGCTGGCCGTTATTGCCTCAAGCATTGACCGTTGGGCCACTGAATTTCGTCATCTCCAGCGGACTGAAGTGCTGGAAGTGGAAGAATTTTTCGGCGAAGGCCAAAAAGGCAGCTCGGCAATGCCGCACAAGCGTAATCCTATTACCAGCGAGCGATTGAGCGGTCTGGCCCGTGTCATTCGTGGGAACGTATTAGTTGCGCTCGAAAATGTCGCGCTATGGCACGAGCGCGATATCAGTCATTCGAGCGCCGAGCGAATTATTCTGCCGGACTCATGCATCCTGCTCGACTACATGCTGACTAAGTTGCGTGACATAGTCGAAAGGGTGCAGGTTTATCCTGAACGAATGCAGCAAAATCTCGGCCTAACGAAGGGTCTCTATTTTAGCCAGTCGATTTTGCTTGCTCTCACGAGAGCAGGTGCGGAACGCAAAACTGCCTATGAAGCTGTGCAACGTGCAGCAATGAAAACCTGGAAAGGCGAGGGGACATTTGCCGAAAACGCAAAACGTGAGCCGGAAATCGTCGCTAAACTTTCCCCGGCGGAGATCGATCGCCTTTGCTCGCTCGACATTCATTTCAAATATGTCGATCCCACGTTCAAGGCACTTGGCTTGGACTAATGCTTCGTCATGCTCGTGCTTTCTTGATCGTAATCGAAGCGTTTGAGTACGCTTAAGACGGTTCAGTGTCAGAAATGGACTATTGGACGTGCGCCGCGAACTCCGACTGAATGAGTGGCTTTCCGTGAAATGGTTCGCGCACTAAGGTAGAGTAAGAGCAAGAGTTAGCCTGCTCACTCGTATCGCAATGCTTCAATGGGATCGAGGTTCGCCGCGCGATATGCGGGGTAGAGACCGAAGGCGATGCCAATTGCAGAGCAAACAAGAAGGCCGGCGACGGCCCAGCCGTAAGGGAAAATGAGGTCCACTTTAAGCCACATCGCCAGCAGATCGCCGACGATGATCCCAAGAATAATTCCCAGAACACCGCCGGCCTCAGAAATGAAAACGGCCTCGGTCAAGAATTGCCGTAGGATGTCGCGGCTACGGGCACCGATCGATTTGCGAACGCCGATTTCCTTTGTGCGCTCGGTCACGCTCACCAGCATGATGTTCATGATGCCGATTCCAGCCGCGATCAGCGCGATGAAGCTGATCACGAAAGCGCCCACCCGCACATAACCGGCCACGTTAATGAACGCGCTCTTGAGCGAGTCGTTGCTGTAAATCTCGAAGTCATTCGGCTGGTCCGGCCGCAGGCCGCGCGCGATACGCATGGCGCCGATGCCTCGATCGAACGTACGATTGTAGGTGTCCTGTGTGAAAGCTTGCGTCGCAATGTTGACGGTGCGTTTCGCCTCTCCGTAATCCTCGAAGAAGCGCGTGATCGGCATGATGCAAAGGTCGTCCTGGCTTTGGCCGAAGGCGGTCCCTTTTTCCGCCAGCACACCGATGATCGTGTAGGTGTGTCCGCTGACACGAACGACTTTGCCGATCGGCGTTTCGTGCGGGAACAGTCGTTTGTCGACCATCTTTCCCACGACAATCACGTGACGCGAAAGGTCGACATCTTCATCATTCAAATTACGCCCGTAACCGAGCGTGTAAGCGTTCGCAGTGAGAAAACTTCGATTTGTTCCGACAATGAGAAGACTCGGCGTTGTCTTTACACCGTTGTAAACCGCCTGGCCTTTCACTTCGTAACCGAAACATTTGAGGCAAATCTCGCGCGCCTCGCCTTCCATCAATCGGTAATAATGCAGCGCCTGTTTATAGGTGATGTTGTGCCGGTTGCGAAATTTCTCCTGCACGTCGCCGCCGGCGCTGACATTGGCCGGATACTTGGCGAACTGAAAAATATTGGAACCGAGAAAGCTAATGCCGTTCTCGATCGAATATTGCAAAGCGCCGATCGCGGTCATGACTGAAATTACCGAAAAGACCCCGATCGTGATGCCGAGCATTGTCAGTGCCGAGCGCAGCTTGTTTGTCCCGAGGGAGGACCACGCCATCTTGATGATCTCGCCGAATAGCATTTTGATTTTTACTCGTATCTGAGCGCTGTTACTGGGTCGAGGCGCGACGCCGTCCAGGCTGGCGCGAATCCCGAGAATAAGCCGGTCAATATCGAAACGATCATGCTGACGAGCACGAGACCGACTGAGAAATGAATCGGAAAAGAATGGAACGCTTTGCCGATCCCGAAGCACATTAGATAAGCAAACGCGAGCCCGATAAATCCGCCGAGGAGACAAAGAGCCGTCGATTCGATCAGGAATTGCAGTAAGATTGTTCGCCGCCGTGCCCCGAGTGCTTTGCGTGTTCCAATTTCCTTTGTGCGCTCTTTCACGCTAACAAATGTGATGTTCATGATCCCGATCGCGCCGACGAAAAGCGACAAGCCGGTGATAAACAGCCCGGCAATCGCAATTGAGTCTTTCACGGGGTCGAGCGTGCTTTTGAAGGCCTGCTGCTCATTGATCGAGAAATCGTCCTTCTTCTCCGGTGGCAATCCACGCACGCGCCGCATCAAACCTGTGAGCTCGTCCTTGGCATCGGCGAGTCGCGTCTTGTCTTTTACTTTCACACGCACGTCCGAATCGCTTTTAGCCGAAAAATATTTATTAAACGCGGCCAGCGGCA
>JBEDUS010000099.1:0-3527 GCA_040414975.1 Candidatus Udaeobacter sp.
TGAATAACTGAATAAGCAACGCGCAAATTAGCCTGGACCGTCGCGTTCCAGCACTTGTTCCCGATAGCCGCCAAAATATTCCTTGTCACTTCTATCGGTGTTTCTGAATGATCTCGTCGATCAGGCCGTACTCCTGGGCTTGCGGAGCCGACATAATGAAGTCGCGCTCCACGTCTTGCTCGATTCTCGAGATCGGCTGACCGCTGTGATCGGCAATGAGCCGGTTGATCACCGATCTCATCCGCAAAATCTCTTTCGCTTGGATGTCAATGTCGGTTGCTTGGCCCGAGAGGCCCGACAACGAAGGCTGCGGACGCGACTGACCGGCGGAACGCCCTCCATCCCGCATTCGGCAAGCCTAAGGTTTTCAGGACCGGACTCAGAATGCGCCGAGCAAGATTCCCCGCATCGAATGATCTATCTGGACGCCGCTTATCAGTACGCTTACTACGAGCGCTCGCAGGGATTCTTGCCCATCGATTCGCAGGAACTCAGGAACGATCTGGCCAAAGGGACTCCGGACGACATCTTTGCGAAGCGGATCTTGTGCAGAAGCTGCAGAACGATCTTCCGGAATTGGAACTGGACCTGAAGATGATCCAGAAGGGGTATTCACAGCCGCTGCCTCTGCCGCCGCCGATGCCATCCGCAGCCGACTCGACGAGCGTCGCGGCATTCCGTGCTTGGAGGTTCGCACGCAAGGTTTTGCGTTTCCGGAAGCCGAGATACGGCAGCGCTACGAGATCAACGGAAGCGTCGGAAAGCGCCGCAACCCTTCGCTGGCGCTTGTGGCGATGATGGCTCAAGTCGAAGAAGTACAACACGGAGATACGCGTGCCCGTGCTTGCCATTTATGCCGGCAAGTCTTGGCACATACAAGAGCGCCTCCGATCGCGACATTGCCGACGCAAACAACCATGAGTCGGTTGATGGCGTTGCGAAGGCGTTTCAGGCGGCAGTGCCAAGGGCGGGCGTGGTGATGCTGGGAAAGACGAACCACTACATCTACATGGCGAACGAAAGCACCGTGCTGCGCGAAATGCGCACCTTCCTCAGTGGACTGCACTGAGAAAACTTAAAATCCTAGTTACTCGACGCATCAACTCCTGAAAAGTCGCGTTATAGACGGAAGGTGGAGTACTGGAACGTTGTCCGCACTTGCAGGAGCGGCGTACTATACGCAGCGACAATGAAATCAAGTGTTCCGGCGTCGATCTGCTCTATGAAACGCAGCTGGATCATGTTGTTCGCATTCTCTATGTTCCCTCCGGTTTGGGCTCAATCGGCACCTTCTAAGGCGCCTATCGAGCAGGGTTATCTGACGGGAGCCGATGGTGTGCGTATCTTCTATCGCAAGATAGGCAGCGGCTCCGATTTCGTGGTTTTCCTTCACGGTGGGCCAGGCCTGAGCATGCACGATGGCGGCTCCTCGATGGGGCCACTATCTGACCTCCATACGCTTATCCTGTATGATCAGCGCGGCGGCGGACGCTCCGACTTGGTGAAGGACAAATCGCTCCTAACGGTCGCCAACGATGTGCGTGATCTCGAAGGGCTTCGTCTGCACTTCGGCCTCCAGAAAATGGCCCTAATCGGATTGTCCTGGGGCTCTGGTCTTGCGGCCTTGTATGCCGACGCGCACCCCGAACATGTATCGAGAATCGTGTTTCTCGATCCCATGCCAGTCGCGCGTAATCCCTATGTGAAGGAGCGCTCTGACAAGATCAGAAGTCTAGTTAGTTCGGCTGACAACAAGCGCATTATGGAACTTGAAAAGCGGGATCGCACAGCGACCGATGATCAGCTCGTGGCAAATTGTCGAGAGGAAGATCGCATCTCCTTCAAACCCTACCTCTACAATTTCGGGAGCTACGATCGCGGCCGTCAAGATGCTTGCGACGATCCACCGGCTGCCATTCGAAATAGCGCAGTTGTAGGTGAAGCGATCATCGATTCCCTAGGCAATTTCGACTTCCGTCCAATGCTCAAGAAGCTTTCAGTTCCCGTATTAGTTATTGAGGGAGAGAGGACAAACGTGCCGCTGGATTCCACTCGGGAGTGGGCGAACGCCCCTCGCAAAGCCCGTCTGCTCCTCATCCGCAACTCCGGCCATGCCGCCTTCGTCGATCAACCGGAGATTCTTATCCGCGATGTTGAGTCCTTCCTCGGCGGCGAATAGTCATAGTGCTTCGCAGCCACAGAGCCTCTGCGCCAACTCCCGAAAAGGCTTCGGAAACTGCGCAATCCAGTCTCGAATCTCGGAATCTCGCGTACCCGGCGAACGCGGAGCGCACGCTTCCGAGCCGCGAGGCGCGAGTCGCGGGGCGGTTTAACTGACAGGTGGTCTCAACGATATCGTCAGTTTTTGACGGGTTTAGGAGCCTCCTTTCCAAAAACCCACTCGTTTGTTACCTTTCCACCCGGATATTCTTCATGTTCGAGCGCAGTCATAGTCTTCCCGTCTGTCGAGAGACTATAACGGACGACATTAGATCCAGTTAGGCCTCGCGCATCCGTGAGTCGCATATCGAGAACTAGCACGTTCCCGTCCCAATACATTCGCGTGATAGCCTGGCCGCCGGACCCGTCGTGCTGAACGGCTTCGTGTTTGCCATCTGTGGTTAAGGTAATACTCCAAGTGTTGTGCATTCCGTCACGATAAATGTGGGTGCGCTTTAACCTCCACCTCGGGTCGCGATGCTGGATGATGAATTTACTTGCGATAGGCGGGTTCTCGGATTCGAGTTTGCTCTTCTGTGGGTTTAGGATCCAGGTTCCCGTAAAGTTTGGCCTCCGCTCCGACTGTGCGTAGAGTGTGTGGAAAACGCAGAATAAAACCAACGCGATGAATTTGTACTTCACGAAGCGATCGCCAGACCTGTAAGATTCAGACCTCTGTCCGCAAATCGTACGCGGCTCTCCCGTTTCACACAATGCATTTCGCCTTGAAAGCAGGCCAGAAAACTGGCCGGAATATCAACCGGCGAGCAACTCCGAATCTCGCGTGCCGGGCGAGCGAAACCACAGGCGCGGAGGCGCGAAGGCCAGTTGACGATAATGCCTTTTCTCGGGAGTTGAAGATCCCTGCATCAAATCCGGGCTTATTTCAGTTTGAATTAAGGTCAGCCCATGGCAGACGGTAGGTACCCATCTTAGCTTTCGATCCACAAACCGTTAGCGCCTGGAATCTCTATGCCCGGCTCATCCGAGCACTCCTCAACCACCGTCGTGGAGAATACTCGTTCGTTGGCTCTGTGGCGCAACCGTGATGTTGGGGGGCGTCGCGATCGTGTTGGGTTCAACGTCCGCGTTTTTACCGGGCAGTATCCTAGCGACGTCGAGGGAATGGTGCTGGTCGATGCCAGCGCTGAGGATGAGGAAGCACGTATGAATGAGCTGCCCGCTGCTCTAAAAGAGAAAGAGATAAATAGTGGTAAATGGAACGATAGGGTGGATCAAATCCTGGAACCCCTTCGCATTTACCTTGGCATTCAGCGTCTACAAGTAGCTTTGGGGTGGGATACGCC
>JBEDUS010000100.1:0-4282 GCA_040414975.1 Candidatus Udaeobacter sp.
AGATTCTTCATCATGCAGATCCTCGACTGTTGCCTCTCTCCCTGAAATAAACTTGCCGCCGTCCACCACTAGTAATTCCGCATCCTCTAATTCCTGCTCGCGCTTCACGCCTTCTGCCTGCACACCGGCCTCAGTGAAATTGCATCTGACACCACCTTGCCTCCGACGAACGCCTTCCTCTTTTCTCGCCCGTATGCGATCAACCACGATCCTAATAGTTTCTTCATTTACCTTGCATCTACGCGATGTAAGGACGTCTATCGCGCGCTGACGAAGATCGCTCTCGCTCATGCTTTTTTGATCAGAATTTCTCTGCAGCCCAGCATAGTTCGTCGATTCGTTCTCACCATCTGCCGATGTAGGCTTCACAACCGTTCCTCCCTTTTTTTGCTTCAAAATTTTCCGGCGACCTGACGGTTTCAGGGAGGTAGCGCACACGCGCGCATCGATGCCCCCCGCCGCCCTTAGTCGTTGGTTCCAACGTTACGCGCGATACGTCAGCGCACAACGCTGAACAGTAATGAACTCGGCAGCATTGTTATGCAGAGTTGTTATGCAACTGACTCCTCATGCTGGGTACACGAGGGAAGCGGAGGGGGTAAGATTCGAACTTTATGTACAGATCCCAACACATTCGTGCCGTCACACCCAGATCCTCATGCCGCCGCTTGAGGATCCATTCCTGAGGAGACTCATTCATTGGACCAGCGTAATTCAATACAGCACATGGGCGCTGCAATAAAGAATATTTGCTCCGGCCTTTTCGATTGAAATTGTGGATCGATCTTCGCTACTATAAACGCGCCATCACGACGCGAGGTTCCTGATTGAGCCCGCTGGCCGAAGTCGCTTCAACGGATTTAATACTAATGTCGGCTCGAAAATTCGCCGCGGACAAGTTGTTATGGGAAACGCTGGGACGCTGGAAACGTTCAAGCCCTGAATTGGATCGCATTCAATTCCTGAAGACCGTGCCGTTCTTCGACAAACTCTCGAAGCGGCAGCTCAAGAATGTCTCCGACATCATGTTTGAACGCACCTATGATGCTGACGAATCAATTTTTGAGGAGGGACAACCCGGAGCGGCGCTTTTTCTAATTTTGGATGGCAAAATCGCGATAGAGATTTGTCGCGAGACCAGCACGACGCGCCTGGCCGTTTTAGAGAGAGGTGCCTTCTTTGGTGAGCTGGCACTGCTGGATGACGCGCCGCGTTCCGCTAACGCGCGGGCCTTGGAACGGACTCGGACGTTGGCGCTTTATCGGAACGACCTTAACGGGCTGAGGCATCGGTATCCGCGAACTGCCTGCCAAATTTACCGTTCCCTTGCAACCATGATCGGCGATCGCCTTCGTTCGACCAATCAATTGGTGCAGATGAAAACTCCTGCCGACACGAGCAGCTTGGAATGAGCAACGGTCAGGGCTTCGAAGAACAAGAGCGCGAACGGAAAGTTCGGCGCAAAGTGTTTTATCTCACATTTGCGGCGCTGGCATTGATTTTGGGAGCATTCCTGATCTGGAAGCTAAGCATTCTCATTTTACCGATCATAGTCGGCGCCGTATTGGCCTTTCTGTTCCGGCCGGTGAAAGATCGCTTTCGAGTCCGATGGTTGCCGCACGAGCTTCAAGTCCTCTGTTCCTTTGCGGTCATTGGTCTCTTCCTGTTCTTCGCCTTCAATACCCTTCGCAAGCACATTCCCGACGAACAACAGAAGCTCGAGTTCAAAGTCCGCTTGAAATACAAGCTGAATGAAAGATACCGCCAGTTGGTGGCGAAACCGGAAGGAAAATCGAACGCAGTAACGCCGTTAATCGAAAAAGAGGTCGGCCCGCTCATGGACAAGATTAATCAGTTCCTCGAACTCAGCCCGGAGGAACACAACCTATTCCTGAAATATGCCGGCGGATACAACGGCAAACCGCCCACCCAAAGTAAATTCGTCGATTACTTTCGAGCGAACCAAAGGACCAGGGAATATGTAATTCCCGAAAAACCTCCGGAAAGGGCCGTATCGCCTGCGACCCAGGCTACACCTGCTCCTACTCAACCTCCAGCTGCAGAGGAGGGCACGAGCCTGGAGAGTAAACTGTCTGCATGGATGCTTGCGCCGTTAATTTTTATTTTTCTCGGTTTCGATAACGGACAGATACGCCGCTTCTTTGTCAGTCTTGTGCCCAATCGTTATTTCGAATTGTCGCTGACGGTCATTGACAGACTCGACGACGCGATCGGGAGATATTTGCGCGGGACATTGATGGAATGTTTTCTGGTCGGCCTGTGTCTTACACTCGGATTGATCCTGCTCGGGATTCCACCGGGGATCGCTGTGGCCATTGGCGTGGTTTCGGGACTTCTCAACGCCATTCCGTTTCTGGGCACCGCCATCGCCCTGGTGATAGGTGTTGGTTATGCGTTGGTCGCAGAAAACGTTAGGCCGCTTATTCCTGGTCTGAATCCGAACGATCTTGCGCTGTACGTCCTGATTCTGGTCGTGCTCGTACACATATTAGACGATGTCGTATTTCAGCCTTTTGTTCTTGGCAGCGCGGTGCACGTTCATCCGCTCGTAGTTGTTATTGCGATTGTTAGCGGCTCTCTAATCATGGGTTTGTGGGGAATGTTATTCGCTATTCCCACGGTGGTCGTAGTCAAAACTGCGGTCGCGACTTTCTTCAAAGAACTGAGAGATTATCGCATCATTTGACCGGCGCGTCTCCGGACACCGCACAACAGATTGGCTCGCAAAAGCTTGGCAGCAGTCTAACGTAAGCTCGCAGCAAATGAAACGCAGGAAGATCGAGACGCACAAGATCGGACTAGTCGGCCAAGCGCCCTCGCGCTGCGGCGACCCGCGCAAACCACTCGCCGGACCCAACGGCAAGAAGATCGCGCGGCTCGCCGGAATGAGTTACGATGAGCTGATCGCGTGTCGCCGGCGGCACTTGAACCCGCAGTACAGCGGGAAGCGCGGCAAAGGCGACGAGTTCGATCACACGAAAGGCAAGATCAACGCCGCCGATGTCCTAATGGATTGGCGCGTCGAGCGCATCGTTCTGCTTGGTAAGAACGTCGCCCGCTGCTTCGGCTTCCGCGATTTGCCTTTTCTGGCTGAGATACGCATTTATGGACGCCGGTTCATGATCTTTCCGCATCCTTCTCGCGTTAACCGGTGGTGGAACGAGCGACAAAGCGAACGACGCGCTCGAGAACTCCTGCAACGTTTCCTACGGGGCGAGTCGGTTCCCACTGCATTCCGAAAGCGTGGACGTTCCGATCGTACACGCTAGCAGACAAGACCGACCGGCAGGTTCGCGAATAGCTCCCGAGGTACGACCTCGCGGCGCAAGCCAAGCGTTGTCGAGATTCGTTTTGCTTTACGCGCTTAAGATTTAAAGCTTGAAATTTGCTAAGATTTGGCTCTTGATGGTTTCATAATCATATTCACGCTCCTGCTCGAACTGTGGGGGAACGATGGAACTCGAGTGTCGACATTCGTCTCCCATGCCGTAGCTAATGCCCCTTGCTCGCGAAACCTTGGCTTGCCTTTCGCGCCGCTCCATAAAATTTCCGTCTGGTATTTCTGAAAGCAGATGGTTTAAATGCGCGCAGTGGTGATTAGGCATGGCGAAGACCTTGGACTGGATTAAGGCCCATTACGATCGGGTCGCGCTGATTGCCGCTGGGATTTTCCTTTTTGTTTCTGCGGTCTCCATTTGGTGGAGCGCCATCCAGTTTGGAAATCGCCTGATGGCGCAACCAGGACCGCCGCCAAAGAACGCGTCTCCGCCGCTTGTAGCCACGGAACTCGATCGCGCCGCGGAGAGTCTTCAGCGTCCTTCGCAGTGGAAATCGAGCACTCGATCCGGACTTTTTGTTCCCGAAAAACATTTCATTGGTGCAAACGGCCTGCCCGCGACCCTGCAAAACACGCAGGTGCATCCACCCGTCCCGAATGATTGGTTCGAGAAATTTGGGTTGCCGATCCAAGACGCCGACGTGCTCGAGCAAGATCCCGACGGCGATGGATTCACGAATCTCGATGAGGGGCAGGGAGGCACCGATCCAACAAATAAGGCTTCGCATCCGGATTATCTCACAAAATTGCGCTTGGTGTCTGCCACCGAGGAACCGTTTCGATTCATTTTTGCATCCCGCGTAGGTGGAACATTTGCCCTGAACGCGATCGATGAGAGCGAGCCGACCCAATTTTTGAAGGTAGGTGACGTTATTCGCGGCACTGACTTTAAGATCGTCAAGTTCACCGAGAAACATGAGCGCA
>JBEDUS010000101.1:0-2982 GCA_040414975.1 Candidatus Udaeobacter sp.
CGATAAAATCGCGGCGACCGCGGCACGGGAACAAAGCCAAGTAGCCACCGGAAACCCGCTCGGCAGGGTAAGTGGTTGGAACTCGCTGCATTCTTGGAACTACGCGCGGCGGTCCACCGTCAAATTAAACGAGGTTACTGGGCAATAATTGTGGAGTTTTGGTTCTCGTAATCCGTATATTATATAATCGCTTACAACGTATTACAACGAGCGACGAAGATCTCAAAGATTGAACATTGAAGAACAAGGGTTTGTCCAGCAGCGATCTTCCGAACGAGAAAAACTGGTTTTTTAACGATGGGAAAGTGAAAAGCCGATGAAGCAGACGTCAAAATCCAAACGCAAATCGCAACAATCTAGCAAAACTCTGGAGACGTGGCAGCCGGAAGTTCTGAATGGCGATGAATCTGAAGAGGCTGAACCGACCGACAGGCTTCTCTCTTCTTCGCTCAGGCTGTGGGAGGTTGAGCGCGAAATAATCGAAGAACGTAAGGACGCAAGGAAGTCGAAATTGAAGAATAAGGAAGTCTAAGGGCGGTTTATGAACGAGTCCAAAAGAACCGGAAACGATTCGTCGTTTCTGAAAACGCTGGCTAAGCATATCGCGGCACAGCTCGAAGAACGACCATTTTGTGTCGTTTTTGAGGACGATTTGAAGCGTTGCTGGCCAAGCAACTCGATGGAGCAGGCAGAACGGAATAGTGAAATCCGCCGCTTTGCTGAATCACACGGTTGGAGTACCATAATTCTTGAAGGCGTGTTCGGCACAAGGGCAATATTTCAAAGACTGGAAGCGGACGCTATTGATTATGAAGGATCTCCGGTAGTTCCCAGCTGAATCGCCCTGCGAACATTCCCCAGATCGGCGGCGGCGAGGATTGTGCTCGCAGAAGTACCGCGTCGCCTGGCTCATTGTTTTATTCGTGAGTTAAAGCACGTGAGGAGGTCGCGCAGCGAAGTCTTTGGGCGATCCAATCGAAAGATCGACAAGCCAGCAGCGCTCGCGGCTCCCCAATCCCGTTGTGGATCATCACCAACGTGAAGGACCTCGCTCGGCTTCAGGTCGACTAACTTCAACGCGCGCCGGAAAATTTCTAGATCGGGCTTATCTGCTCCGATTTCGCTGGAGATGAAAATATGCGTAAAAAACTTCGAGATACCGAGATGTTGGAGAACGGCCCGCAAGCGCCCATCGAAATTTGAAATCACGGCGAGCTGAAAACGCGGTTGCAATTGCTCCAGGGCGCCGGCGACTTCAGGATAAAGTTCCCACACAGCAGCCTTTGCAAAGTGTTCATAGGCAACTTCGAAAAAATTATCGCGATCGAATTCGGTTAATGAAGGCGCGACCTGGTCAAGGACGAGATCAACAAGCTCACGCCACCAATCTTTGTCATCGTTCTGGCGCGGGCCAGCGATGGGAGCGCGGCGCGGCATTTTTTTCCAACCTATATAAAAGGCGTCATCGAGTTGGTGTGCATTGAGCGTCAGGCCGACCTCGGTGCCGACGAGTGCGTAGTGATGGCCGACCGTGCCGTTTAAATGAAATAGCGTGCCGACTGCGTCGAAAGAGATCGCTTTGATCATTCTACGCAAACGTTTAACGCCGAAAGCTCAGCGTCCAACTGCGAAAGAATTCGCCGCAAAGAAGCTCGACCATGCCCGTTAAGTGGATGTGTGCCATAATTCAATAATGCTGCCAATCGAACATGACGATCCGATCAACGCGCGGATTCTGGCGACCTCCGAGGATAAAATGGAAGGATTCGTGCAGGAGCCGTTTATGGAAATTGCGAATCGTTCGGGCATTGGTGTTGACGCGGTCATGGCGCGCATTGCCGCGATGTTACGCTGCGGAACGATACGGCGGGTCCGGCAAACTTTGCTTGCGACGAGCTTGGCTGAGGGCGCACTGGTGGCATGGAAAGTTCCCGAAGCCAACATCGATAGCGCATTCGACTGGATGTTTCGGCATGATCCTTTTTCAGGACATGTCGTGTTGCGCTCCACGGACACTGTCAGTGCCGGATCAGACTACAAACTTTGGACTACCGTGAAAGTCCCACAGGGATTTTCATTGAAAGCGCATTGTGAATTGCTCGGGAAAAAGGTCGGAGCCGAACGTTTTCGCCTTATGCCGGCAAAAGGAATTTTCACTCTGGGAGTGGGACATGTTCGGCGGAAAAAGATTGAACCGGGCAGTAGGGCAAATGAGCCGGCAAAAATGATTCCGGTGCAGATTGTCAATCTGAATGAGCGCGAATGGGATGTCCTGCTCGCACTCAAGCGCGAATTTGCTCCGGAAGAGATCAAACCGTCGCCATGGGTTGCCCGTGCGCACGAGGCCGGCGTCTCGGTGGAGGAATTCTATCGCGTAGCGGAAAAATTGAACGCCCGAAAAATCATCGGGCGCTTTTCAACCTTTCTGGAACACGTCAAGCCATCGTCGGGTGGCGTGCGGGTCACCCGATTCAACGCGCTGTTTCATTGGGCTGTGCCGCGCAATCGCGAAATTGAAGCAGGCGGCGAAGTCGGTCGTCATCACATTCTGACACACTGCTACTGGCGCGAAGCCGGCCCGGAGTTCAAGAACGTCAACATCATGGCCGTGGCGCATGGCACCGATAAACAACTACTGCTCGATCACAAAGCAGCCATTGATCGGCATCTTGGCTCGTGCGAAATCTCAGTCTCGTACACAAACGTTTTCTGGGGTGGACGCAGTGAAATTAAGCCTTCGGAAATTTCGCCGCAGATCTATCGCGACTGGCTCTCAGAGCAGCTGAAAAGTTAAAGAAGTTGTTGCTCGGCAGGCTGTGTATAGAGCCGTACGAGAGAGCCGAGGTCGGCGCCCTCGGCTACAGTGAGCGAGGCGAGGGCAACGGCCTCGGCTACAGCACAGCGCGCGCAAACTTTTCGCGGTAGCTCCGATCCAGGTTGCGCAAGAGCGCGATGGCAAAACTTTGGCGATCAACTTGTCTA
>JBEDUS010000102.1:0-8592 GCA_040414975.1 Candidatus Udaeobacter sp.
TGGGGACTTTAGTGGGTTTTCACGTGCTGGCAATTCGTTATTGAAAACAAAGCCGAAATCCGGATTTCGGCTTTTTCTGCTGAGTGTCATGTAGCCGCCTCGCTGTGTCGAGGCGTTCATTACATAATTCGCGGCGCGGCGGTACCCGCCGCGGCGGGCAAGCTCTGCCGTCGCTACAATTCGAAAAATGTCCGCAAACGGTGCAGGAAGTTGGCCCTGTATTCGCGTTCTTTCGTCGCGGCCTGGCTGTAGGAATTCGCCTCTTTCAATAAACCTTCAGTTTCCATTTTCCGTTTGGCGAGCAATTCGCTGAGCCGTTCGAGGCAATCGGGCGAAGACCGGAGCACCTCTGCCATTACCGGTTTGCCAATCTCCATGACCTGGCAATCGGTCTCGGCGCGCACGGTCGCGGTCCGGTGTTCGCCGGTAAGAAGGGACATTTCGCCGAAACAATCGCCTTCTCTGAGTGTAGCTACTGGAATCGAGGCACCATTTTTCGCGATGGAAACTTCCGCCGCTCCGCGTAACAGGACAAACATCGAATCGCCCTTTGCGCCTTCCTGAATGACGCGCTCGCCGCGACCGAAATGATTGACGCGCGACTGCTGCACGAGGCTGTCGATTTGCTCATCCGACAAACACCCAAACAAAGCTTCGTCGCGCAAAATCGCCCGGGCTGCCTCGTGTTCTTCTCGTATGGGCCCCACCGCTTTGCGCTCAAGTTGCAAGGTGCGAATCGGGAAGGGGATGGTGATTCCCTCGCGTTTGAGCTGATACCAGACGTTGGTGCGCACGGCGTCGTTGATTTCATTGATTCTGGCGTGGTTGCCCATATAAAACTTGATCTCGTAAATCACCGCGGAGTCGGCAAAGTCGACCAGAAACACCCTTACCTTCGGTTCCGCCAGCACACCTTCCGCCGTCGAAGCCGCTCGGAAGAGTGCATCTTTTACGCGATTAGGCGGGTTTTTGTACTCAACCCCAACGCGAATCCTCATGGCATGGACTTCGGTCGGGTAATGGAGATTGACGATGGTGTGACTGACCATCTCATTGTTCGGGATGTCGAGATAAATGGCGTCATTGGTGCGCAATCGCGTCGAACGCCAGTTGATCTCCATCACCTCAGCAAAGCGCTCACCCACCTGCAACCAGTCGCCCACCTTATAAGGGCGATTAATCTGGATCGATATGCCCCCGATAATGCCAGCGAAGAGATTCTGTCCAGCGAAGCCGAGGATGATTGCGACTACTCCGGAACCCGCCAGCAACCCTTTCAACTGTGGTTCGGCATGGTAGCCGTAGCTCAGAACCAACAACAATACGATCAGAAAAATGATCCCACCGACAACCTCACGGAGAAAATGCGGGATTGGCGTGTGCCGTTTCTTTTCGAAATAAAAATCCCATACGTATCGATTTACCAGCGCGACCACCAGCGCTGTGCTCAACAGAATTACGGCTGTACCGACATGATTTCGCCAGGAAGCGTGGACGCCGTACACACTAATGGCGGCGTAGAAGGCCAGAATCAGGCAAAAAAGCCGGAACAGCAGACCAAGATGCACGCCGGCACGTCGCTTTAAGAAGCGACCTACCCAGAGCGCGACGAGGAACGTTCCGACGAATACGACCGCTGTGATCGCAGCTCGCTCTGCCTCCGACAGTGCGTTAAACATCCAGCTCGCAGTATATCAGAAGAGGACTCCCGGAACAGCATTCTTGTGCCAGGTGCCAAAGATGGGTTGGCTTTTCCCCTTGCAAATTCCTCAACGCGTTGAGCCCTCGCGGCGGCGACCCTTTCATAAGGTCTACGAACGCGGGGCGATGATTAGCCATGCCCAGCCTGCTAGAAAACAGAGACCGCCAATGGGTGTAATGGCGCCGAGCCAACGAAGGTTAATGAGCGCCATTACATACAAACTGCCGCTAAAAATGAGAATACCAGCAAAGAGCAACCACCATGCGCCACGATTGGCAGCTCCATATAGTGCAAGCACCAAAAGCGCGATCGCATGAATGAAATGGTACAGCACAGCCTTGTTCCAGACATCAAGCATTCGGTGGGCTTCAAGCGTCTGTTTAAGGCCATGTGCTCCAAAGGCGCCGAGTGCGACGGCAAGAAAACAAAGCAGAGCAGCAATCCGAAATAGTCCAATCGACATCTTGATTTGGTTATTTGTTATTTCGAACATGTTTGGCAGGTCGCCAACTTGTTTCTGGGAGGTTGCTTTCTACGCGAGAAGGCGTTCTTTGGTTTCTTCTGCTAACAAATGCGAGTGAATTTATATCGAGTTGGCTGAGACAGCGTCGTGTCGTCGTGGTGCTGGACCACGCAATGGGCGCTATCTTCATTAGCGTTTGGCCTCAAGCTCGCCTTTGACGGAGCGCGCTGAAGATCGGGTTCGGGTAAATATGCTCGCGTTTTGATCGAGTTACTGATTTATACTTTTGCCTTGTGGCGGCTTGGTTCTGGTATGCGGTCGTTGCTGCGGTGCTTTATGGCGCGCACCAGATCTTCACCCGAATGGCAGCGGACCATGTCAGTGAGGGCCTCGGAGGCTTTGTAGTCGAAGCGACTGCGGCGTTGTCTATCCTGTGCTACCTCGTATTCCTTTGGCTGGCGAGTCGGTGGGACCAAAAATCAAGTCTCAACGGAATTGTTTATTGTGTAGCTACCGGCATCTGCGTAGGCGCTGGAACGATTGTGTTCTTCCTGCTTTTTCAAAAAGGCGGCCCGCTCTCGTCGGTTCCAGCGATTCTGGCCGGCGGCGCGGCAATAATGGCCATCGCCGGAATTCTGTTCTTTCGCGAACCGCCATCCTGGCAACGTTTAGTTGGTGTGGCATTTGCGATCGCCGGATTGTTTCTGCTCCGCAAATAAAATCGGTTCTCGAACTTGGAAAATCCCACGGCATTGCGACCTTCGAGCAACATGCTCCAGCTTTCGCTGCTCTGTCTGTTGAGCTTTTTTCTGTGTGCCGGCAGCCTTCGAGCGGGGTCGCCGATTCAGGCAGGGTATTCATCCGAGAAAATTTTCCGAGTGCCCGCCTCGCGTTTTAGAAATCGCGTACCGGAACAATTGTCCCTGGATCCTCGCCACGGCATCGGGCCCGACGAAGCCGCGGCGATCGCGCTTTATTCGAACCCTGCGTTGCGCGCGATCCGCGATCGCCGCGGGCTCGCAGCGGCGCAAGTCATCCAGGCGGGAATCTTACCGAATCCGACCGTTTTGTACGAGCGCGACTACGTCACAGGTGGGAACACCGCAGGAACTGTTACCGGTTATAACTTCACGGCGGCCTGGGAATTCAGTGCGCTCATTCCATTTTTGCCAAAGCAAACCGCTGCTCGAAAGAATTTGCGGTCAGTGGATTTGGATGTCGCGTGGCAGGAGTGGCAGATCGCGGTGAACGCTCGCGCCGCCGTTTATCGCGTGCTCAGCTTGGACGCGCAGGTCGAGCGTGCGCGTGAAGCCAACGAAGGTTTGCAACAAAGCACGGATGCGGTTCGGAAGGCCGCGGAAGCGCAAGAGAAAACCGTGCTGGATTTGGCAGCAGCTGAGTCAGCCAGCCAGGATTCGCGCGCCACCCTGCTTGCACTCGAGCAGGAGTTCGAAAAACAACGACTTGGGCTGAACAGAATTTTGGGAGTCGAACCGGAAACGAAGGTGGCTCTGCGTGAAGGCCTGACTCTGCCGACACGTATTGCCCCGCCATATGAACGTGACTTGCTTGATGGACTCGAATAGCGTCGGCTCGACCTGCTCGGGTTGCAGCAGGGCCTTGAGAGCCAGGATGCGACCGTGCGCGCAGCAGTTCTCGCGCAATTTCCGAAAATGTCGGCTGCTTTCGTAGAGACTAGCGACACAAGCAACATACACACGACGGGTTTTAATGTGACGGTCGATGTTCCGATTTTCGACCGGAACCAGGGAGCCATCGCGACTGAGCGGGCCACGCGTCAGCGATTGCTGGACGAGTATCACCAACGAGTCTTTGAAGGTCGTTCGGACATCGCGTCCGCAATGGCGGACATTCGTTCGCTCGACCGGCAGATCGCCGCGGCCGAGGAAGCGGTGGCGGTCCTGGAAAAAGTCGTGACTTCCGCGCAAACCGCCGTCGAGCAGCGAAGCGCTGATGTGCTGAGTTATTACACTGCGCGCAGCAACTTGTTGCAGAAACGAATTCAGTTGATCAAGCTCCAGCAACAATTGCTCGAAGCGCACACCGCGCTTGAGATCGCTTCTGGGCAATATCTTCCGATCAACAAAGCGTTACAGACGAAATGAAAAAGAGACGCATCATCATCAGCGCGATCACAATTGTGTTGGTTGTGTGCGGGCTTGCCTGGATCGCGCAGCGGTTCGAGGTGGAAAAGGAAGCTAAAAAAGCTGGCCCAGTTCCAGAAGTGCAGGTCGCGAAGATAGAACGAAAGAACATCACAGAGAAAGTGATCGTTTACGGAAGTGTGGTTGCGCAGCCTGGCAAAACGCATTCGGTCTCGGTCGCTTTTGAAACACGCGTCCGCCACATCCTGGTGGCGCCGGGCCAATTCGTGCAAGAAAACGATCCATTGGTCGAGATTGAGCTCAGTCCAGGGGCGCAGGTGCAATTTCAACAGGCCAAGAACGCTGCGGAAGCTGCGCGGAAAGAACTCAAACAGACGCAGGAACGCTTCAACTTGAAGCTGGCGACAAATCAGGATTTGAGCGCGGCCGAAAAGACAGCACGTGACGCAGAAGCGCAGCTTACTGCCTTGCAACGCGCCGGCGCAGGAGGAGACAATCGTATTCATTCGGATATGTCCGGTGTAATAGCGAAGGTAAGCGCGCAAGATGGACAGATCGTTCCGCCCGGCGGTTCGCTGGTTGAGATCGTTGCCGAGAATGAGATTGAAGTGAAACTCGGCGTTGAAGCGGAAGATCTTTCAGCCGCTCGAGAGGGAGCGCCCATTACCATTGTGCCGTTGAACGACCCCACTGCGCCCAAGGTGACGGGCTCTATCCGCCTGGTCACGCGTCGGATCGACCCCACCACGCGGCTTGTCGATGTTTATGTGGCGTTGCCGCCAGAAACAAAGCTCTTCCTGGATCAGTACGTGCGCGGGGAAATACAGCGAACTGAAACGGATGCGCTGGTTGTGCCGCGATCGGCTGTTTTGCCTAACGAATCGCGTGAATTCGAGGTTTTTACAGTCGCAAACAAGCATGCGACGAGGCACACCGTAAAAATTGGCGCGGAAAATTCGCAGGAAATGCAAAGAATCGCGGACGATCTTCAGCCTGGGGACCGGGTGGTGATCGTCGGCAATTACGAGTTGGAAGACGGCATGGCCGTCGAAATCAAAAAATGAGCTTCACCGCGTGGGCGCACAGCCATACGCGTTCGATTTTGTTTTTGCTCGGTGCGCTGGCACTTGCCGGAGCGGTTGCAAGCTTTTCGCTCCCGGTTGCGCTGTTTCCGTATGTCGAATTCCCGCGTGTCCGCATCACGCTTGATGCCGGTGATCGGCCGGCGGAACAGATGACGATCGAAGTCACGGTTCCTGTAGAGGAAGCGGTGCGCGCGATTCCCGGCGTGCGGAGCGTGAGATCCACAACCAGTCGAGGCACGGCGGAGATCTCAGTCAATTTTAACTGGGGCGAGGACATGATCTCAGGCCTTCTGCAATGTCAATCTCAAGTAAACAAGATTCTGCCGAGCCTGCCTTCGGGGACCTCGTTCGAGGTTGAGCGCATGGATCCCACGGTTTTTCCAGTAATCGCCTACAGTCTTACTTCCAATTCGAATTCGCTAGTCGAGCTACGTGACTTGGCGCTGTACACATTGCGCCCGGCGCTTTCTGCCGTTCAAGGAGTCGCTCGAGTCGGCGTTCAGGGCGGCCGGGTTGAGGAGTATCGGGTCACTGTCGATCCAGACAAACTGCAGTCGTTCAACATGACACTGGCTGACGTGGCAACCGCCCTCTCCGCTTCCAATGTTTTGGTCGCCGTCGGTCGCCTGGAGCAGTACGACAAGCTTTACCTCGTCGTTTCAGACACGCGTTTCAAAAAGTTTGACGAAATTGAGCACACCGTGCTGCGGTCAAACCCCGATGGGGTTGTGCTGCTCGACGATGTGGCCACAGTCGAACATTCAACCCAACCGCAATGGGTACGCGTCACAGCCGATGGGCACGACGCGGTGCTTTTTCAAGTTTATCAGCAGCCGTCGGGGAACACAGTCGAGATCGCGCGCGGGATCAAGGCGAAATTACACGAAATCAGAAAGCAGATTCCCGAAGGCGTGAGGATCGCCGGTTGGTACGATCAAAGCGATCTCATCGTCACCTCGCAACACAGCACGCGAGATGCAATCCTGATCGGCATGGTTCTAGCCGGTTTCGTTCTCCTTATTTTTCTGCACGACTGGAAAGTCACACTTATCGCGACGCTGACTGTGCCTGCCGTGCTTGTCGCCACCATTCTTCTCCTCTACGTCCTGAAAATGAGTTTCAACATCATGACGCTTGGCGGCATGGCCGCTGCTGTTGGGCTGATTATTGATGACGCGATCGTAATGGTGGAACACATTGTTCGCCGAGTGCGCGCCCTGCGTGAGGCTGATCCGCGTTCGCAGATTCTGGGCGCCGCTCGCGAATTCACCAATCCGCTCGCAGGTTCTTCCGCAGCCACTATTATCATTTTCACCCCGCTGGCGTTTCTCTCCGGAGTCACGGGTGCATTTTTTAAGGCGCTGTCGTTAACGATGGCTGTAGCTCTCATCATTTCATTCATCGTGGCGTGGCTCGCCGTGCCGATCGTGTGCGCGGCTCTGTTGAAACGAAAAGACGCTGAGATCAAGGAGCATGGCACCTTTAGTCAGCGCGTGCATCAAATTTACCGGGACACGATGCAGCACGTCTTACGCCAACCGCGATTCGTTATCGTCTTCCTGGTTCCACTTTTGTTGCTTGGCTTCATCGCGTTCAAAAATGTCACGTCCGGCTTCATGCCAGTCATGGACGAAGGCGGTTTCGTTCTCGATTACATTTCGCCGCCTGGTACCTCGCTTGCGGAGACGGATCGTCTTCTGCGCCAGGTCGAATCGGTTCTGCAGGCGACTCCCGAAGTAGAGACCTATTCCCGGCGCACCGGCTTGCAGCTTGGCGGCGGCGTCACTGAAGCGAACACCGGAGACTTTTTTGTTCGACTAAAGCCATTTCCACGCCGCGGAATTGAAGAAATCATGAATGATGTCCGGGATGAAATTGAGAAGCACATCCCCGGCCTTCAGATCGAACTCGCCCAATTAATGGAAGATTTGATTGGTGATCTGACCGCCGTGCCGCAACCGATCGAAATCAAGATTTACTCCGACGACGAACAAATATTGCGGACGCTGCCGCCGCGTGTCGCCGACACAATCTCCAAAGTGCGCGGTGTTGTCGAAGTGAAGAATGGCATCGTGCCGGCGGGTGACGCTCTGAATATTCAGGTAGACCGTGTCAAGGTTGGGCTAGAAGGCATGGATCCCGAGGCAGTCACAAAGGCACTGAACGATTTTTTGACGGGCAATGTAACAACCCACATTCTGAAGGGACCGAAGTTAATCGGCGTGCGAGCCTGGATTCCCAAGGATGCCCGCGAAACCATGCGTAACATCGAGAATCTCCTTTTGCGCGCACCGGATGGTCACCTGTTTCCACTGAAGCGAGTGGCTACTCTCGTTCCGGTCAGCGGCGAACCTGAAATTTCGCGCGACGATCTCAAGCGCATGGTTGCGGTGACCGCGCGTATCAGCGGTCGCGACCTCGGATCAACAGTCAGCGATGTGAAACAGGCCCTCGCCAGATCCGGCGCTATTCCTAGCAATGTGCTCTATACTTTTGGCGGACTGTACGAACAACAACAGATCGCCTTTCGCGGGCTCACCATCATTTTGATTGCGGCAATTGTTCTGGTTTTTCTTTTGTTGCTTTTCCTTTACGAAAGTTTCCGTGTTGCCTTTGCGATGTTGCTCGTGCCGATATTCGCCGTCGCGGGAGTGTTTTTCGGTCTGTGGATCACCGGCACGGAGTTCAACATCACATCGCGAATGGGCATGACCATGATCGTTGGCATTGTTACTGAGATTGCGATTTTTTATTACTCGGAATTTCGGTTGCTGCCCCCCAGCGGCGACCGCTTGATCGTTGCCGGGATCAATCGGATGCGCGCGATTTCGATGACCGCCTTTGCGGCTATTTTGGCATTGCTTCCCCTGGCGCTGGGAATCGGCCATGGTTCCGCCATGCAACAGCCGCTGGCCATCGCGATTATCTCAGGGCTAATCTTTTCCTTGCCGCTCGTCCTGATTGTATTGCCCGCATTGCTGGCGATTTTTGATCCGAAAGCAACAATACGATCTCAGTCCTAAGAACCAGGGCGGTCCGATTTGCGCGTAAGCTTTAGGATCCGTCCCTCTGCTGGATCAATCAGATATGCAGTTTCGCCTTTACCCGCCACAACGCCGCGCGCGCCTTTGACTGTGGGAACCGTTGCTCGCAAATGGAATTTTCCATGATCATCCACCTCGGCAATGGTGAGGCTCGCAACCTGAGAGGCCGCGG
>JBEDUS010000103.1:0-2415 GCA_040414975.1 Candidatus Udaeobacter sp.
GAGAATTTTCCTCTTTAACGCAGCTGGCCTTGGTGATTTTCTGCGCCGCTCTTTTTCGCGCTTCCCGATTTCGGCCATACGCCGTTTTTTTTGAGCGGTTTCAATCGCATCCAGCAATCGTTCCCGCGCTAGCTTGCGATTCACTACTTGCGAACGCGAATCCTGAACAGTCACGCTGAGGCCGCTTGGCCGATGACGCAGAGTTACGGCAGTCGCAACCTTATTTACGTTTTGGCCGCCCGGGCCGCCGGATCGCGCAAAGCCTTCCTCAAGGTCGGAATCGCGAATGCCAAGGCGCTGCATTCGTTCGCTTAGCGTGTCTTTCGACATTGTTCCCTCGCCGGATTATTGCGTCTTGACCTCTGGAATGTTTTCGCGCCCGTAGCGAAGAACGCGCGCGCCATCCAGATTAACTCATTCAGAAATTTGTCGAGGCATCGGACATAGCTTTGATCGAGCAATCTTCCCTTCTCGTCGAAAAGCCCTTGCACGTTTTCAAAATTCACGTCCAAAAATTGTTACCAGCCCCAGTTCGCGCATGACTGGCAGGAGGTTTTCGATCGCTCGCGCACGTCGATTAGCTCCGTCTCTATGCCTGGACGCCTCTTAGTTTGTTGAAAAACAAAGCGGGCAGCGTGTTCAGTCCCCCCCAAGCGGGAGGTGCCAAGAATTACCGAAATAAAAAGCGGACGCTCCATTTCTTAGCCGGATTCTGGAATCTCGGTTTGCGGCTTCGTAGGTAGGTTCTCGATTTAACGATTCAACGAGTCAATAGTTCACGATCCGTCGTCGAAATTGCGGATGGCCGGATTCGAACCGGCACGGGCTTCTTACGGCTCAACGAATTTTAAGTCTTCGCGCATACGACAAGAGGCGCAAGTTTTGCAAGTCGCGAGCGGAAGCGAACGCGGAGCCCAGCAACCAAACGCTATCCGTCGCCGCCCTGCCGTTCTTTTTCTGGAACTCCGCCCCGCCGTTTTCCGTAGAACGAGTTGGACTGGAAGCCTCAGCCTGCTTCACAACTAACGTTTTTGCACTACTACGCGTCGCTAGAATCATTTTTGAAAGCCAAATGGCAAACGATGCGACGCCCTAAAAGGTCGACAATTCGCACAGATGTTTACCAGATTCGGCCACGAGCCGACAAACATGGTGTCGATCTAGTCAGTGATACGCTTCCCTATAGTCCGATGTGGTATCGCGGCCCAAAAGCAATCAGCGACGCAATTAATCACGCCAAGTTTTACAGCCGGTCACATAATGCGGTAATTCGCATTTACGACGAAGCGGGCAACGTGATCGAGACGCACGAGCAGGCTGGCGATTTCAAAGAAATGTGAGCAAGCAGCTTTTCAGCTTGCTCTACCAGAACCGCGCCTTTAGAGCGCGACTCGAATCCAAATAAGTGCCTCTCCCGGCCGCTGGGCTCCAACGGCATGGAGATTTGGGAGGCACGAACCCGCTGGGTCAAATGACCCAGTCCATATGCCCGGTGTGGCTGGGTAGGCTGCTGGCCATCAGTGGAAGTCGGGTAGGAACGTGCCGCGGCCTTCCATTTTTAGAGCAAGCCTACCGAGCAGAATGATCGCAAAGGCAACGAGGAAGCGCGCCCAGCTAGGGAAATTGACGCGGCGGTATCGTTGCAGAGCCCACGCTGTCACGGGACAAGCGGCCAACCCGGAAAACAAAGCGAACCAACCGTTGGTCGGAGGCCAGGGACCTAACGTGATGATGAGCCCCAGACCTCCGATGATGGTGAGTAATGCCCAGCCCCAAGCCACCACCCAGCCGAGGATTTGGAGGACTTGTTTAATAACTTGCCGCTGGCCTGTGTGCGAGGCGCTCATACATATAATGATGTCTTACTCGCCCAGTTCGGATTCAAAGGTGACGGGGAAAATTAGCGGCTTATCTGCAGTTTTGAGGTTCAAAAGATCCCAATATATAATAAGCGATCTAACCAGGCGATGAACCGAACCGCGCCCCCGCTTACTTCCACGCTGAGAATAGCTAGACCGTTTTCCTCGCAGCCACGTCCGATCACCGGGCGCCGTAGTTAATCTTAAGTCTTGTTAGATCGTGAGCGTTGATCGTTGGCGATTTCCTGAGTCGCGAAATTGCATGGCTTTCGTTACCACCCAAGTGCCTGAGCGAGGCGAGCTGATTCTACACGTTTTCCATGACGAGAATTGCGAGTGGCAATTGATCGGTACTGCACCCAATGATGAAATTCGAAGTCAAAAGTGACTGAATCCTTCGCTGCCGAGCAGCTCGACCGTTACCCAAGCAAGCCAACCTGCCGTGGTTTCGGGCAAACTGCCCTCAGACTGTCAATGCCTCTGGCACATCGCACATCTTCATCGAAACCGCCGCAGATGGTCTGTGGCATGTTGCGTGGCGCGGAGTTCACAGTGA
>JBEDUS010000104.1:0-3199 GCA_040414975.1 Candidatus Udaeobacter sp.
ATTACTTCGCTGACCGTGCCGCCCTCCATCACATCGCCAATGCCAACAGGTTTGGCATAGGAGGGCGCATCGCTCATCCGGTCGCGCATGTAGGGGTCGAGTGAAAGCCATCGCGTGCGCAACAGCATCTGGTCCGATCCGGCATCCGGGATCGGAAGTTTTTCCGAACGAAAATTATCTAAAGTCGGTTCCCCAACTGGCCGTGAGGCAAGAACAATCCGTTCGAGAGTTTCAGTCATTGCGTAACGCTCGTTGTGAGAGGCGACGGCGTTGATTTTGAAGCTGGGTTTGAGGCCAAGCGCGATTTTCACACGGAACGTCGCGTGAAGAAAGTCCGTACGCCGGACCTTTTCCCAGCTTGCTTCTGCCCGTCAATATCGGCACCAAGCGATATGGCTCCTCACACTCTGGGTCATCAGGAAACCTGCCCGAATTGTCGGGAATCAAGATTTGCTGGACCGAGTAGTCTTCGAATCGGTAATACGCATCAACCTGCCAAGCATAGATTTTCGCGTCGTCGTTGCCGTTCACGGCTCGGAACGCGTAGTCGTAGCAAGGTAGCTCGATGAGTTCGCGTTCTTGGAAGGCACGACGGCACCATCGCATTAGCTCGCAGATTGAATTCAAGGTGGCCTCGTTGGATGATCCAATCATCAATAGTTCCGGCAAGCCACTAGCGCAGTTGCCAAGCGTGTAGATAAATGGAAAGTGCGTTTCGTCGCCACGTACACCGCAGAGCTTCCACCCAAAGCGATTGATCAACTCAGTCGTTTGGTCACGCCATTGTGTGTCGATTCTCATATTTCAAACCCCTTCTTTTAAAATCGCCGCGGATATTCGCCGCAGCGCGGTTAAGCCCAGCCAGCATAGGTGCGAGCTGAGGCATTCGGCCTGATAACCGAATTCGATTAGGGATCACCTCGGCTGCCCGCTAGTTGTTCACATAGGTCGGGCACCGCCCGCGCTGGCGAGCAAGCGGTTGGCGTTGGACGCAGAACGACTGAGGTTGCGCATTCAGCCGTCAATACGAAAGCGATTAGCCGGCGGCGCCGATGCACCCCGCTGGGGTACTGTCCTAGACCTTCAATTAATCCAGGTTCGCGTCAGCTCGAGGCCGACCAAGCCCCCGGCAAGATAGGTCGCCATTTGATCGGCCGCTTCGGCGTATAGCCCCGGCAAAATCACCCGTAGATGACCGCTGTCGCAATCTGGGCAATAGAAATGCCGAACCTCGGCATCATCTGGGACGCTTTCGCAAATGAAACCCGCATTCGCGATAAAGCTTTCGCGCGAGCAGTCCAAGTCGAAGACGGCCCCATCTTCTGGTTCGCTATCGCAATAGTTTGTATGTCTCATAAGTTTGCTCCTAAAATAAAAATGAAAGGCGACCACGAACTGATCATGGCCGCCCTCCTCAATCAGCTTACGTTATCTCTGGTCCGAGGATCTTCTCGATCCTTTTCCCCAATCTGCGGGCAGTCGATGCAGGCATACTCAGGCCGAGAACACCTTCCTGATCGAGCTCGATCGACCAGTCATAGGTATCCTTGGGCAGAACATCCACTAGCTCTTTGAAGCGAACAGCGAACTGTTCTTTGGAGCAATGGAAATTCTTCCGAGGGTTCCAGGGATTGTACCCGCCGAGGTCTTCAAGCTCATCGTCCGAGAACGGTGCGTAATAAAAACTAAACAACATCGATGTTTCTCCTCTTGAAATTGGCCGCGGGGTTCAGTCCCGAGGCCGGCTAAAAAACCCGCGCCGCACCATGCGACCGCGAGTGTTCGGCCCTGTTGCCAGAGGCGAATTGGGTTCAAATTTTTTGGTGGCTACTGTTCCGCTGGCCGGACGATTCTTCCGGCGAGAACAGACAACGCAGCAATTCGTCAAAGCGATATGTGGAGGAGTTTCGGAATTTCAAGGGACAGCCGAGCTAGTCGCGCGAAAATTTTTGCAACAATACGTCACTGTTCAAAATAATTTCAAAATCTGCAGCACGTCCGCGCGCACGCTCGACCGTTTTCAAATAATTTAAAATTGTCGGGCAATACAGCACCACCGGTCGCTTTTCAAATAATTTGAAATGCGTGAGCCGCCGACTTAGTCTCTTTCAAATAATTTGAAATCTAAGCCACGGTTTAGTATGCATCTTGGGCGAACCGATCCGTTTCCTACATCAGCCCAGCTTGGCGGGCCAACCTGACGCCCGCCCCGTCCGTTTTTCGCTAGACAAGAAATCGGCTAAGAAGCCTATTGACGTAATCAGCTGTCGCTCTGGGCATTCCGCGCGGTGTGGTTATTTCCGCGCAATCCCCATCGATGCGAAAATCAAATCCGGGTGGCAGAGCTCTGCGGATCTCTCGCTCGCCCGCAGCTAAAGCTATACGGCTGAGAGCGAATAGAATGTCGTACTCGAAACTGAACTTTATTGGCATAATTGCCCAATAAAAAATAATTGCTCGGGTCAGGCCCGAGGCCGGCTAAAATCAACCGCGCGAGCGCGAACACGCGGCCCTGTTGCCGGCAGCGAATTCATGAATCGTCGTTCGCCTAAGGGCGCGCGAGGGACGCTAATCGGTAAAGAGCATCACCAACGCGAGGAAGGCATTCGGTCGCAATAGGCCGAATCTCAAGTAGGAATGCCCAGCCGGAGCGCAAGATGACAAAGCCAGAGGTGCCATACTAGCAGGCCGGCCTGTGGTCGAACGATGAATGTCTGCTTTCGGGGGTAAAGCGGACATTGGAATTCAGCGAGGGTTTTTGCCAAAAAGTGTTTGTCCAAAGATTGGCAACGCGATTCGGAGCGAACGACGATATCCAAGTCAACGGCGATTTTTTGTGCGGTTTGTGCCTCGCAGATGTAATCTGCCTCTGGGGCGCTCGGTTTTTGGTGTGACCACGATGAAACTTGTTTATGCACACGAAACGGAGGTTCAGATCCAACTCTCTTCCGATCTGGCCTCCATTCAAGCGAAAAAGGAAAGGCGGGCTCACATCACCGCAGCAATCACAGAGTTAACCGCGACCATACCCATCCTTTTTTCTGGTGATGTCGGTATCACCATACAGTTGTGGCGATCAGAGCAAGCACAGTACGAAAGCGATCGCGCCGCCGACATCGATAATGTGATCAAGCCAATACTTGATGGGCTTAGCGGACCAAACGGAGTGATGATCGACGACAACCAGGTTCAAAGTATC
>JBEDUS010000105.1:0-4047 GCA_040414975.1 Candidatus Udaeobacter sp.
AGGAGAGTAGGGCTCCCTTAGGTATTACTCCGGAAATGGGAGGGCTAAGTTCTCGAAAAACTGCGTAAGAACGAAAAAGCTTTTGGTTTGTTTGAAGATTTGCCTGACAAACAGAAGTCCGTTTCATAGTCTGGATGCGAATCCGAGGCGGATGCTATGCGCATCAAAGGCGCATTGCAAAGATAAAAGTAGATAAGACGAAAGTCTTATGTTGCGATGAAACGGAAGAAAAAGAAAAGAAATCGGAAGCCGAAGCTAAACATCACGCAGCACGAGGACACAAAGCAAAAGCTCATAGCTCTCGCGGAGCTGGAAAGGCGGTCCGTCTCGAATCTCATTGAGATCATGGCCGATGCACGGTGGGAGGACTTGGCCGAAAGAGAAGGCGTAGATTACGCCAAGACCGTAGCCGAGATCGCCGGCTTAAAAGGCCTCAGCGCGGACAACGCAGTCGATCGTAAAGAATTCCGACGCCAGATCCTTGAACGAGTCTTGAAATTCAGAAGAGGAGAAAAATCTAAATCGGTGAAGCGTTCGCGACGCAACTTTCGCTAAGGGGCTATTGCTAAGGGTGGCACTGAAGCGTTGAGGCGCCCCAGCGCATGAGAGTGGCAGCCAATCGGGTACGCGCGCAAGACCGCAATAAGATGGCGCAGCTCGTCCTCGATTTCGCTTGGAACCATTACGGTCTCTGCGATTTCTTCGCGCAAAAGTTGCCGGTAGCGCCGACGCAGCTGATGGAATGCTTCTTTCAGCGTATTCTCAGTCATCCCGAATTCGTGTGCAATGTCTCTCTGCGAAGGGCAATCGGATGCGTTTATGAGCGATTTCTGTAACCGGTCAAACAATTGCGCAGACGTGGGACCGGCGGTTTGATACTCCGTTTGCAGGCGCGCCAGCACTTGCTCGAGAAGTGTTAGGGCCCAGCGCTGCTCGTAAATTTGATCTGCCGTCAACTTCTCGGTCGGCTCAAAAGCGACGCGTTCACACTCGCTAAGTTGGTCCAGTGGAATCAATCGTTGGCCCTGGCCGTGTTTGATAGCCATAGCGCGGGATCGCTTACTCATCAGGAAATAATTGAGCGATCTGAGCAGATACGAACGCAAGCGCCCCTTCTCCTTTCACAGAGTATCCAGGTTTCGGTGTTCCAAGAGCAGAGCAAAGAAACCTTGAGTGAAATCTTTGGCTTGTTCCGGTCCAATGCCGCGTTGGCGCACGAAACCGTAAACCGGTGGCCAAAAGGTGCGGCAAAGTTTATCCATTGCCGCTCGTGCTTCTGGTGTTGAACCTTGTGCCTCCAGCAGCACGCTCCAATGCGTGGTAGCAAAAGAATCCGCGCGCTTTTCTGCGCCTTTGCCAGATACGCTCGCATTACGGCCCTGTGACACGATCGCCTTACTAAGACTGACATTCTCCGCGCGCTTAATCCCGCAAAAGGCGGATGCCCGGTAAGCAGCTGGTAAAGGACCGCGTCGAGTCCATAGATATCTGTGGACTGGTTGACCTGCGTCATTCCACCGGCAGCTTGTTCCGGTGCCATGTAACTGGGTGTCCCTATCACTTCCAGCGTGCGCGTGATCGTGCCTTCTGTCTCGACTAGTCGGGCAAGACCAAAATCAGTGAGATGCGGTTCGCCTTCTTGATCGAGTAGGATGTTTCATGCCTTGATGTCTCGATGCAGAATACCGCGTTCGTGCGCGTAATAAATGGTGCGCGCTAACTTGGCGATCAGCTCCACCGCGCGCCGGATTGGAATCAGTGTGTGTTTAATTACTTCATCAAGATGGCCGCCTTCGACGAACTTCATGCTGAAGTAACAGGAGCCATCTCGTTCGCCAATTTGGTAGATGGGAACAATGCACGGATGGACCAGGCTGGCAGCGGCTTCCGCTTCCCGGCGAAAACGCCTTAGATGCGCTTCCGTAGTCCAGGGGCCCAGTCCAATCACTTTGAGCGCTACGGTGCGATTGAGAGTTTTCTGGTGGGCGCGATACACTACGCCCTGACCGCCCCGGCCGATTTCCTCCAGCAACTCGTGGTCGCTGAAGTTGCCTGGCACGCTTGCTGGTCGTGCGAATTTCTTCCTAGCCGCTGGCCGTGCGAAATCGTCGGGAGCCAGGTCAGCAACCCGAGCGACAAAATCGCCCTCGATCAGACCAAGACCGCTTTCTAAAAGGCAAGCGGGGCAAACCTCTAGTGGTGCGTCGCCAAGGATTTTTGCTCCGCACTTTTCGCAAACGGTAGCGGCGGTTTTCATTTGGTGGTTTGGCCATCAGCCCCCAATCAGGTAATGCAAGAAATTCTCCCGCTTGTTACGCCCGCAGCACTGCAATCAGGTGGCGTAATTCGTCTTCGATGTCGCCAGGAACCATTACGGTGTGCGCGATTTCTTCACGCAAAATCTGGCGATAACGCTGACGCAATCGATAAGCGGCTTGCCTTACGGCACTCTCAGTCATCCCGAGTTCGCGTGCAGTATCGGCCGGGGAAGGCCGATCTGAGTCATCGGTGAGCGACTTCTGTAACCGATCGAACAACTGGACATTCCCAGCGTCACGATACTCGTCGCCGAGTCGTCTCAAAACTTGATCAAGCACGCTCAGCGCCCAACGATGCTCGTAAATTTTATCTGCAGCCAAAGTATCTGTCGGCTCATAGCCGATGCGCTCACGCTCACGCAAATCCTCTAATGGGATCAACTTCTGTCCCTGGCCACGCTTAATTGCCATGGCACGGTTGCGCTCGTTCGTTAGGAAGTGCTTAACCGATGTCAGCAGATAGGAGCGCAATCGCCCTTTCTCCTTGCGGACGGCATGCAGATCCCGGCGCTCTAGCAGTAGCGCAAAAAACCCCTGTGTGAGATCTTTTGCTTCTTCCGGGGCGATACCTTTTCGTCGGAGGAAACCATAAATTGGTCGCCAGTAAGTGCGGCACAGCTTATCCAGTGCCGCTTGCGCTGCCGACGTACGACCCTGTGCCTCCAGCACCACGCTCCAATGAGTTGTTGTGAATGCAATCGGCCCGGTTTGCGTGATTGGGGCGATCTCATTCCCCGAGGCCTGATCCTCGTCGACGCACACGGCGCAATCAAAACAAGAAGGCACGCGAAGAGCAAGCCTTGAATGATGAAATGGATACTGGCAGAACGGTTTAACCAAAGGCTTGGCCGCATTTGGGCCAATAGGGTTGCGAGGCTTGCCGCTCAATTTAAAATCTCCTGTGCGTGTTCGAGTGAACGCGCTCGAGCATGCCGCAGCCAATCGATTCAAGCTCATATCAATCGCCTGAGGGAGAGCGCCCAGCGGTTCCACCACCAATCGAATCAGAACGTCGAGCGCATGATCCTTATGCGGCGTTCCGCTTTGGGGATTTCAGCTTGTTTACAGCCGGCAATCTATTGTCGATCACCGAATGGATTGATCACCACGGTTTATTTTGAGTACGGACTAACGACCAGATACGGGCGCAGAACCGCCAGCCAAACTGTGACTGGAACACATACCAGCATGTTAGTGCGACCATCGTCGGTATGTCCGAACCGCCGTTCTGCACCCAACATTTCCGGATAGTGGCCACTAACAACGACGGCACTAGCTACGGCAATGACCTGAGTTTTGACGGCCTGTACGAATGAGGGCGCGACCTGGTGATCGGTTTGGGAGAATTAATCGCCACGCTTCCAGCGCGTGACGGCTTTTTTTACGCTCCTATGCACCTTCTAAGGCTCTCTTAGAGTCCATTCCAAGACACTGATCGAGTCAGAATTAAACGGCCTCTCCCGCTTCGTTCTGTTTAATAACAGATCCATAACATCCGCTGTCTGTCTCGTCGCTGCGGTGACCAAAGGCTGGGTTCTAAAAAAATCCAAACTTTCCGCGTTATATCGCACCGGATTTCCTGCTGTACCTCTGTGAGGCCAGAAATGAGTTCTCAGTGAAGAGAGACCACGGAAGGCCAAAACAATGAAAGGAAATTAAATAAATGAGAACAAAAAACATCAGCAAAATCCTTCTTAGCCTTGGCTTGATGTTCGTGCTTGGTAGCGCA
>JBEDUS010000106.1:0-9071 GCA_040414975.1 Candidatus Udaeobacter sp.
TCGCTGGCGTTGCTCGCCGCCGCGCTCGTTGGATTGCGAAAGAAAACCGGTCTCTCAACGTTTCAGCAGCAAGCGATTGCCATAGCGGCCTTCGGTTTCATCGCTTTGGTTGGTTTTCTGGCGATGCTTTCGATTCAGTTCGATTACGGCAATTGTATTAATCCCTCCCGCTCTCATCCATACTTTGCGTCGGGCCGGTTGCTCAGCGGCGCATTGATTCCCTTCGCGCTATTTTATGTTTATGGCATCGGCTGGTTGTTCCGGCGGATCAATCCCGCTCTGCCTCTTGTGGTGCTCGGTGGTATCTTGCTATTTGTCGTGACGTCTGAAATCGCGGTCAGTCGCGTTATTTTCCAAAGCGAGCACAACTTCCTTCATCTTTAGAAAATTCAGACAACTAGCCGGAGAACTGACAGATTTCGGCCGGGCCATAGCGCTTAACTCCGCTTCGGTGTGAACCGTGACAGCAGGCGCAGGACGGGCATCGGCGTTATTCGAAGAAGAAGCATCCCGAGTTTCATCGGAAAGCCTGGGATAACAAGCGGGCGATCTGATTCCAATGCCATAAGCGCATCACGCACTACTCGCTCTACGGGAACGAAAACGAACTCCGGCCCGGTATCCGGCCGAGCGCCCGGGCGTTTGGCGACTTCCTGGAATTCGGTGTGCACGGGACCCGGACAAAGTGTGCAAACACTTACACCGGTTCCTCTGAGTTCGGCCCGCAGCGCTTCGGAGTAACTTGTAACGTAGGCTTTGGTCGCTGCGTAAACCGCGAAATCAGGGATCGGAAGAAATCCAGCCGACGAACTAACGTTCAAGATGCCGCCGCGTCGTCTCGCGATCATTCGCGGAAGCAAGTGGCGAGTGAGTGTTGTGAGAGCGACAATATTTACGAGCGTCATTTGCTTGTTGCGAATCGGATCGCTTCTCGCGAAGGAACCGCTATCGCCCAGGCCGGCATTGTTAATCAAGAGATCGACGTCAATTCTTTCATGATCGAGCCATGTCAGCAGCTCATTCAGTTGCACAAGATCTGCGAGATCAGTTTTTCGAAATGAAATCGCGAGATTCGGATAGTGTTGATTTAGTTCTTCGCGGAGTTCGTTCAACCGCCGTTCGCGTCGAGCAACTAGAATGAGCGATTTGGCCCGGCTGGCGAGCTGGTGGGCAAATTCGCGCCCGATCCCGGCGGAAGCTCCCGTGATCAGCGCGTTACAGTCGTCGAGTTTCATCTTGTGTACCTCCCCGCTCTCTAAGATGGCCAGCTGCCTGCCTGCCACGGCCAGCGCTCGCGGCTACAGCGTCGCTGTTATCCTTCAAGCGCAGATTCATGAGTTCCCGCTGTGTCAACGCCCGCCAATGCCCGCACGGCAAATTGCCGAGCCGAAGATTTCCGATTCGAATTCGGAGAAGATGTTTGACGCGATATCCTATGACCTCAAACATGCGCCGAATCTGTCGATTTATTCCCTGCCGCAAGGTAACGCGAAGACAGTTAGGCGAGAGCGAGTGAAGCCGCGCAATTTTCGCGCGTTGGCCATCGAGAAGAATTCCACGCAGCAGCTTTGGGCTGAAGGCCGGATCCCATGGTCGATCGAGCGTGACCTCGTACTCCTTATCAACTTTAGAGCGTGGATGGGTGAGCTCTTGCGCTAATTCACCGTCGTTGGTCAAAAGCAGCAGACCTTCAGTTTGCGCGTCTAAACGTCCAATCGTGAAGAGATGGGAGAACTTTTTGGGTAAGAGATCAAAGACTGTGTCGCGCGCGTGGAGATCTTTTCGAGTCGAAACAAATCCGGCGGGCTTATGCAACATGATCGTAAACACTGGAGCCACGTGAACGAGTTTGTGATCGACTTTGACGTAGTCGCGCGCGCCTGGCTGTACACTAAAATTTGTACAAACTTTGCCGTTGATGGTGACACGGCCCGCAGCGATCAAACCATCGCAATGCCGGCGCGAACCAAGACCGGCAGCGGCTAGGAAGCGGTTGAGACGCACTTAAGCGAGTGAAATGTGATTGGGGAGAACTGAATGTAACAGGCGCAAGCGCCACGAATCACTTTTCACTAGTCACCTCTTACGCTTGCGATTAAACGTCCGGCTTCGTTTTGGGCAGGCCGATGACCTTCTGGCCGTCTTTCCATTGGCCGCGCTTTTTCAAAAGCTCGACCCGTTCGAAGCGTTTCAGCACATTGCGCCGGGCGGCGATCGTGCTGGCTCCTTTTAAGCTGCGATGTTGCGACATAGATTAAGTTACCCTGCAAAAATGAGCCCGCACCTTAAGCTGTCACGCGAATTTTTCAAATGGAGATCACCCATTTCCTCACGTTCACACTTCGACTCATAATTGATTACTAAGCACCAGGTAGGTCCCCGACTTTGTGATTTGATGATAGATGTGAAACTGGGAGGTCAAAATGCGCTTCCAATAATCGGCCCGATTTTGCTCGATAATTAGATAAATCGGATCGGGTTGGCTCCATTTTTTTAAGACGGCGGCTTCAGTCAAAAACATATCAATGGGTGGACTGCCAATTGGGGCGTCTTTTTTCGGATTCTGATTAACCAAGAAAAACTTCCGGTTCAGATAAAAGATCAGGCTACTGCTGTCGTCGAGCGGTCCTTCAAAGATCGTATCGCCGCCTGCATCGAGGCGCGGATTTAGAAATCGTGCGACATCAGCAAGTGAAAAATAGGGGGCGGTTTGTGCGACCGCTTCCATCATGCTGAGACCGCCCGGGATCATTGAGATGGCAAGGGCGATGGCCGCAAGTCTCCCGCGTTGCTTGGAAATAAAGTACAGGGCTATGAGTGACAGGGAAATGAGCGAGACAGCAAATATCGCAACCAAAGGTCGAAACGCCAGCCACGTTGAAACTGGCATATCGTGCAGCGCCCTCCAAGCCGTCCAGCGCGTGTCCATCGTTCCCCAGTTTCCATTCAAAGCGCGCGTCGCACCTGCAAAAAAGAATCCAGCGATCGCGGCTATCAAGCCGACGAGCCCGACACCGATTGCGCCGGCCGCGCGTAACGACTGCGGTGTTCGGTCCCATGCAACGGCCGCCCAGAGCGCGAACGCGCTCCACATGGTCATTGAATAATAATCCTGGCGTTGCCCCAGAAACAGCAGCGGGACAAAGACGACCCCCATCCAGCAAAGCAGCAGCGCGTCCGCGAAATCGATTTCGCGCGGTCGAATCACACGGCGCCAGGCACAAATGATGCCCGGCAGGAGCACAATCGACCACGGAAACCACCAGGCGAAGTGCATGACCAGAAACTGATACGCGGGCATCCCAAGGAAATCGTGCGTTTTGTCGGTAAGTCCGCGCAGATGGCCGAGCCATTCCGAGGCCATCTGATAACGAAAATACGCAGGGAAATGCCATTCTACCCAAATGTGCCATGGCGCGACGATCATGGCGAAGATCGCAACATATTCCCATCGCAACAGGCCACGAAATCGCATTCGCGCTTCGCGGTAAAAGATGGAGAGGATTAGAAGAACGGCGGCGGGATAAGCGATGCCTAGCAAACCTTTGGTAAGGCAGGCGAAAGCCGAGCAAATCCAAAAGCCTGCGAACCAAAACCGGCGATTACCGTGGCGCTGATAAGCGCCGATCGCGCAGAAAATCGCGCCAGCAATGAACGCGCTAACGAGCGGCTCGGGCATGACAATGCGCCCCAGCAGAAACGTACCGCATAGACTCAAATAAATCAGACCAGCAATAAAACCACGCCAGTAATCCGTGAGCTTTTCCCCGATCAGAAAGATCAGGGCACTAGAGGCAACGACTGCCAACGCGACCGGGAGGCGGGCAGCTGCCGCATTAACGCCGAAAAGCTTGAACGAAATGATGATCAGCCAGTAGAGCAATGGCGGCTTTTGCAGCCGCGGTGCCCCGTTGTTCGTAGGTAGGAGCAACTGGTGAGTCTCGACCATCTCGCGGGCAGCTCCTGCGTATTGTCCTTCCGTCTGGCTGTACAAATCGCCGGAGCCGATCGTCGCCACATGCAGCAACGCCGCTAACGCAATCAGAATCACGAGCAAGGCATGGCGCATCGGCGGCGGAGGAAGCGCTGGCGGCTCGAGCAGAGTGTCTTCAAGGCTCAGGGTGCGGGCGGTAGCAGTCATTGAATAAGTTCCTTGCCAGGAATTGGTAATTCACGCTGGAACTTGGCGGAACCATCGTTTCGATATTTTTCCCAATGTTCTGGCAAACGAAGCAATTTTCCTTCTGGCATCTTGATCAATGCGAGCATTTGGCGGCATTGAGCGATGAGCGTATTACTGCTGGGTCGCGTAATCTGGAATGCACACCAGAACCGCACACGTTCCACCCTGTCCAGCCAGCCTTCAATCACGAGCTGATCTCCGAGTTTGGCCGCCCGGCGATAATCGATCTCCGTTCGCACAACTACCGGATACCTGTGGTTCTCGGCCATTTCGGTGAGGGCAAGACCGAGCTTTTCTGCAAGAAGTGTGCGCGCGATCTCGATGAAACGCAGATAAGCGATGTTTGAGACAACACCTCCGCAATCGGTATCGAAAAACATCACCTGCACTTGTGTGCGAATACGCGGAGAAACGGCCATGGCAGGACTTCAAATTTGAGGGTTTAGATCCGCTCGCTCTTTGCTTTGCAACACGAAAGACGATAATTCGGAAATTTCGCAGGTCATGGCCGCGAGTGTGAAGTTTGGGATTTCAGATTTCAAATTGTCCTGATTGGGTGCGGAGGATTGACCGCGCAGCGTCGGCAGCTTCCTGCGCGGTGACCGCCTTCATGCAGCGGAAATCGATTGGGCATTCGCGGAGGAAACAGGGGCTGCATTCGACATGATGCCGCAGGATGAAGTGACCGTTGCCGAGCGGGCCAGTAAGCCGGGGCTCCGTCGAGCCGAAGATGGCGACAACTGGTACGCCCAACAACGATGCCAGATGCATTGTCCCAGTATCGTTCGTGAGCAGTAAACGGCATTCGCGCAGTTCGTCGATTAGTTGGTCGAGCGTGGTCTGTCCAATCCGATTCACACAGTGATCACCTAGCTCGGCCGCAATCTGCTTGCCGGCTGTGACGTCGCGCGTCGTCCCAAACAAGATCCATTGGACGGACGATTGCGCGCCAATTTTTTCCGCCGCCTCGGCAAAACGCTCTGGGAACCAGCGTTTGGCAGGGCCGTATTCTGCGCCTGGGCAAAGACCGATTTTGATTGGTTGGTGTTCGATGCCAATTTGGAGACTCGACGTTGACTGCTGAGAGCCTACTCCCGATTTACCGGAGCTGGATGTGTCTGCACCGCATTCGTGCGCGATACGTAGGAACCGGAGCGAGTGATGTTCCGGTGGACCTGGTTTTCGCGGGACCGGCACCATTTGATTAAGAAGCCAACGTCGCCAATGCCCGCGATAACCAACCCTTCGCGGAATTCCGATCAGCCATGACTCCATGGCAGCACGCAGCGAATTTGGGAAAAGGATCGCTGCGTCAAAGGATGGTTCCTGCCGTAGTAACGTGACAGCTGAAAAGAGTTGGTTTCCTGCCAGGGGAATGATCGCATCCACTTCTGGAACGAGTTTCCAAACCGGCGCGATCTTTTCCGGGGCGGCGATCGTAACGCGAGCATCGGGACGCCCAGCCTTGATTGCGCGTACCGCGGGCACGCTCATCACGGCGTCTCCCAGCCAATTACTTGAGCGAATGAGAATCTGAAACGGCTTTAGATCTTGAGCAGAAACTCGGGGTGGCAGATAGATGCCGCGCTTATACTGCGCGAGAAGAAAGTTAGGCTGGGGTGTTTTCCAGCGATTGTGCACCCAAAACCAGTCTTCCGGCGCGACGCGAATTTGCTGTTCGATGATACGATTTATTTCTGCAGTCAGCGCAGCAACGGAGGCGTCAGCTTTGGGTCGATCAAAACGTTCGGTAAAGACTAGGCGCCACCGTGCTGGACCGATTGTGTAGACCCCCGCAGCGATAAGCGCCGCTCGGGTCCTCTTGGCAAGCAAGGCCGAAAGAGGCGAAGTCGATGCCAGCCTTCCAAAGAAGGGGGTCCATAGTCCGTGATCGCCGGCATGCTGGTCGGACAACACACCAACTCCACCGCCGGAGCGCAGCAAATCAATCACAGGCTGAAATCCCTGCTGGCGATCAAATAACTCCAGGCCGGTCTGGCCACGCGTCCGGCGCACGTGCGCGTCAACGAACCGATTGCCAAGCTTTTGATAGACACTAGCGTTGCGCACGTAGCCGACGAACTTCGGCATCAATTGTGCGAACAATTCCCATATTCCGAGATGACTCAAAATGAGCACTACGGGAACGCCTGCGCGAAATTCCCTGTCCATCGCCTCGATATTGTCAACGTGGACGCGCTGCAGGATTTTCTCCGGCGACATTGCGGTAAGTTTAGTGCTACAAAGAAGGTTGGCACCGAGGCGTTGGAAATGGCGGCGGACGAGACGACGCACCTCTCCGGGCGTTTTTTCATCGGCAAATGCAATGGCAACGTTACGCTCTGCCAGGCATCGATACTTCCCGGACACGAGCCAGGCACAAAGACCGAGGCATTGTCCAACGGCAAAGAGAAGCCGCATTGGTATAGCGACGGCAATAGCTAGTCCTGCGCGGTAGAGGAGATAGACAACGAAATCGAGCATTGCAGGACAGGCAGTATCGCAGGGCGGCGCGGCAGGGTAGATTTGCCTGCGGCTAGCTTCAACCAATATAATGTGCGCGGTGTTACCATCACCTTCTGATTCCTCTAACGCCGATTTGGCGCGCACAATGTCGCGAAAGTTTGCCTATGGCCGATTTCTTATCGTCGGAGCAAACTCTCAGGAAGTTGACCGTCAATTTGCCGAAGCGAAAAGAGAAGCGGTGGTCATGCGTTCTCCGGGTGACCTCGCCACGAAGCTAGGACAGGATGAGACTACGGCATTTGAAACTGCAGTTTGGTTTTATCCTTCGGGCGAAAACGATGACAATCGCATGACGGAAACGCTGTCGCATTGTGCAGCGAATATCGTGCTCACTCCTGGTTCTGGTGCTGATCCTGCCAGGCGGCGTCCGCAAATTGTTCATTGCTTCGAGCGCTTTGGACTGCTGCCTGATTATGAATATGACCTAACGGGGTTGGATCCAACAGCCATATGTCTCCGGCGCCAACCGAGCGCAGCGTCCGGCGCGCCGAGCCTGCTAGTGGAGGCGGCGTTTGCCAGACTCAACATGACGTTGAGCGAATTGAAGCGAGCGCTTTTAATTCGTGGCTCTGAACTGGAAGGAGCACATCGTCATATCGCCATGCTCGAGGAAAAGTTGCTCAAACTCAAAGAGTACCGACGCGAGTTGAAATCGCTGAAAGAGCAGAAGCAGACCCTGCGGAAATCGCCTGAGCGCCGGGTCGGTCAGATATTGCTCGCGCCATATCGTCTTCCGGAAAAACTAGTGAAACGGGTTTGGAAAAAGCTGCGGCGACGAAATCTTTCTCGCGAACGGACCGATTTCTCGGTAGGCAAGTAAAACGCGAAGTTAAATGAAATGAGCAGGCACGAAGAAAATCTTTGGGAAGGAATCGATGCTGGCGCGCGGGAGATCTTAAGCAGCCGAGATTACCGTGCTGCATCCTTCACGCAGGAGTTTTCACAGCGAGGCGTGGACGCAGGCGAACTCGCCGCTGCCGATCGGAGCCAGAAAGAAATTAAGGAAGCGTGGATTCCGGGCGTGGAAATTTTTGCGCGAAAGATTCATCCGCAACGGCACCGTGGACTTTTTGGCGAATTTGTCCGGCGGGATGAAGGCATTCTCGCGCAGATTGGCCTCTGGCCCAGGCAATGGTCGGCTGCACGGATGTTTTCTGGAACTGCCAAAGGCTTTCACGTGCATCCCCCTTGCATCCCGGAAAATGGCGATGCAGTAGACTGGTTGCGGCGACTGTATATCGATGAGCCGAATAATTATTCCGCGCGGAGCTATGACAAAGAGCAATGGGACGTGATGTTTTTTATTCAGGGCCGCGTTGAGATAATCTTGTACGATATTCGCGTAGGACTGCCCCGGCGGGTAATGCGGTTCTTTGTGGACGGCGATAATCATCGCAGCGGCAACAATGTCGGTGTGATAAGTCCACCAGGTGCGGCGCACGCCATTCGCGTTGAAGGCACAGAAGACGCGATCATGGTTTATGGAACGAGCACAGTTTTCCGTCCCGAATTCGAAGGCCGCATTGCGAGTGAGGTGGAAAACGCCCCGCTCCCTGAAGCGTGGCAAAAATTCCTCTCGGTGTAGCGGTGTTGGATGGCCGCAGCATGCAGCTTATGGCCCTCATAGGGTGCCGCTACGGTAAATGAAACGAAGTTTCGATCCGGCAGTGCTGGAATTGATGGATCGACCGCAGCAGGTGTCGGCCGAATTGGAGCGCGATCTGGAACGTATCCGGCAATTGAATCGCTGGTTCGGCAGTTATCGCCTCGTATCGGATTTTATTCGCCGCTGGATCAAACCAGCCGATAAATTGCGCCTCGTCGATCTGGCAACGGGATCGGGGGATATCCCACGATTGATCGTCGATTATGCGCGACAGATCGGCGCGAGCGTAGAAGTCGATGCGTTAGACCGGCAGCCTGCCACATTGGAAATCGCCAGAAGACTGAGCGTCAGCTACCCTGAGATTTCCTACCGCGAAGCCAACATTCTCGAATGGAACTCTGTCGAAGCATATGACATCACGCTTTGCACGCTCGCACTTCATCATTTCAGTAACGATGATGCAGAACGGCTTCTGCGAAGATGTCGCGAGCTATCCAGAAAATTTGTTCTGGTGTCGGATTTGCGGCGTAATTTTTTCCTTATCGCAGGCGTTTATCTTTTGACTACGCTGATTTTCCGCGAGCCGATGACGCGTTACGACGCGCGGCTCTCAGCCATTCGCGCCTTCTCGTTTTCTGAAATGTGCGATCTCGCAGTGCGCGCTGGATGGGGAAATTTTCGTCATAAGAGATTTCGCTTTGCCAGGCAAGCCATTTGGCTCGAACCAACATAACCGCATTTGTCGTTCCGAGTTGA
>JBEDUS010000107.1:0-21539 GCA_040414975.1 Candidatus Udaeobacter sp.
TATTGTCCCTCGAACGGCCCGCCCATGAGCGACCAGAGATAGCGCGGAATCGATGCGCCGTCGGTGACCGATCCCGCTGGCGCCACCCACACCTCGCCTTTCGGATCGGTGTAACGCAATTCGGTTACTAATATCATGTTCCGGCCGTCGGGACTCCAGCGCGTCACCGGTTCGCCGCTGAAGTACCCCCATTTGGTTGCGCCCGGAACGGTTTGTTCAGCGGCCACTCGCTCTTTGTCCGATGCCCGCGCTGCGAAAGCGGCCAGGAAGCCAAAAAGCACAAACAACCGGATGGTTTTTCTGCTTTCCATGTGAGATCAAACGTTTAGCGCTCAATACTCAATATTCAACCCTGACCTGACGCTTCGCGCTTTAGTTCGTGATTTCCGCGACAGCTTCCGCTTGCGTAGTGTTCGCTTTTTGTTTTTGAGCTGAAGGGGTGATCGGTTCGCCTTCGGTCTGCTTTCGGTACGGCTGCAGATAAAACATCATAAACACGCCGATCACCACCAGCAGCGAACCGACCCATTTCAATAGCCAGCCGGGATCGCGCAAGATCTGCACGGTACTTTGCCCCAGGTTTTCTGGGTTCCAGGATGCCTGAGAAACTTTGTAAGTGAGTCCCGTCCAAGTCCGCCACCATGTACCCGGGTAACTGAAAGGATGATTCATCCAGCAGGAGCCAGTAGCAGTCTCCCCGTCGGCGGTAACAATTCTCAGGTTACTCTTAAACCCCGCAGGGCTATCGCTGCCTTCGTTCCGTTTAACTTCGAAGTTCAGCAATTCCAGTCCGATCGGGAGCGAGATGGTTTTCCAGCCGTAGGCAACCATGATTTGGCTAAACGAAGGTCGCCCCTGCGAATCCGTGCTTTGACCAATTGGAAAGGTGATCTGCCAGCCCGCTGGGATCCATCGCTCAAACGTTTCGCCACTTTGTTGGATGCGGAGGCGGACTCCGTCTGGCAAATCGGCAGTCGCTGGCGCCGTTTCGGAATTGATGGGGTTGAAATCGATCGCGCTGGCCGCGTGAGGGATGGTCTTATCAATCGTCAGTTGCCAATCAGCCCAACCGGTCGGCAATGGCTTGTTCAGCTCGATCTTGCCGCTTGATTTGCCAGTTTTTCGCGAAGCAAGCTCATAACTGATGGTTCCATCATCGGCGATATAGAGCGTTAGATGGTTCGGCGTTTGTTCACCAGGTGCCGGCATTGCTGGTGGGCCGCCGGTCGCCGTGAGGTCTTTCTCGCTTCCATGTGGATTTGTTTCGGCTGTGCTGGCGGGAACGGCTTTGCCCCAGATTGTTACAAGCACAGCGGGATTGTTTGGCTGATCGCTCAGGGAGCTGGGTTTGCCATTCTCGATTCGGAAATCGGCCCAGTAGTTGTCGATTTTGAGTGTGAACGGCGTACCGGAGATTGCGACGTCGCGCCCGAGATTTTCAGCAACATCGAAACTCGCTTCCTTTTCGCCCAGCGAAACGATAACGCGCCCTTTGTTGCCGTTCTGAGGTTGCTCCAGGCGCACTTTCGCCCCGGTACTGCCGCCTTTGCGAACACGACCGATCTGTTCCTCAGGCGCTTTGCTAAATGCGAATATTGATTCCTCAACATCGACTTCCGAACTCTGTGGTGGCAGCCGTGTCGGCTGCGCAGGCGAAACGCCTGCCTCTACAGAATTTGGCGTCGGCGCGGTGCCACGTCTGAGTTCGATGTTGGCCAACCCCATGGAGAAATTGCCGTTTTGTGGATCGTCAGCAAGGAGCCAGCCATCGAGATGTTGTTTCATCATCGCGGTGGCAATGGCAAAATGCAGCGCAGGCGCTCCGCCATCGTTCAGAGGCTTTGGATTCAGTTTTCCTTCGATTGCAGGCGCATAATCGACGATGCTCAAACGCGCACCGCTTGCGAGCGGCCCAAGGTCGCGTGGGCGCTGTGGAGTCGGCGGATGATGCAAAAATTCGGAAGGATACCCTTTTACGATTGCATCGATATCATGAACGCGCAGCTGGCGTTCGTTGATCAGGAGCCGATTTGTTGGGGGTTCGCCTTTGAAAAGCGTGATTGTTCCTTCGATTCCCCAAATTCTGCCAATGAGCGATCCGATCAGAAGCGTAATGATGCCGAGATGCGTGATGAGAAACGCGAGATGATGTTTGCGCCACGGCCAGCGAGAGAGCGCCGAACAAGCAAGGTTCGCCCCGAGCAAAACAAGCCAGAGATTAAACCAGGGCGCCCCGTAAACATAAGCACGTGCAACCTTCGCATCGAAACTCGATTCGTAGAGCGTCCCCGCGATTGCGGCGACGATAATCACACCAAGCAGGACGACCGCGAGTTTAAGCGACGCGAAAAATTCGAAGATCGGATTACGCTGCCAAGCGGGCCGCTGGGATGAATTCGAGATCGCCATGCCAAGACCGACATATTCCGCGAGTTGACGGCGGGCTTCAACTCAGGAACGCTTTCAAAATCGATGCCGGAATTTGTGGCGCAATGGCGACCTTGACCGTGGTCGCGCGACTTCCTGACGTCGCCAATGCCTGATGAGTGGTTCGAGAAACTCCAGGTTGACGGAGCGCAAATCGCTTATCGTCGGATTGGAAATGGCCGGCCGCTCGTGGTCCTGGAGGGCTTCGCGGCGACAAGTGCGGACCGGGAGCTTTCTTGAGTTCGGGTGAAGATCCGGCCGCGGTCTCCCCTCGACCTTCAACGCGTCCAGGCCTTCCAGCGTTTGCGGATCGGCTTTGCGTAGCGGTCGACGTCGATCTTTTTCAGTCGTTTCACGCCATCTTTCATCGCTTCCGCCGATCTTTCATATTTTTCCCTGGCTGATTTGAACAACGGCCAGAGAAAAGGCAGCGAGAGCACGCTCCAATCGAGATTTGACAGCGGCGACTTCATTTCAATTTCTGTTTTTCGTTCGCTGGTGGACGCGAACCGGATCGCCAACCCAATCGCGATTCCGAGTCCCAGCGCGCCAAGGATCGTCGGGACAGGATTTTCGCGTACAAAATATTCAGTACGCTCTTTCGCACGGCTGGCTCTTTCCTTTGTTTCATCCCACGTCTGGCTCACAGCCGCAGAAAATTTGCTTGTTGCTTGACGAAACTGCTCACGCCCACCCGAGCCAATTTGTTCTTCACCCGGATGAACGGGCGTCGGCAGCGGTTCGTCCCTCGTAAGATTGTTTTCGTTCGGATTAATCATACACAAATCCATTCGTATGCGGTCACTTGATTGCGTTTCTCAACAATAGCCGTGTCGGGAGTGTGAAACGCAGCGCTAATAGTCCGGGGAATGCGCGATTCACCCTTCCCACAGTGAAGCGGCTACAACAATTTCCAATACGCATCATAAATCTCATCGCCCCAAAGAACAAAAGTTACTTTGTCGATCCTGTCATCACTCGCGAGAAAATCTCGCACGGCCTTCACAGCGATCTGCGCTGCCTCTGGAATCGGGTAGCCGTATGCGCCGCAACTGATCGCGGGAAAAGCGACCGACTTGATTCCATGTTCAACGGCCAGTCGCAACGAACTTCGATAACAATTTTCCAGGGTCTCAGGCTCACCGTGTTTTCCTCCTCTCCAAACTGGACCGACAGTGTGAATGACAAAGCGCGCGGGCAGACGATATCCGCGAGTAATTTTCGCTTCACCGGGTGGACAGCCGCCAAGAGTCCGGCACTCCGCAAGCAACTCAGGTCCAGCGGCGCGATGAATCGCCCCATCAACTCCTCCGCCGCCAAGGAGTGATGTGTTCGCTGCATTCACGATGGCATCAGCGCCGAATTCCGTGATATCGTCGCGGACGATGTCGATCTTCTTAGTGGGATTTTTTATGTATAGCCCTCATTCTCACGGTGCCAGCCGCTCGATCAGCCAACCACCTTCCGCTTGGCGGGTGTAACGAAAGCGATCGTGCAGGCGATTCGGCCGGCCCTGCCAAAATTCCATTGCGTCTGGTTTTACTCGAAACCCGCCCCAGTGCGGCGGCAGCGGAATACGCTTGTGACCGAAACGCTCGGCCATCTCGGCCATCCGGGCATCCAGGACGCGACGTCCATCAACCACCTGGCTTTGACGCGACGCCCAGGCGCTCAGCTGACTGCCTACTGGACGAGAATGAAAATAAGTTTGCGACTCTTCACGCGACGTTTTTTCGGCTCTCCCGCTGATGCGAATCTGTCGGTCTAATTCTATCCAGTAAAATGCCAGCGCCGCGTACGGGTTGCTGTCCAGCTGCCTCCCTTTTTCGCTCTCATAGTTGGTAAAAAAAACGAAGCCGTCCTGGTCGAAGCCTTTAAGAAGCACAATGCGCACTGTCGGTCTGCCATCAGTCCCGGCTGTGGCCAGGCTCATCGCATTGACATCGCGAATACCGGCTTCGATTGCTGCGGTAAACCAGTTTCCAAATTGTTTGATTGGATCTCGATGGAGATCGCTCCGGCGCATGCCTTTGCCAACATGTTCGTAACGCGAAGCATTGGGATCTTGGGGCGTATCCATCACAATAAAAACAGTTCTGCACAATATTGCGCAGCAAAGAAATTGTCGAACGAGGCCGTGAGTTCAGAAGCGCCAGCTCGGCAAGAAAAATTCGCTAAGGAGCCGCCACCACAGGCGTCCGCACGGCGCTTTGACGCAGTTTCTCGATAACTTTTGGAACGACTTCAGTCGCGCGATCGATTTGTGCATCAGTGTTGAACCGGCCAAAGGAAAAGCGGAGGCTCCGGCGGGCGGCGTCAATGCTGGGATTCATTGCCCGCAAGACATGCGAAGCTTCCTGTGAACCGGTCCGGCAAGCCGAACCTGCCGAACAGCAAACACCTTGCCGACCCAACAAGAGAAGGGCAGCTGAAGATTCGATGCCTTCAAACGAAAGACTCGACGTGTTTGGCAGCCGTGCCGCACCGGCGCCATTCACTGATGCACCGCTAACCGTTTCGAGCACCGATTTTTCAAATCGATCGCGTATGGACCGCACATTTGATTTACCTTCTTGAAGATATTTGAGCGCGAGCTCCGCTGCTTTTCCAAGACCGGCAATGGACGCGACGTTTTCGGTTCCGGCACGGCGGCCGTTTTCCTGAGTACCGCCAGCGATCAAAGCACTAAACTTTGTTCGCCGACTGACATAAAGCGCGCCTACGCCTTTAGGGCCATGAAATTTATGAGCGGAAAGAGAGAGAAAATTGATCGCCGTATCGCGCAGACGCATCGCGATTTTTCCAGTCGCTTGTACGGCGTCCGTGTGAAAAAGCACCCCTTTCTGGCGACAGATCTCGGCGACTTTCTCCACCGGAAATATCACCCCCGTCTCGTTGTTCGCCCACATAATCGAAACAAGCGCCGTTTCCGGACGAATCGCGCTTTCTAGCTCGGCAAGATCGAGATTCCCGTGTTGATCGACGCGGAGAAATGTGACGTCGCACCCTCGTTTTGCGAGATCCTGGCACGGGCGAAGCACCGCGCTGTGTTCCACCGCGCTCGTGACCACATGTTCACCACGGCGAATCGGTGCTGTGGCGGGTTTTCCACTCGCTTCAGGCTGAAGCGCGGAATTAATCACGGCATTGTTGGATTCCGTGCCGCCGCTGGTGAAAATAATTTCCGTCGGCTCACATCCGAGCAGCGCCGCCAACCGTCCCCGCGCAAGATCGATGGCTTTCCTCGCTGTGGCCGCGAAGCCGTATCCACTCGACGGATTGCCATAATACCTGGTCAAAAACGGCAGCATCTCCTCGATCACTGCCGGATCAAGCTGCGTGGTGGCGTTGTTATCGAGGTAGACAATTTCCTTATCCGTCATCATGCGCGTTCATGTTTCCGATTTTCTCCCGCTCGGACTCGTTCGAAATAGATTCGGAGCATGAGCAAGAGCAAGGGTAAGAGCAAGATTAAGACGAGGCAAAGCAGATCATTGGAAACTTATTCTACTTCCATTTAATCTCCTGCGCATGATTTCGATTTGGGAGCTGGCGAACCCGCAACTGCGCGAAATCACCGTTTACCAACCTGGAAAACCGATCGAGGAAACGGCTCGCGAACTAGGCCTCGATCCAAGTGCAATCATCAAGCTAGCTTCGAACGAGAATCCGTTGGGACCGTCTCCCAAGGCCATCGAGGCAATGCGTGACGCACTGGAGAAAGGTCACCTCTACCCGGATGGCGGCGGGGTTTGCCTCTGCAACGCAGTGGCAACCAAACTCGGCCTTGCTCCGGAGAACGTCATTCTCGGCAATGGCTCAAATGAAGTGCTCGAATTTCTTGGTCATGCATTTGTTAATCCGGGTGACGACGTCGTTGCGTCCCAGTATGCGTTTATCGTTTACAAATTGATCGCCACTTCATTTGGCGCGCGCACAATCGAAGTGCCCAGCCCGGGTTACCAGCAGGATCTGGACGGAATGCTGACCGCAATCACGTCGAGAACCCGGCTCGTTTTTGTTCCCAACCCCAATAATCCAACCGGAACGTTGCTTTCACAGCGGGCGATCGACAATTTTGTGTCGCACATTCCTGAAAACGTAATCGTCGTTTTCGATGAAGCTTATTTCGAGTTCCTTGATTGCCCGCCTGATACGCTGCGATTCATTCACGAAGGGCGAAACATCGTCGTCCTGCGCACGTTTTCGAAGATTCATGGATTGGCCGGTTTGCGCATCGGGTATGCGGTTGGGCCGGCAGGTCTAATTGAAATACTCCACAAGACGAGGCAGCCATTTAACGTGAACAGCATCGCTCAGGTCGGCGCGTTAGCAGCGTTGGATGATGACGAGCATCAGCGCGAGACAAAGCGGGTGATCGATGAAGGCCGTGCTTATCTGCACGAACAATTTGCCAAAATGAAAATTCCTTTTGTGCCCGGAACTGCGAATTTTGTGATGGTAAATGTTGGCGACGGGCATGCGGTCTTCGAGAAACTGCTGATGCAAAGCATCATCGTACGCCCGCTCAATGGCTACAACCTGCCCAAATGGGTTCGCATTTCGGTCGGCACAATGGAGGAGAACAAGAAATTAGTCGCTGCGCTGGGGAAAGTGATGCGCAGTTAATAAGCAGGCACGGGATCTCGATTAAGAAACGCCCTCGCTGTCGCACTCGAAAGCGCGGGCGTTGTCAGCGCTGCTGGCGGAAACCGTGGCTGACGAATTTGGCAACCGAATGGGTTGCCCTACAATTTCCAGGTTCATGACTGCTTCTGACACCATCGCTGCCATATCGACACCGCCGGGGGAAGGCGCCATTGCGCTTGTCCGTGTCACAGGCGCGAATGCGATTGGGGTTGCGGATAAAATCTTCCAAGGCAAAGAGACGCCGTCGCAATTTGAGTCGCACGTGCAACATTTTGGCGAGATTTTTAGCTCCGACGGCGAATTGATTGATCAGGTAGTGCTTTCCGTTCACCGAGCGCCTGCCAGTTACACCGGAGAGGATTTGATTGAAGTCAGTTGCCACGGAGGAACCCTGGTCTCCGCAAAGGTCCTTGAAGCGTGCTTGCGTTCTGGTGCGCGCGGGGCGCGGCCGGGCGAATTTACCGAGCGCGCTTTTCTCAACGGCAAAATGGACCTTACTCAAGCCGAAGCAGTAATTGATCTGATCCGCGCGAAGACTGATCTCGCTCTGCGGTCTGCTACCGAACAACTTGAAGGCAGGCTCGGAGAACAAATCAGGAGCATTCGTGACGAGCTGGTCGAACTGCTCGCGCACATCAATGCGTCAATCGATTTTCCCGAAGAAGGCATTACGCCAGATGAAGGTGAAACACTGCGTGCGCGGCTCGATTGCATCCGCGAAGAAATCGGCACGTTGCTCGCCACTGCTGATCAGGGGCGCATCCTGCGTGAAGGCGTGCGAGTTGTGATTTACGGAGCAACGAATGCCGGGAAATCAAGCTTGCTCAATCGACTTCTGGGTTACGATCGCGTGATTGTGAGCGACACGCATGGCACAACACGCGACACCATCGAAGAGACCGTCAATCTGGGCGGGGTTCCCGTCCGTTTGCTTGATACGGCTGGTTTAAGAACATCTGCCAGTGAACTGGAGCGCGAGAGTATTGCCCGCACGGAGAAATCGCTGCAGTTGGCTGATCTGCGGCTCCACATTGCAGATCGCAGTACGCCGAAGCCCCGGCATTTCGAGGAACGCAACCGCGATCCCAACGAAATTATCGTTTTAAACAAGAGCGATTTGCCTGAGGACAGCGACTGGAAAGATTTCCATGCGTTGCGAGTTTCGTGTCTCACAGGGGAAGGCCTGCCGGGATTGCAAAAGGAAATTCTGGCCCGGATCACGAAACAAAATCTAAAGCCGGAGAGCACCTTGGCGATTAATGCCCGCCATCGCGATTGCCTGCGTCGCGCTCTGGAATCGTGCGATCTGGCCGCGGCAGCACAGGCCGACGGACTATCCTTGGAATATGCTGCGAGTCATCTTAATGATGCGTTGGGGGCAGTCGGCGAAGTAATTGGCGTCGTCGACGTGGAACAGATTCTCGACTCCGTGTTCAGCCAGTTTTGCATCGGGAAATGAAACTGACGTTAAACCGTTAATTGGTTAAATCGGCTAATCCGCTTGTAACTTTTTTTGACCTTTTAAGTGAAACGGCGGATGACATGAAAAATCTCTACGAACGACTTGTTAGGCGACTGCTGTTTTTGCTTGAGGCGGAGGCCGCGCACCGTTTCACGATCGCATCGCTTCGTGGGGTGTCGCACTTTGATCCCGCGCTGTACGCGCTGAAAAGGTTCACGCCTCCGTCGAAACCAAAGACCCTGTTTGGCTTGGCCTTTCCGAATCCGATTGGGCTCGCTGCCGGGCTGGACAAGAACGGCGTCGCTCTACCAGCATGGGCGGCCCTTGGGTTTGGTTTCATTGAGATCGGGACCGTGACGGCCATGGCTCAACCAGGAAATCCTAGGCCGCGCATCTTTCGGCTGCCGGAGCAGCAGGCGCTGATTAACCGTCTCGGATTTAATAATGACGGCGCTGATGTCATCGCAAAACGCCTTCGCGATCTGCGCAAGAGCGGGCGCTGGCCGGCAGTTCCAGTTGGAATCAATATTGGCAAATCGAGGACGACGCCCCTGGAACGCGCAACGGACGATTACCTCTACTCGTTTCGATTGCTTCGCGATTTTGCCGACTACGTCGCATTAAATGTAAGCTCGCCGAACACGCCCGGCCTAAGAGAACTGCAGGAGCCGGCAGCGCTGTCGCGATTACTGCACGCGATTGGGAATGAGCCCGGATCATCTGCGAAGCCGCTCGTGGTGAAGATTTCACCTGACTTGTCGCCGGTCGAGGTGGAGGCGATCCTGGCGGCGTGCGAAGAAAACGGAGTCGCCGGGATCATTGCGACGAACACCACCTTGGATCATTCCTCGATTCTGCGGGAATTCGATGAGGCAGGTGGTTTGAGCGGCACACCGCTAAAAGAGAAATCGACTGCGCTAGTGCGCAGCATCGCTGCAAACTCCAAAATTCTGGTAATCGCTTCCGGTGGAATCTGCGATGCTAAATCCGCCCGGGAAAAATTTGAGGCGGGCGCACAGCTTATTCAGCTTTACACCGGATTCGTTTACCGCGGACCGGGACTTCTTGGCGAAATCATGGACGCAATTTAACTTGCCCCCGTCGTGATATTCATGCGGGTACGCCTCGACACAACGAGGCGGCTACACCAACTTGGAGACCGCTTCGTGAACAAGAGATGAAACTTTCCCGGAAAATTCTCAAGTTTACCAAACCGCTCACCTACCGGCGTGGCTGGCGCAGGGCGCAACGCTCGATTTTTCGCGTTCCGCTCCAGCCGATGCTGGCAAAAATCGATCAGGCACGCGCACGAGAAATTCAGCAGCGCTATGTGAATTGTACTGCTGGATACGCCAAATACGCGAACATCGCGCCGTGGTTGCGACTTAATCGGGAACGGGCGCAGGATTTGAAACTTCATCGTTCAGGGCCGAAACGCGTTCTTGATCTCGGCTGCGGTGGAGGATTTTTCTTGTTCATCGCGAAGAACCTCGGCCATTCCGTTTTGGGTTTGGACATCGAACACGTCTCTCTTTTTACCGAACTGCTCGAGCTTTTCGATGTACCGCGCGTGGTTTGGAGGATCGGCGCGTTTGAACCATTGCCTGACCTTGGCCAAAAATTTGATTGGATCACCGCGTTTTCGACCAACTTCTATCTTTATCATCCGTCGAAAGAACGCTGGGGGACAGCGGAATGGGATTTTTTCCTGGGCGATTTGCGGCAACATCTCGCCCCGGGCGGCAGGATCTTCTTTGGGCTGAATCCTCTTTACGGTGGCGATTATTACACGCCGGAACTGCGCGATCTTTTCGTCAGCCGTGGCGCAGACGTCGAGCGCGACCGAATTTTCTTCGAGAACGGATTACGCTCCTAATGCGCGTTCAATCACACTGATTTCGAACGCGATGTAGGCGCTGCGCTGTGTCGGCGTGTTGGAGGATCAGCGGAATGCGCCTGGACACAGCGATGCGGCTACAACCTACGGCGTTGCTGCCGGTGATTCAGGGGCGAATTCGTGGAGCTCGTGGCGATGGTGCCACCGCCTGTGTCGCTCTTCGATTTGTTGAAGTTTTTGCCGTTGTTCGTCGGTGAGATTGGCCGCAATCTCCTGGTGCGCTTCCATCACGATCGCATGAACGCGCCGGCCGGTGTCGCGCCGGATCTCCCGTAGCTGAGCAGCCGTTTTGTCGACAATTGGCGAAACCTTGGCCATCTGTTCGGGGGTCAGACTAAGCTCCGTCCGAAGCCGCTCTTTCATTCTGTCGCCCACATGCCCTGGGCCGTGAATCTCGAAGAAAAGGTGCCGAGCGTAAAATCCCCCCAAAGCAGCCCCAGCGATCCCCCCAGCCACGAATACAAGAACAAATCCGGCAACAAGTTTCCACTTCAACGCGCCATTCATTGCGAAAACTCATCCTGAATGGCCGTGTCCGCGATAGCAAAATCGTTCGTGAAGTCGTTGTACTGTTCCTGGCTCTGTTTGATCTCGCGAAAAGCCGCAACCGTCGAAATAGCAATTACGGCTGCTGACAACAGCGCAACGCGCCGGAGCAGTGCAGCAACTCCATTTGGCTTCGCTGCCAATGCGCGCCAAAGCGCTACGACGCGAGTGTCAAATCCAAACGGCATTTCAGCCGGAACTTCATCGCTCGCCCGCCCGGCGCACCGCATTAACCGATCGATTTCGTGGTCTTTCATTTTGCCTCCTTTGCTGAAATCCTAGCGAGATATTGTTTCATTTTTTGTCGTGCTCGAAACGCCCGTACTTTAACGAGTGCCGCGCTCCAGCCGGTAATTTTGCGGATCTCTTCAACCGAACGCCCTTGTAGGTATAGCAGATCAACAGCGAGGCGTTCGGCCGGTTTGAGCGCGGCGAGAAGATGCTCAACCAGTTGGTGTGAAGCAAGACGCTGGTCCGGGGCCAACTCGTCGGCGGACGTTGTCAGGTTCTCAATCACAGCTTGTTCTTCCACGCTTAAATCGGCGTGACGAAGCTCGGGCCGTATTTTCTCCCACTGAATCTGGTTCAGGCAAGTGTTGACTGCGATGCGTGAGACCCAGTGCTCCAGCGGCACCTTGCCGGAAAATTGCGATAATTTTTGGAATACTTTGATGAAAATCATTTGGCAAAGATCCTCTTCATCCGTTCGATGCGGGCGATGAGCGCGGGCGATTTTGGCCACGAGCGGATAGAGTTGTCGCACCAGTGCGCGAGCCGCTTCATCGTCATGCTGGAGCGCAGCATGAACAAGCGCACTTGCGTCAGTATCATCCATGTAATCGTGAGCGCATCCACACCACTAGCAATGACCGCTACTGGCGCGATTTGGTTACAATCTTGGGTGTAGAAGCGCTTGTGCCAAGCACTTGTCATAGGAAACCATTATTGCAACGGGCGAACGAAAGAAAAAATTGTAACCGGCCGGGCTGCCCGCCGGTCATCACCTAGGGAAGCGAAAGAATATTTCGCGAAGACAAAATGAAACAAACTATGAAAAGAAACATATTAGCGTTTGCAGCCGCCGGCGCGATTGCGCTTGGGGGCTTTGCAGTTGTGCAAGCACAACCCGGTGCTGCCGGTGGTTGGCACGGCCACGCGTTTGGCCTTCAGGGAATCACCAAGCAGTTGAACCTGACGTCTGATCAACAGACAAAGGTTCAGCCAATTCTCGATGCGGCCAAGCCGCAGCTCGCCGCCATTCATCAGGAAGCGATGCAAAAAGCTAAAGGAGTCATCGACAGTTCGCTCTCGCAAATCCGGCCGTTGCTAACGGCTGATCAGCAGAAGAAGCTGGATGCCATCCAAAAAGCGCATCAGGACATGATGAATGCCCACAAGGAGCTTCACGACGCACTGCAGCAGCAATAACTTCGTTGTTCAGAGCGGTGGGGACGGCGGCGATCTGGGGAGGATCGCCGCCATTTTTTTTAACGGGCGACCCGGCAGAGAACCTAACGAAAGAAAACCAGGACCTTGGGTTTCGGGCAGCCTGCGGTTAAATCTGTGATCCGCCATCCCGAGTCAGCGATCTCACATCAGCTCTGTTTTTTCATGAAGGAAAACAGAAATATAAGAACGCCCAATCCCGCGAGGACCGCCGCGGCGACGAAGCCTGCCGTCGAAATCTCAGCGCGCGATTGAAAACCCGCCTTTAGGTGAGCCGCGACGCCGATCAGGAAAAACAGAAAACCCACGCAGATCAGAATCAGACTGATCGCTCTTTGGTCGTCGGATGAAATCTTCATTTGGTCGTGAGCAATCAAATATAATCTGGAGACGAAAATTCAAGTGCACTCTTTAAATAGAAAGCATTAATGTGGCCGGTGCGCTGGATTAAGCTCAGTTTTGGACTGTTCGCTCTGTTGATTGTTGTCGGTCTTCGGCTTAACGCCCAGATCGATCGAATTACTGGAAAGAATTTCGCCACGCGGTCGGAAGTACTGGCACGACATGGAATGGTCTGCACAAGCGTGCCCGCAGCCACCCAAGTCGGCGTCGATATCTTAAAACGCGGCGGCAGTGCCGTCGATGCAGCGATTGCTGCGAACGCGACGCTTGGCTTGATGGAGCCCATCTCAAACGGAGTTGGCGGCGATCTCTTCGCGATCGTTTACGACGCGAAGCAAAACAAGCTCTATGGAATCAATGGGAGCGGACGTTCACCGCTGGGTTTGAGTTATGACCAGATGAAGGTCGAACTGGCAAAGCTGCATCGCGAAAGGATTCCACCGTTCGGGATGTTACCGATTAGCGTGCCCGGAACAGTCGACGCCTGGGCAGAGCTGCACAAAAGATTCGGCAAACTAAAGCTGAGTGATGACCTTGCGCCTGCGATTCGGTATGCTGAAGAGGGTTTTCCCGTTACCGAATTAATCGCTTATTACTGGGCGTTTGGCCCGCGGTTATACAAAGGATTGCCCGGTGCCTTTCTCGAAACGTACACACTCGACGGAAAGGGGCGGACGCCGGCCAAAGGTGATGTCTTCAGGAATCCAGGTCTGGCAAAGACTCTGCGACTCATCGGGGAAAAAGGTCGTGACGTCTTTTACAGAGGTGAGATCGCGGACAGGATCGACGAGTTCATGCGGGCGAATGGAGGCTTCTTGCGGAAAACTGATTTCGAGAAACATATATCGACCTGGGTCGATCCGGTCTCGACGAATTATCGCGGCTACGACGTTTTTGAGCTTCCGCCAAACGGCCAGGGAATTGCGGTCCTGCAGATGTTGAACATCCTCGAAGGATTCGATCTGCGCTCAATGGGACGCAATTCACCGGAGGCCCTGCACACCATGATTGAAGCGAAGAAGATTGTGTGGGCCGATCGGGCGAAGTTTTATGCCGATCCCGCATTCGCGAAGATTCCGCTCGCCGGTCTACTTTCGAAAACGTACGCGGCCGAACGCCGAAAGTTGATAGATCCGAATCGCGCGGCAAAGAAAGTCGAGCCCGGCAATCCCGCGCTCGATCAAGGTGATACCATTTACCTGTGTACGGCCGATGACAAAGGCAACATGGTCTCGCTCATTCAAAGCAACTATCGCGGGATGGGCAGCGGGATCGTGGTGCCCGGACTCGGATTCATGTTTCAGGATCGCGGCGAACTTTTTTCCATGGATCCAAGCCACGCGAACGTTTACGCACCGGGCAAACGCCCGTTTCACACCATCATCCCTGGTTTTGTCATGAAAGATGGTAAACCGTGGGAAGCATTCGGTGTGATGGGTGGCGGAATGCAGCCACAGGGTCATGTACAGGTGCTCACGAACCGGATCGATTTTGGTTTGAACGTGCAGGAAGCCGGTGACGCTTCGCGCTGGCAGCACGAAGGCGACAACGAACCGACTGGAGAAAAAATGACTGCATCAGGCGGCTACGTTGAAGTCGAGAGCGGCATTCCGTACGAGAGTGTGCGGGAACTGCACAAGAAAGGACATGATGTGCGCTTCGACGTTGGCGGATATGGCGGTTACCAGGCCATCGGAGTGGAAATGCACGACGGCCAGCGTGTTTATGTTGGCGCAAGCGAATCACGTAAAGACGGAATGGCGGCGGGATATTGATTGGAAATGGGTGTCCGAGTCAGACTCCTAATTCGACTAAATCGGCGTTCAAAGAAACGCCATGCAATCCGCCCTCAGTCGCTTCAATTCTTCCGCGCTTTGAGCTCGGCAAGTTTTTCCTCGGCCTGAGTGAGGTCAGATTTTTGTCCGATGCCGAGCTTAAGGAGCTTTTGCTGACGGCGTAGGTTTGCCTCTGCGGCCTCGAGCTCAGCCAGCTCGCGTTTTGCCGTTGCGACTTGCGCGGCTTCGGTGAGTTGCGCCAGCGCGGTTTTCATTGATTCCAGTTCGTCCCTGGTAATTTCGCCAGCTGCGAGCTCGGATTCCTTTTCAGCAAGTTCTTCTTTTGCTCGGGCGACGCGCGCATTTGCCAAATCCGATTCACAGCAGACCACCTTCAGTAAACGTTGCTCCACTTCCACTCTTGCAAGCACACCAATTTTAAACAGGCGGTCCGCGCCTGCTGCACTTTGCTTTGCGCGTTCCAATTGCTTTTCCAGACGCGCCACATCGCCGTTCGGCAATGGTTCGTCCGAGAGGTTCTGTTTCAATATCGGCGGTTCGACGTCGAACGAATCCGGTTCCTCGGATTTGTTTCCGCCGGATTGATCCGCTGCCCACACCGCCATCGCCAGAGCTAAAAGCGCGACCGGCAGGGCGAAAACGCGGGCCATCCAACCAGTTTACCACGAATTCGCCACGCCGGCATAGGCGCATGTTCGACCGGGCGCTTAAGCCACCTTCGCGTTTGTGTCTTCGAGCAATCCTGCGAGCCAAACGGGCGCTTCCATGTGCAGGTGCTGCTTTAGAATGTCGGCGACGAAGCAGCGAAAATCCCCATGGCAGTCAGTGCAAAGGTTTTCCATGGTGTAAGCGCCAAGCATCCGATAACTTTCGAACTGCGACTCAGAGAAGAACTGATCGCTTGTGCTTTCGTGCGGGAAGGTCGGATTCGTCTTGAAGTATTCGTAGATATCGCGCGGTTCGTTGCCGTAACAAGCCGGTTTAATGTAAACGATAATGCCATCCGGAGCATCGTCGCCGTCCACGACCGAGTAGCGAATGCGCCCCAGCGCGCAGTTATGACCTGGAGTCTTTAGTGTGTCGATTGCGCTGCGCGGATAGATGGTCATTTTCTCGAACTCGATCGGAATTCCAAAATCGATACGAATCTTGCGGACGGCTTCGCCCAAATCAGCAAACGAACATTCCGGGTCCTCGCCGCCATCGCTTACCACAATGAAGTGACAGCGACGCAGCACCATCTCATAAAGACCAAGGTTCTCGAAATGGCCTCCATCCGACAGGTTCACATACTTGTACTGATCGGTTGTGTTCCCGATCGCTTCAGAAAACAATGGCCCTACGGAATATCGTGGTCCCTTGCGGCGCCACGTTTTGCCGCCCGGGGGGCCGGGGTTTCCCAGCCACCAGCCCAGACGCACATTAAAAAGCGTCATTAATAGACCGAGCACCGGCGAAGAATGGTAACCCATGTTCGGATTCGCCGCCGCGCCCGAGATAGCCATTGCTGTTCCCAGTGTAATCGCGTCGCCATATTTGGGCGATGGCCGGTAGCCGACCTTAAAACAGCCGCAGTGTAGCCGGCTCATAGAAAAGGATTCAGCCTTGCGCTCCTGCCACGCCAGTTGCTCGCCTCTGACGATATTAAGCGCCCCGTTAAGTACATGAAGAGGGTTGTCGGAAGATAACTCGCCTAGCTTGATGTTGTCGTCGGGGTCAAAGCCAGTAAACAAGTTCGGCCTTCGGGCTTTGCGCGATGCGGCAAGGTACGCACGGATCAGTCGATTCCGATATGTAGCGTGAAGGGAGAACTTGTTCGCATTGATGAAGAACCCCATTACCATTCCCACAAGCGCTATGGAACCCGCCAGGAACGAGACAACGAAGAGTCGTCGGCCTTGCCAGGGCGTACCGCCAAGAAGGCGTTTGGTGGTATCTTGAACCCAGGGCTGCGATCCGATCACCAACAGGACCCACGAGATTATTACCGACAGAAGCACAAAAAAAATGACTGCGACAGCGAAAAGCACCCATTGGAAGATTGCCTTTTGGCCAAGCGTATTGCTCAGCTTGGATCGAAGAGCCAGTAGCGCACCAGCAAAACCCGTCACTCCTCCAAAAGTGCCAAGAAGCCCCTTTGCTCCGGCCGTGGCCTTCACGTCTCCGAGGAAAACCTGCAGTTGGTTTGCAGTCGTCCCGGCGATCCACTGCGCACCCCAAAGAACGATTATGTTAATTAAGCTCCATCCGAAAATCGTTATCAGAAGCCAGGCTGCTGAACGCCCCCACCATTCGCGATCTTCATCTTCAGACACCCAGCTTGCCAACCCGGTGAAGAAGAAATTAACCAAGAGCAGGACCGCCAGGATCAGCGTCGGCGCAAAACAAACATAATTGAGAGCGTTTCCCCCGGGCGCAGGCTGAGGCAAACGGTCCGGAACTTTTATGGGTGCCCTCGCTGTTACGTCTGAGGCGGCGGGATCTTTCTGAACAGTGAGATCCCGAACTTGATCAGGCATTTCATGTTCTGGTTTCACTTTCAGGCCCAAGGCATCGAAATCTTTGTGGAGAACGAGCACGCCATCTAACGACGCAGGCTTTGTGAAACGAACCGTGTAATTCCCATCGTGAATTTGCGTAATGAGGCCTTCGCTACCAGCTCGGATCGTTATTGTTTTCTTGATCCAAGGCTTGGAAATCGGGGTCCAAATCGCATCGCAATTGCGTTTCAATGCGAATTCGAACTGCTTCGGCCTGGGGTCCAAAAACATTCGCGTTGCCATTGCCCATAGGGAAAACCCAGCGAGAGCTGTCGCGAGCAGGATCGTGACGACTCGCCTGAGCGAAGCGCCAAGGTGGCCGAACCAGAGCCGTTTCGTGCGGCGGGCAAGCACGGCAGCCCCGAGCAAACCGCCGCAGATATAGCTTCCGACGAAGAAAAGAAGAAATTTTAGTAACCCGCCGAAATGATCAAAGGCGTCGCCACCATGAAGATTGCAAAACACAGCCCACCACGCTGCAAGAATGAGAGCCGCCAGAAACAAGGGAAGTTGGCGAAATAGTAGAAAACTGCGTTGCGGTAATCGCGCATTGCCAGTCGCAGGAACATCGACGATCGCATAGGCCATGGCGATCGCGATCAATACGAACGCGATTATCAACAAAAGACCTAGACCGATGTCCCACCGCTGTTGAATGGTATTGGTCCAGATGGTCCAGTTTGGTTGTAAGTTGATTGTTGCCAAATAGAGCCTCGGAATCATCATGAAAGCTGCGAGCCATGAGATCAGCACCAACCAGTTCAAGAACATGTTGCGAATGAACGTGGTGATCAGGGTCCAAAAATCGACAGATGTCAGACCGGTTCGTGGCGCGAGGTAATTGCTGAATTCCCTAAGATGAACGATCGGTTGCGGTTCAGGCTCCAGAGTGGAATCAGGTCGCCGATTCAGGTCGTCGATCACCCCGCGAATTCCGCCTGGATCGTTTTTTATCCACGCGCTCAGCCAACTGCCAATGTATCCGCCGCCAGAGACTGTGGAGAGATAGTGAAACTTATCGAGTAGCCCGCAGCGCGCCAGGCCCTGCAAAATTCCCAGTCCAAAGGTCGCGCTTCGGATGCCGCCGCCCGAGATGCAAAACGCCGCGCGTTTTTCTTTAAGTCCGTGAATGGTTGCCCACAACGCGTTTAGCCGGGTTTCCGGTTCACCCGATCTTGGATAACTTGGCGGCAATTCTCCATGCAAAGCGACAAACTCGGCTTCCAATACGTCGTGCAATCGCAGCGACGAATCGGCCGATGAAGTTTGCTTCGCCATAGCTGCGGGCCCGAAAGCGTTCTGGGCTCGCGCTCCAGCGTTTATCAAGGTTGGGTTAATTCGTCAATCCTGGTTCAGACGATAGCCCCGATAAGCGAACCTGTTGGTCGGAGTCACACGAATCTTCGTCGCTCCAAATCGAGGCCACTAAGTTCTCTCCTAGACTGGCACGAAATGTCGGTGACTTGACGAAACGAGCTCAGCGCGTGCTAAAGGCGTCCATAAACTTGGTGCAGCAAAGCTGAGCTGGTGCGTCAGGGTGTGAGGGTCCCGCAGCATGCGGTGATCGACTTCTATGACGAAAACAACTCGAAAGCACCGGCCGTAGGAAACGATCGTTGAAGAATTCCAACGTTTTAACCTAATCCTAATTTACCAGAGAGGTCGGTTTCACCGCCTCGATGGTGGCGGAAACCAGATAATCTTCGATCCGTTTTCCAGGAAGCCATTCTCGAATGAAGGACCGTGACGAATCCTTTGGTGCAATCTTAATGTCTTTGAAACCTGACGCCTGGAGCATGCGCTGGAGATCCGCGATCTGCGAAGCACCCGCCATACACCCAGTGTAAGCAGTCCAATTAGCTTTGATGTCGTCGGGGAGCGGCGCGGTCGCGACCACGTCGGCCACGGCAAGCCGTCCACCCGGTCTCAGCACGCGGAACGCTTCGTTGAACACCCGCTGCTTTTCAGGAGAAAGGTTGATTACGCAGTTGGAAATGATCACATCGACGCTGTTGTCCGCAACCGGCAGAGCTTCGATTTCGCCCAGCCGGAACTCGACATTTGTAAATCCGTTCTTTTGCGCGTTGTCGCGTGCTTTAGTTAGCATCTCGTGCGTCATATCGACGCCGATTACTCTTCCGCCTTTGCCGACAGCACGAGCGGCAAGAAAACAATCGAAGCCAGCGCCGGAACCAAGATCCAGGACGACTTGGCCGTCCTTGAGTGAAGCGATTGCGAGCGGATTTCCGCAGCCGAGTCCAAGATTCGCAGCCTCAGGTGCTGCCGCTGCATTGTCAGCAGAATATCCGAGATCGGTTGCGTCAGTTGACGTGCAGCAATCATCAGCGCAGGTTGATTTGCCCGACGCAGTTGCCCCGTAACGCCGCCGAACTTCTTCTCTGACGGTCTCAGACGATGAAGCAGTTGGTGCGATTTTCATTACTTCACGCATTCACACCGCACATCTCATCGCACCACGCTTCAATACGTGCGCGAATGTCGTCACGAATTTTTCGCGTGCCCTGAAGTCTTTGCTCGTAGGTGCCGATTAGCTTCGAAGGATCGGGAAAACTCCAATGTAACCGTTTCGTCACACCCGCAAAAATCGGGCAACCTGCAGCTTCTGATTCATCACAAACGGTAATCGCATACGCGAAAAGCTCTCCGCTTTTAAAGACATCAAAGACGGCTTGTGTCTTGTTATTCGAGATATCGATTCCGATTTCGTCCATTACTTGAACAGCGAGCGGATTAAGCTCGCTCGGCTCAAGCCCTGCGCTTTCTGCCGCGAAATAATCGCCGCAAATATCGTTTAGCCATGCTGCTGCCATCTGGCTGCGCGCACTGTTGTGAACACAAATGAATAGAACTTTCTTTTTCATAGTTTCATTATGGAGATGTTGTTTCGGAAAATTGGATTGAGCAACAGCCTTGTTCGCGCACGCATCGACAACCGAGGACAGCGAGCAAAGCGCTGGTCGTGGGAGCAACGAAGCACTATGTGAACAGCTCTAAAATCAGCCGACGATCCATAGAACAACAAAGGGCACCAGGTTAAACAGAAGAATTCCGATCTTGTATATCGACATCCCGATATAGTGAAGAGCATCGAACCGTTCATCGGACAGACGAAACCACCGGCCATGGAAGCGCCGCATCTAGTCACGTGCGAGCACGAAGACCAGAAACCACACCAACAGTAATCCGTAATTGATGACCGTGCACCACAGAAGAAAGCTGCGCGCGAATCCAATGCTCATTTCCTTCGCTCCTCCTCCGGCATTTACGGGAATTAGAAGGCATTTTGCAATTTATTTCTTCCCGGAGGCAGGGCGAAGTGGTTAACAGGCGACATGACCTGAGAATCCTTGTCTCTTGCCTTGGAGCTCGAGCCAGCGAAACATTGAGATATGCAAGCGCGACTGGTTAAATTTGGCGAGATCGAGGTCGAAGGAAAACGCTATGTGCATGATGTAGTGATCGACGGCGGAAAAGTGCGGAAACGGAAGAAAGGGCCGTCCAAACAATTCCGTGAAAAGTTCGGCCACACGCCGCTTTCGGCCGAGGAAGAAATTCCTTGGGGAGGCAAGCGGCTCATTGTCGGGACTGGCGCCCACGGCGCGCTTCCGGTAATGGACGAAGTCCTAGCAGAGGCGAAACGCCGCGGTATCGAAGTCATTGCGGCGCCCACACTAGAAGGCTGTAAGCTGCTAGAGGAAGTGAAGAAGGGCCAGGCCTACGCTATCCTGCATTGTACGTGCTGACCGGGATTGCGGCTGAAGAATAAGAGAAGAGCGCTTCAGAAGGAAAAAAGCGTTTCACCATAACGTCTGGGTGATTCTTTTGGACGACGCCGTCGCGGCGCATTCTCCCATGGAAAATTGGCTGAAGATTTGAGGGCTGCGGGATACAGAGTCACAGCCGAACACTGACCAGGATCTAGCTCAAGCCAGGGGCCTCTCCTTTTTGTGTTAGTAATTCGCGGAATTCCCTAACCCCATTACCACCAGGGTATCTGTGTCGAGATAGCCAGTAGCACGCAAACTGTTGGTGGTTTGATAACGCTTCACCGCTTTCTGCATCTCAGGACTGAGCACGCCGTCTGTCTCGCCGCGATAGTAGCCTTCTCGCGCGAGTAGGTCCTGCGCTGCGGCAATGATCGAGGAGTTTGATTCAGATTGATTACTATCGCCCGTCTGATCGTAATAGCTTTCGCGTTGGTAAACGCCGGAATCGTAGTAACCCTGAGTTTGATCGGGATAGCCGTTCTGGTCGTAATCCATTTGGCCTTGGTAATCGCCGGAATTGTAGTAACTCGGATCGTAATCGTAAGAATTAGGATAGCTGTAGTCGTTGTAGGGATATCCGTAACC
>JBEDUS010000108.1:0-7512 GCA_040414975.1 Candidatus Udaeobacter sp.
CGTCTTCTCAATCTGGCAGTTCGCGCAAACGCCGGTGACAGCCCCAGCGCCTGGAACTAAACCGTGCGTAGCATGTCACACTACGGCGGATTTTCGTGCAGGCACTTGAGCGCGTTATTTTCGGCGGACCATTGATCGCCTGCTGCGTGCCTGCACGCCGCGCCACGCGTGTCGATCCGATGGTCGCCCTGCGAACAGAATGATGAAAAAACTTTCAAGCTGACTGCAATCATGAACGAATTCCGTTTTGCGTTGCGACAACTCCGCAAATCGCCCGCGTTCACGTTTATCGCCATCGTCACGCTCGCGCTCGGCATCGGACTGAACACCGCGATTTTCAGTTTGATCAACGATCTCTTCCTGCGTCCGCTTCCCTTTAAGGACCCAGCGCGGTTGGTTCACATGTATTCGAACGCGCGCGAGCACAATTTGCTCGAGTTGGCGATTTCAGTGCCGCGTTTTCAGCATCTTCGGGACGGCCAAACCATCTTCGAAGAGTTTGGCGGCGAAAACGTTTCTGCTTTTACTCTGACCGGGCTTGGGAATGCCGTCCATTTATTCGGCGGCCGAGTGACTTCGAATTATTTTGACGTTCTCGGCGTGCGACCGATTCGCGGCCGCAATTTTTTGCCGGAAGAAGAAGAGGGCGCGGATGTTGCAATGGTCACCGAGAATTTCTGGCAAAAGCGAATGGGCGGCGATCAGAACGTGATTGGACGCAGCATCACACTCAACGGCATCGCACATACAATCGTCGGTATCCTGCCGAACCTTCCGTTTTCCTGGGTTGGTCCGAACGCGGAAGTCTGGACGACAAAACCGTACGTCATTCCGGGATTCACCCGTGAACAACTAATGCGTGGCGGCGGCATCTTCCGTGTCGTCGGTCGCTTAAAACCGGGAATGACAATTGAGCAAGCGCGCGCAGCGTTGCCGTCGCTCGGCGAAAGTTATCGCGCCGCGCACCCGGACAAGATCGACAGCTCATCAGTCATGACGTTGAAAACGCTTCCAGAAGATGTGACGGGAAATTTGCGGCCGGCCTTTGCCACGTTGCTTGCGGCAGTTGCGTTCGTCTTGCTGATCGCGTGCAGCAACGTTGCCAATCTCTTGCTGGTGCGATTCACCGGCCGTCGTCGCGAAATCGCGTTGCGAATGGCGATCGGCGCGTCACGGGCGAGTATCATCCGCCTATTCGTTTTCGAAAGTCTGCTCGTCAGCGAGATCGCGGGTGTAGTCGGCGCGCTCTTGGCGTGGCAACTCGTTCCGATTGTTCCGAAAATGGCGGCCAATTTTCTGCCTTTCGATCCCGACGGGCGACTCGAACTTTCCGTGCCGGTGCTCCTCTTTACGATTGGCTTGTCGATTTTGACCGGCATCGCCATGGGAATTTATCCGGCGCTGCAAAGTTCGCGTGCCGATCTGGTTGACGGATTGAAGGAAGGGGGACGCGGAACCAGTGGCAGCGTGCATCAACAACGCATTCGCAAGATTCTAGTCGGTGCGCAGGTTGCGCTATCGGTTACGTTGCTCGCCGGCGCCGCGTTGCTGATCACCAGTTTCGTCCGACTGAGTCAGCAAAATATTGGGTTCCATTCGGAACATCGTTGGATCGGCTTCATCACGTTGCCTGAGGCGCAATATCCGGATCTCGCTGCCCGTCAGCGTTTTGCCGAGAAAACACTCGCTGCCCTCCACACCGTTCCGGCTTTCGAAAGCGCGACGATTAGTGCGGATATTCCGTTATTGGCCGGCGCCATCGGAAACGTGCTTTACGCTCGCCCCGACCGTGAAGTTCTGCCTGTCGACAAACGTGCAATTGCGGTATACCACAGTATCACCGCTGATTATTTCAAAACCTGGGGCATTTCAGTCTTAGCCGGACGCGATTTCGACGAGCACGATACGGCTGATCGGCAAAACGTGATGATTATTAGTCAGGCTGGCGCCAAAAAGGTGTTTGGCGATGAAAACCCGATTGGCAAAACATTACTCGTCGGTAATGCCAGCGTGTCTTGCGAGATCGTCGGCATTGTCGGCGACGTGCGCTCGCGCAAAGTGTCGGATCCGGACGATGTGGAAATTTACCGGCCTTGGGCCCAGCAAAATTTTCCGTTCCTGGTTATTCTGGTGCGCAGCCAACTCAAACCGGATGCGGTGACGAAATTGGCGCAGTCGGCGCTTGCAACGGTCGATCCCGGATTGGCCATCGCTATTCCGCAATCGATGGACGCAATTGTCGCCCAAGCAGTCGGCCAAACGCGGTTGATGATGTGGCTACTTGCGATTTTCGCCAGCGTTGCTCTGCTGCTGGCAAGCATCGGAATTTACGGCGCGGTCGCTTACACTATCGAACAACGCACCGGCGAAATCGGTGTTCGAATGGCGCTCGGCGCCCAAACGCGGGATGTCTTGCGTTTGGTAGTGAATCAAGGAATGCGTCCGGTGATTATCGGCCTGGCGGTCGGAATTACCGCGGCCTTCGCGCTCGGTCGTTTGATCGCCGCCCAGCTCTATCAAACTTCGGCATACAGTCCGGCATTGCTTGGTGGCGCCACTATGTTACTCGCGATCACTGCGTTGATTGCCTGCTTGTTGCCCGCCCGTCGCGCCGCGCTTGTCGATCCGGTTCAGGCATTGCGCACCGAATAGTTAATCAACGATTTGCACGCCTTCGGTCGCTGTGCGCTTCGCGTAAAGTTCGCTAAGGCGCTTTGTCACTGAGCCGATTTTTCCATCATGCTATTTTAGCTCTGACCAGGGGCTGAAGCAGCCTTGCCAACTTGCCGTGTTTTCCGGCAAACTTCCCTCTATGGAGGCAGAAATATACGACAAATTGCCGTACAATTCTCGTTAGACCGATATGACCATTCGGGAAAAACTGACACGTCAAAAACGCCTCGCAGACATCGTGTCCATTGCCGGAATTGCAGGAGCAATGCTGTTCTTTTGGCCAATTCGGTGAATCGCTGGTTGGTGTTTCCAGGGATACTGTGCGCTCTCGCAGGATTCTCCAGCACGGTGTATCGTTACTACGCGATTCGCTGTCCACAATGCAGCGCCCGCCTCACCGGTGTGATCACATCTCCAACAAATCCATTCGCTGCCCCGCACGACATTGTTTGTTGTCCGTTCTGCCAGGTGAGCTTCGATGCTGAGGTTCCATCGACGCAATCGGCCTAACCATTCGATGAAGCCAACAGCCCCGTTGCATTGCGACCTCAGCGAATTTGCCCCGACACCCTGCCGTGGCTTATCTCTTTCGCGTTGTGGCTCCACGGCGCGTAGCGTCTAACCGATCTTGCCGGTTACGCTACATGGGAGTGCCTCACCTTACGCGCGCGGACGCGTCAGGCGCGGGCGGAATAGTCTCACGCACGCTCAGCGCCAGGACGCCCTGCCTCGCGTTCTTCTTCCTTGCCTTCTAGTGCTCTTTCGCGCATTTCGATCAGCTTGGCCCGCTCAGGGTCTGTCATTGCCATTGCGCTGCTCGCAGCGTTTGCCGTAGCACTGACATTGATGTTGTGGCCCTGTCGATTTTCCGGGAACGTGAGCTTGAGCCATTCAGCTAGTGCTCGCCAATCTTTCTCGCCAGCAGTCTTGATGCCACCGCCGCGCGCTCGATCTTGCGCGGGGGGTGCCACCGCCGCCGCCGGCGTATACGGCGCCGCCTTCACGCGCGCCAGGCGCACGCCGCGCGCGCGGCGTGCGAGCGCTGACTCGCGTTGCACGTTGTGCAACAAAAAAGCGCTGACGGTTTACCTGACAGCGCATAAACGCTTTTAGCTCGTGTTAGGTTGTCTGGTTAATTTAGACCGCTCACAAGCGATCCGCTTCCAAAGCTGGCATCACTATCCGCGTTCGCGCTTTCCTCTGCTTCGATATACGCTCCAATACCTTCCAGGATTGCGGCGTTAATAGTTTTCCCGTCCCGTATCGCCGATGCTTGTAAGCGGGCGAACAGGGAAGAATTCAGGGCAAGTGTTAGCTTCATTTGTTCTCTGACTCGGATAAAATTCTTGTTACGCGGTGGCCGTAAGCTCAATCACGTTCGCCGGTTGTCCATCAGTCATAAGCTGCGCCATGCGCTGCGAATGCGGACGTCGCACGTGCGAGTAGGTCGCCAGAATGAGCTTGCCGCCGTCCCTGTGGCCTTGCCACTCCGCGATCACTTTAACGTCAACGCCGCGCTCGATTGCGCGCGTAATAAACATTCGGCGTAGCGCTCGGTGGGAGAACGGCGGCAGCCCCAGTCGCTTACAGCTATTGGTTAACGCTTTGGCCGCGTCATTGTATTTAAACAAGCGCTCGTCATGCGCCTTACCCTTACATAATTTCTCAATGAGCGGACGCAGTTGAGGGAAGATGGGAACAGCGAAGCCTTGTCTTGTCTTGTGTCGATAAGTGATGATGCGCTCGGCTTTCAGGTCAACATCGGCCCGCGTGATTGCGGCAGCCTCGGCCTGTCCGAGTCCGGCAAGTCCTAAAAACTCAACGAAGTCTGCACTCTGTTCCGCTTCGCGGTTCAAGCGTTGCGACCGAATATCAGAGACGATTTGCTTGAATTGCTCGAAGGTTGGTGTCAATCGAATCGGTTTGTTGCGCTTACGATATTTGAGATGCGCCGCAGGGCTGTCTGCGATGATTCTATCACGCACGGCTAAGTCGAGAGCGTTGCGAATCACCGTGAGCACTGAGTTATAGTAGCTCGCTCCCTTATCCCCGCAGTGGCGCGAGAGCCATGCAGATACATCGCTAGGCTTGATGACCCGTAGTGGCTGCGTGTTAATGGCAAGCCACGTCGATTTAAGCTTGTCGATAATGGCGCGCTTATCCTTCTGACTGGAAGCAGATAGTCCACCGATTGTCTGGGCGTATTTTTCAAGCACGGCTCCGAAAGACGTTTGACCAGCGCGCGCATCGGTGCGGCCTAGATCGCGTTTGAAATCGCTCAGCTTACGCCGCGCTAATTGATAATCGCCTGTGCCTAGCGCGCTCCGGTAGAGCTTGCCTCCGACGCGTATACGGGCGTGATATTTGCCGCTGGGATTGTACCGATAAAGACCGATTCCTGACTTAGTCCACTGAGGCTCAGATTTCATAGTCAGGTAGTGTGACAGTATCAGATTGCAGTGTCAATGGAAGTTTTTAATTATGTAAACTCATTATCCATAAGATGTTATATTTTAGGAGTCACTGGTTCAAGCCCAGTCAGGCCCACTTCATTTCTGCGACTCAAAACTGAAAGTACACAAACGGCACTTGACCAGTAGCCGGGAAGAGCTCGAGCGCCAGAAACGCGCAGACGTATGCGGGGATCTGAATGCGTGCGGGTTGGAGTGCGAGACGGTCAATAAACTGAGTGCGTTCTTGTGCGACGGCCAGAAATAGCGAAACAAAAATCAGCGCGATCGTTCCGGTTGTGAGCAAGAATTCACCGGGGATATGTTGGAAGGCGAATAACTGACTTAAGACGTACCCGCTCGCTTGCAGTGTCTTTGGGCGAAAGAAAGCCATGCTTACGGTGCAGGAAAGAAACATTAGTCCAATGCTAAACGGCACGAAATAGCGCTTCCTCATAACGTCGGCAATCGCTGTTCCCGTTGCGGCCCGGTCGAAGATGCGGAACCCGACCAGCAAAATACCGTGATAGACCCCCCACGCTACAAATGTCCAGTTAGCTCCATGCCATAATCCCACGAGTATCATGACAATCATGAGGTTCCGATACAATGCGAAGCGCCCTTTCTTTCCTCGGGTGAATGGCATGAAAAGGTAATCTCGGACCCACGTAGAAAGCGTTATGTGCCACCTCTGCCAGAAGTCGGGTGGATTTCTGGCCAGGAATGGTCGTGCAAAATTAAGTGGAAACTCAAAGCCCAACAGCTTGGCGCAACCGCGGGCGATGTCAGTGTAACCGGCGAAATCGAAAAAGACCTGCATAAAGAAGGCGATGCAACCTGACCACGCAGCCAGCCAGCCCGGGTGCGTCGCCGGATCGTTGAAATATCCATCCGACACAACCGCGAATCGATCGGCAAACACCATCTTCTTAATCAGACCTGACACAACAAGAATAATGCCGCTTTGCACCATGATTGCCGCAGGGCGACGCCAATATTGAATTTGTGAAATGAATTGCCGGGCTCGAATGATTGGGCCCGCTATGAGGTGAGGAAAAAACGCAATGAACAGCGCGTAGTCGACGAAGTTTCTCACAGCCTTCATCTTCCCCCAGTAGACATCGATGGTGTAGGAAAGGCTGGCGAAAGTGTAAAAGCTGACGCCTACAGGCAGAATAATTCGCAAAACAACTGATGACTCTGGCACGTGAAGCAACGCAGCCAGCGAGCTTGCAAAAAAATCGTAATATTTAAAGAAACCGAGAATACCGAGGTTAACTACGAGGCTGGCAATCAGTAAAAGCTTCTTGCGAGGCCCACTGGCTGTGTCCAGCAAAATCCCAAGGAAGTAGTCAACTGTTGTAGAGGTAAGAATCAGCACGATGAATCGTGGATCCCACCACATATAAAAGATGTAACTCGCACCCAGGAGTAAGAACTTGCTGATGCGAAACGGAACGCTATAAAACAGCGCCGCCACGATCAAAAAGAAGATCCAATACTGAAAGCTGTTAAATAACATAGGCTCGGTTGATCGCTAGTTGGCTTCGTCCAATGGCCGATTACTGGCGCTGGAACTCCTCATATCCAATCTACCGACGCCTAAAGGGAATCGATCCCCTTCTATTTTTGAATCGGAAGGAAGGTGTTTGTTCCCATCGGCTGATCCTAGCCGCCCCACTAACTTAGCTACGAGTGTTTCTGTAAATCTTTGCCGGCCTTTTGCGTTAAGGTGGTACCCGTCAAAGTAATATTCGGGTGCCTCAAGGAAATCGAACGTTTGTTCCGGAAGGGAGAAAACGGTCCTCCGAGTCTCAACAACGGGAAGAGCAGCATGGAATGTCATGGACGCTCCCGGAAGTCCCGCAAATGGACCGCGAGGCACAGGCGCAAGAACAATCTTCGTCGGACTAGCCGAATAACGATTCAAGATTCGCTGGATCCCTTCGCGCTGCATTTTGAGGAAATCTTGTGTCTCCGATTCAGACGGCTTTAGCAAACTATCTCTGACCGCATCTCGTTGGGCTTCAGTCATTCGTGGTGGAAAAGTCACCTGACCCGTCTTCGGGTCGTAGGAAGTGCCGACGATATCGTAATCCCTTCCTTGATAGACATCGCGCGATTCAAGCCTCTTTGGCCCTTGCCGGACGCTTTTGATACGCGCGATGGGATGTGCGAGAAAATCAACCACGTCGCTCTGGTATGCGGATCCTCGCAGTATGCATGCTGTAAATGCTCTGAAGCGATCCGACCATCGTTGAAAAATGGACGCAAAACTGAAACAGTCTCCGTAGCACAAGAGGGGAGCTGCCATTGAGATTCTCAAACGGTCGGCACTGCTTGGTTCAAATCCGACGCCATACGGAACCACAATCGCCCAATAGCGGCG
>JBEDUS010000109.1:0-10388 GCA_040414975.1 Candidatus Udaeobacter sp.
GCAACTCATCTTCAATCTCGGCAGGTTTGGCGAGCGTCTCAGCAATCTCATCGCGCAACAGAGCGCCATATCGATGACGGAGACGGTGAAACGCTTGTTTTACGGCGTTTTCGGTCATCCCCAACTCCTGCGCGATTTGGGCCTGCGAAGGCCGGTCCGGTTCACCGACAAGAAGTTGTTTCAATCGGTCGAATAACGCTGCGCTGCCCGCCATCCGATATTCTTCCGCAAGTCGGCCAAGCACCTGATCGAGAAGTGCCAGAGCCCATTCGCGCTCATAAATTCGATCGGCGGACAAAGTGTCTAGCGGCTCAAGATGGGCATGCTCCCGTCCGACCAACTCTTCTAAACGCAGTGCCGGACGGCAATGTCCGCGTTTGCCAGCCATTGCGCTACGGTGCGCGTTTGCGAGGAAATTCTTTACCGATGCCAAAAAAAACGAACGTAAACGTCCCTTCTCCGGCCCGACTGTATCCAAGCCTTTTCGCTCAAGCAGGAATGCAAAAAAACTTTGGGTAAGATCCTGTGCTTCTTCTGGGGAATGGCCGTGGCGCCGCACAAAGCCATAAATCGGCCACCAATAGTTGCGACAAAGCTTTTCGAGCGCTTCGCGAGCCTCTGGTGATTCGCCTCGGGAAGTTAGCACGATGCTCCAATGCGTGGTGACAAACGCAGGGCCGTTTTGCCCGGTAGATGGCAAGTCAATCGTGCTCAGTGAAGCCCCGTTATCCTTGGCAAGCACACTGTCATCAAAGCAAAAAAATCGCGGCAAAGCAAGCCGAGAGACCGGAAACGATTTCGTTGTGGGCGCAGACTGAAACGCTGATTGCGCTTCTGGAACTACAAGCGGCGATTTCATCGTCAGCCCGCATCGTCACAAAGCGCGACGGCGCGGGCCTCTTGCGATGCTCAAACTCAGCGCGGCGGCATTGCGTCTTCTCACGTCGAGGGCGACGGGGAATGGTTCGCCTTCATTTCCGTGCCCAGCTCTTTTGTCGGCGGTGTGCCTATGACGCGAGCCAGGAATCCGTGGGTAGCGCCGGAAGCATCGGTGTAACGACCACAGAGAAGTCCTTGGTCACTAATTCCGTTTAGCGATGTAAAGGTTGCCCCTGGAAAATCGTAATTGAAAAATTTGTTTGGCGGGACGAAGAAAAATCCATGACTTGCGCCTGAGCCGTCCGCATATCTGCCCACCACCAAGTTCTTATCGTTACCTCCAAACAGGACTGCCCCACCGGTGGAAGGATCGATCGGGAAGTGCAGCACCCCGTTGGCGTCCCGGTAAAAGCCGTGAGGGGTTCCTGAGGTGTCTAGATAGAATCCCACCGCCAACTGGTTTGTATTATTGAAATCGAAAGCTTCAGTCGCGATAGCTCCTGGGACGCTAAACGACGTTATGGTTCCGCCAACGCTGACGTACCCATGGAAGATCCCGCTGCCTGGATCAAACCCGCCAGGAAAGGCGCCGGCATTATTTATCCCAAGCACATCGGTGCCGACCGCGCCGGGAACATCGTATTCTGTGAAGGTGCCGCCCGACAGGAAATATGAGTGATCGTTGCCATCGCTTCCGATGTACTCACCGCAGACTGTGCGTGAGTTATTGATGCCTCGTGCGTGGGTAAAACCAACGGTATCGTTAGGGTCGACAATCGGCGCGCTAAAGCTACCATCGCTGAACCGGACAAAACCGCGGTTCACCCCGAGCGAATCGACGAAAATGCCAACGATGTCGCCTCTTTCGTTAATCTTTTGCGGCAAGGTCGAATTTCCGGTCCCGGGATAATCAAAAGTCGTGATCACTTCAATAGAGCCTGACTTCGGTGCTTGCTGAGCGAACGTCCCTATCACTGGGAACACGAACAGAACTGCCAGAATGCTTATAAATATCTGTTTTGGTTTCATAATGTTTATTGTCTCCTTGATTGAATTTTCCAAACATGTACAAAACGAAATTTCGGCGAAGGTTATGCGGAAACCGCAAAATTTTTTGCCGCGGATTTTGCGGATCAAACGGATAGGAAAAATTATGATCCGCCAAAAACGCCAAATTACGCCGAAAGGATGACAGGTCCGAGATCAGTCTCAGTAGTCAGAATTTTTAGCGTGCCTCGGCGGGTCTAGCAGAGTTCTGTGTTCCGAATTAGCCCAGTTATCCTGGCAATCCGTTGTTAATTCTTCTTCAGGGCCTGGGACACGACGATTTTTCGAAGCGTGCATCGTACTCATTGCTCGTAGCGAGTTGTAGCGCGGGTTTGTTCGCTTCAAGCTGTGCGCTCACTTTCTGCAGGCCGGCAGTAAGCGCTTCAATTTGCTTTTGCTGGTGCACGGCATTTGCTTCCAGTTCTTGCACTTTGCGCTGTTCTTTGAGAAACGCCCTGTGTTCTTTGAGAAACTCATTGAGCAACATCGCGTTGACCTGATCGTAGCGCACGCTGTAGGGTTTTCCTTCTTTGTCGTGCACGACAAGGTCAGGATTGACCTTTTCCACATCCTCGGCCACAAGGCCTAACTGCGATGTGCCCACGGGATCAATCTCTTTCTTATACTGAAAGCTAACTGGTTTCAGCGCAAACAGCGCTTCGCTGGCTTTGTCCATCGGCTTGATATCGTGTTTAAACCGCCGGGACGATGTCAGAGTGCCGAGTTTACCGCTTGAATTAATGAAAACGGCTGCTCCGGCCGAAGAACTTTGGTTAAAGATACTGCCGATATAGCAACTGTTGCTTAGGTTGGCTCCGGCGACGTTCGCGCCGATACAAATAACGTTGCTGGCCGTAGTCAGCGAAATGCCAGCATTAGATCCTACAACTGTGTTGTTTCTGCCAGTCGTGTTGCTAGTGAGCGCATCCGAACCGATGGCCGTGTTTCCGTTACCGGACGTGTTGTCAAAAAGCGCATCCCAACCGATGGCCGTGCCGCCGCTTCCAGTGGTGTTCTTATTGAGCGCTCCCTCACCGGTGGCGGTGTTGAGGTTGCCAGTGGTGTTGCTCAAGAGCGCACCAGCACCGGTAGCCGTGTTGTGGCCGCCATCGGTATTACTTCGGAGCGCATTGACACCGAGGGCGGTGTTGTTGAAGCCATCGGTATTGCTTCGGAGCGCTTCAACGCCGTTGGCCGTGTTGGAATCGCCGGTGCTGTTGACCTGGAGCGCACCAACACCGTTGGCCGTGTTGAAACTGCCCGTGGTGTTGGTAACAAGCGCATTAACACCGGTTGCCGTGTTCTGGGTGCCAGTGGTATTGCCTCGGAGGGCATAAACACCGTTGGCTGTATTGAAACTGCCCGTGGTGTTGGTAATGAGCGCATCAACACCGTCGGCAGTGTTGAAATTGCCGGTTGTGTTGCTCTGCAGCGCACTAGTACCGGTAGCCGTGTTCTGGGTGCCGGTCGTGTTGAAAAAAAGCGCTGCCTCACCGTTGGCAGTGTTGAAAGCGCCCGTGATGTTATTTAAAAGCGCCCCCGCGCCAGTTGCCGTATTTTGATTTGCAGTGTTGTTAAGGAGCGCGCCAGCGCCAATGGCGGTGTTGAAGCGGCCTGTTGTGTTGCTCTGCAGCGAGAGATAACCAGTAGCCGTATTGAATACGCCCGTGGTGAGACTGAGAAGGGCGTTTTCCCCCTCTGCTGTGTTCCCTGTGCCATAGGCGGGCGGGCCATAGCCTCCGTCCGGTGCCGGAGTGACCGCCTGCATATTTTCCAGTGCCCCAAGCACAATCAGGATGACGATAAGACCTTGCGGAATTGCTGTTTTCATAGCCGCGATTATGCCTCTTTTGCTTTCCACATGGCAATCACTGTTCGAGGGTTGATGGCGTTCGACCGGGGGCGTATAATCACAATAGTGGATGCTTCGGGCGGGGGGTGACACATGCGCCGTACGATTTGTTGCGCGGTTTTCGGACTGCTCGTTTCGAGTGGAGCGGCCTTCCCGCAAGCGCGCGCCGCGCGGTGGCCACTGGCACGACCACGGGTAAGAGTGATTGGCGTGCGGTGGTTCGCGGCGCGTCCGGCGGCATTCTGTCGATACGGCATCTTCGTTCCAGTCCCGTATCCAGTCCCGTACCCTGTCCCGTATCCTGTCTCGAATTTCATCGCGCCATTGCCAACGTACGTGTTTGTCGGCAGCGCCTCGGAGAGCCACCCGCAACTGGTGTTCAAGGACGGCACGACGTACACCGTGACGGACTACTGGCGCGTCAACGATCAGCTCCACTTCGTCACGATGGAAGAAGGTGGAACGAAGTCCGTGGCGCACACCGTGCCGTTCGGGGACCTCGATGTGAAGCGGACAACTGAAGCGGAGGCAGCGCGAGGGTTTCGGTTCGTGGTGAGAGACGAACCGATCGAGCAATGGCTCGAGCACCACCCACAGCGCACGTCCGGGCGGCACCGGAAGAACGGGGTCAGTTGACGCGGAGTCTTTCGCAAAAGTCTCCCCGCGCGGGCAAGCCGGAGCCGGCAACGCTTTCGCAATAGTCTCTTACGCGCGCGTGCGAGTTGAAAGCCGAAGCAAAGACGATGATTGTGACTGTGTGGAAGACTTGCGCAGCCGGAATGGGGTTGCTCTAGGTTCCGTCTCATTGTGCCATGCCCGATGATCGCTTTAAACGCTGGATTGACGCATCCTCCGCAGCGGGTGCGATCGAGCCGTTCATGATCCCTCTCGTTCAGGGACTCGGTCGCTTCGATTGCTATCTTATCCGCGAAGAGGTCCGTTTCGCCGGTCTCAACCAGGAGGAGTCGTCGTCGTTGGACGAGGGTCACCGTCTCACCGACCGAATCACGTTGTCCTATTTCTGGGTTCTTGCCGCATACGAGGTTGTCCGCACGCTAGACCAGCGTTGGCGCACAGGTGCGACAACACTGCCGGACGAGTTCGGTAGCCGAGTTGCCGCCTTGAAGCGCAGGATGGACCGGATGCGGATTCCACTCGCAAAAATGGAGACAGCTCGTCGATTCCCGACGGACAGTAGCATGGCGTACCCGACAATGAGTCGGGATTTTGGCATCGCGTGGCACGTGGCACAGGACACGTACATCACTCGACGCGAGCTATCTGATCAGCTGTTAGATTTTCTCGCCGAGTTAAAGAAGCATCAAACGCCGAGAAAGACCTAACAGAGGTTCGGCAAAAGACTCTGTGAGATCACGAGCCGCAGCTGGCATTCGCTTGCTGGCAGTTGGCGGAATCATCTGCACATGGCACTGCTGAAGATGCGATCCGGTGTTCGTAGCATTCCCTATCGGACCAGCTGGGGGCGGCTACCTGCCACTTCCGCTCGAGATGGCCGCCGGGATTGCGGGCATCGTCGTTGTCATAGGCTTACTCCCGCTATTGATTGCATTCACCCTCAAGCTGCGGAGCCGGCACTGATCACAGCTTGTCGAGCTTGGTCATCTAACCAATCGATGAAGCCAACTCCGAAAGCATTCTCGCCTGCGTAACGGTTATTCTTGGCATCGACGGAAAGCGACGGGAATACCGCTGGAATCCCCTCAATATTTGTGTTATTCACCTAAAGTCCTTCGCCGAGGAGGATCGCTCCCGAAACCGTAGACGCAATGTCAGTCAATTTTACGTTTGACCTGATAAGCGGCTCGGGCATTGCCGATCAGCTTGGCACACAGTTTGCACATCTCTACACGCTAGGGATGAAGTGTGGCTGGAACTACAAACACCTTAAAGCCATCGCCTTCAACCGCAGCCTACTGTGCGCACCCAGAAAGCGTAGAGCAGCAAGAAGCCTTTCCGAGAGTCTTGGCTTTCACTTGCCGGTGCTGCGCAACGGCGGTCTCAGCGCGGATGCTCTTACCGAGTATCTTGGTCTGGGCGTTTCAAACATGGATGAGGTTCCCCCTCACACCAAAGTATCGCTAGATGAGCTACTGGGGGACTCCAGGTCCATTGATGAAATCAAGGTAAAGCTTATTAATGGGCTGCAAAAAGGCCGCGACACGCGGAATGACTCATCCGACCCACTCCTGTGGATCACGATAGATCGCTCATTTCACAGTAAGCTCGATCGCATCCACAGTCTGCTTGGGATGTCCTACGAGCAGGTTCTGGATTTTGCAGGCGAAACTTTTCTCAAGCCTAGATTATCCGACAAGCAAGCGAATCCGCTCATCACTAGATATCTCCATAAGAGTGACGAACAGGTTGCTGTCATACACCTACGATTGGGGGACAGTCTCTATCTCCCGACGGCAAAAGGGTGCATAATATTGCATGGGTTGAAGAGCTACCGGACAGTGTCCGAATTTTACGAAAAGGTTAAAACAGTGGACCCCAACCGCACGCCGTCGTTCGATCCGTATCTCGTTAGCTACCAAGCTCAAAGAGAACTTACAACCCGGGGAATTTGTTTAGACCATTGCTACCTGATATCCGACGGCTTCGAACTCTCAAGAAAGGCACTCAGTATCGCGGGGACCAGGGGGACAGCGCCGCGTGGTTTGTTTTTGGCAGCCAAACGAAAGATCGACGAACTGGAGCAGCAATTTTCTGAAGCATTTCACTGGATACCGAGAGAAAATAGAGTAATCGGTGAAGGAGACTATGAAACTATCCAGTCGATAGAACTCATTCGTTTCGCGAACCTGATTCTCTGCAACAACGGCGGCTTCAGCTATGTTATTCATCGCCTCTACCAAGAGAGGAAATCCGGCACGTCTTTTATCTTTTTGAATCGAGAGCGACTGCTCTAGATGTACTTCGGAGTGCAATCAGCCTCGGCGATCCCACCTCCATCCGTTGCACGCCTCCGGGGGACCCGACTTATAGTGCCTACGGTGTCATTAACACGCGAAGATCCAACCGATCGATGAAGCGACTCGAAAGCTTTTGCGAGCACGCTGGGCGCAGCTCAAGCGAGCACATACAACCTTGCGACCGGGCCCTATCGTGGCTTATCTCTGTCTCGTTAGACGCTCCACGCTCGGAACGTCTTCGAGAGTCCGGAAAATGTTGACCTCTCACCGCGGTTTGGGTAAAGACCGCTGACTTAATGACCACGAATTCAAAACGCATGTTCGCGCAGACACGACTTCGGTTTATCTCTTGCGTATATCTCTTTTTCGTTAGCTAACGCGGATTAGAACTTTCTGATGCCTTGGTTTCTTAGGTTTGCGATCGCCTCGCTTCTCGTGTTTGTCATCGGCGTAGTGATGATTGTGTGGGCATGCGTGTCCGCAGGGTGGGAAGCGATCGGCCGGTTCGCGTGGGGTTTGCTCACCGCCGGGGCCGGACTAATTGGGAGCGCCATTTTCTCTCTCACGAGCGCTGTGACTCACCAGCGGTGGCGCACTTTTTCTCTCGTGCTTTTGAGCGCTTCGATTTTGCTGTTTCTTCTCCTGCTCGTTTTCGCCAAGTTCGCGTAATCTCGCCACGGCGAAAGCATGCCCGGAATATGGCGTAATCAGTCGCTTGCTCTTTATTCAGGAACACCGTGCATTTGCGCATTTTCGAACTTTGCGCACTGTTTAGCTCATGCTTAGGCACGGCGTCATTGCTAGTCTACTCCTCGTGAATTCGCTCGTTTTCACGGCGACGGTCTCGGCGCAGGTGTCTTCGGTCGAGGGCAGTGTCGTCGGCGCGGACGGGCGTCCTCTCAAGGACGCCGAAATCCGGTTTGAGCAGAAAGAGGGACAAATCTCGCCGATTATCAGCCGCACGGACGCGAACGGCCATTACACCGCTGCGTTGCCGAGAGGCACCTATAAACTAAGCCTTGCTACGGCCGGTAAAGTAAAGGCTTCCATCGCCGTACGAGCGACTGGAGCAAATTCCCGGATCGACTTCGACCTGCGTCCGTCGGCAGCGAAGAAAATAAAGGACTACGTTTGGGTTGGCGGAGAAACGGGAAGCCATCTGCCGGGCCACTGGGTCGAAGTCCGACATTAGGGAAGCTGTTCAGCCTGCTTGTCACGGCCTGCAGTCGCCTATCTTTGTCTCGTTAGATCCCATGGAGCGCATTCGTGCTTTGCTAGAGCAGTTGCGTGACCAGCTGAGCGCTGGTGGCGAGCACAGGTTCGCCGGTGACGTTGACGCGGCGCTCGCTTCCTGTGATGACGCAGTGGCAGCCTTCGTCATGTCGGACGAGCTTTGGGGTGGTGCTGGTTCCATCGTAGACCAAGCCCTCGGCGGTCGCTCACCCGCACGTCGTCAGCTTGAGCAGTTGCTCATCGAACTGGGACGTGAGCAGATCGCGAGGGGCCACAGAAACGCTCGCACTGAAATTTGGATATCAGTGTTTCATGAGTGGCACACTCAAAACATTTAACCAATCGCTGAAGCCAGCGGGAGGCCGTCGCGCGACAAGGATAAAGGCCCTGAGTTGCGGCAAAAAGCCGGGGAGTGGTTAGGTAGATCTGCTGTGAAACGAATACGCGAAAAGCCGGAACCTGAACAAGCAAACGGAGCGCGGTTTCGTGCTGAGCTTTGAGAGGGAAACGCGGTCGGTGCCCGCGGCTACAGACGGCAGCAGTCCGGAACAGCGGGCGTCTCGTCGGATCCGCTTCGTGCCTGGGCAGCGAGCAATTCCATCAGGCGCGCCTCGTAAGAGTCACACATTGGAGATTCGCCATTTGGCTCGATCCATTCCGGATGTTGGGTCCGAAGATCGCTGCGAATCTGTCGCAGCAGTTCTGCATAGATGCGGGCTACTTTGTGAGCCATGGCCACTGGTCCGGTTCGAGATTCAAGTGTGCCGCGGAATGGTTAACCCACGATGGAATCGTCGAGTAGCGTTGATGCTACGAGCGCGTGCCAGTAACCGAGTGAGGCTATTTCGAAAAAAGCCACGCCCGTGCTCGCGGTATTCACGACGCAGGGTTAGCTCGATCATTTTGCGGCGCTGCTGGTGTTGCAGCAGTTGGGCCAGCAGTCCGCTTTGCGTAAGGGTCGGGGTGGATATCGCAATGTAGTTCTTTTTGCTTTTCATAAACGTGTTGGTTTTAAGGTTTGACAATCCTTCTACCGGATTTCCACATAGGACCTTAGTTCTATCTCTTTCGAGGTAGGACGCAGCCTCGCACCGCCGCGGGGGGGTCTCATGAGCAGCCGTCATTTGAATGTCGTTGCCATCGCGTTAGCCAACAAAAGAAGTGGCCAGACGACGATGGCCGCAATCACTCCAAAGGCGACGAGCTCAGATAAGTAATTGGGCTGCGCTCTATAAGCGTATCGATCACTGACGAAACGAGAAGCTCGAAGGCGCAGGGGTATAGTAGTTTTCATGTTTACAGTACTCCTTTCACTAATGAAATGACGATTTTGTGGCTGCAATAAGGACAACTATTTGAATCGTCGCGCTGCCCCGCAAAAGTAACGCAGCTGTCACCTTTGGCAGAACGCACGGTCGCATATGAAGCGCTCGTGCTTTGAGAATTTGAGCTGATCACATAAGGTCATCACATGCGTACGGTTTTATCTGTAATGCTTGCTGTCGCAGTCCTGGCGTCCGTTGCGGATGGTGCACCGCTTTCACAGCCGGATTTAAAGAGTCTTCTTTCCAAGATTCGCCAGAACCGGGCTACACAGGCCGATTTTCAGGAACAACGAATGATTCGTCTGATGAAGAAGCCGGTCCTCAGTTCGGGGAGGATTTGGTTCCAGTCACCTAACAAATTCCGGCGCGAGGTGAAAGGCAGCTCCCCCAGCCTCACTGTGAGCGACGGCCGTCAGCTTTGGATTTATTACCCAAACTTTAAGACGGCCGAGCGTTATCCACTGGGCAAAGGATTGCCGCTCGATTCCACAGTCGCAGCGATCAATTCTTCGTTGAACCTCGAGGACGTAGAAAACACTTTCCAGATCAGCGCGACAAAGACTGACGCGCCTCAAGCAGGCTACGAACTGGCACTGTTGCCGCGTACGGCCTCCATGAAACGCGTTTTTCAGAAGCTCGACCTACGAATTAATGACCAGCTGCGGGTCGAGCGAACTGACATGGTGTTACCAAATGGCGACCGAATCGTGACGACGTATTCGAATCAAACGCGCGGGCCGGTTCCCGCGTCAATGTTCGAGTTTACACCGCCAGCCGGCACTGAAGTGTCGACGCCACTTGGGAAATGATAAAAACGGCCGCACAAATGTTCCACCTGACTTCTGCAGAAAAACGAGTCGTCGTGTTTGTGCTTGCGGCGTTCCTGCTCGGTCTTGTTACAAAATGTTATCGCGACGCCCATCCCTCCCCTACTCTATCACTAACAAAAGCAACTAGGGCGCGATCTTAAGGTGGCGGCCGGGGTCACCGACCCTGGTTACAGTTTGAATATCCTATTTGCGAAGCGCAGCGTTCCCGCAGATGATTTCAAGGTGACCGACCACGTTGACGCCTTCACGAAGCAGATTTGTGAAGTTATCGTAGGAAAGAATCAGG
>JBEDUS010000110.1:0-3060 GCA_040414975.1 Candidatus Udaeobacter sp.
CGAACTGTTGATACAACCTACCGGTGATCCCGGGAAGAAAGGCGGTAGGAATGAACACGGCCGAAAGCACGAGCGCGACACCGACTACCACTCCTGAGACTTCGCGCATCGCCTGGAGTGTCGCGTCACGCGGCGACATTCCTTCTTCGATGTGACGCTCAACTGCTTCGACCACGACAATCGCATCGTCCACCACGAGCCCAATGGCGAGCACAAGTCCGAAAAGTGAAAGCGTGTTGATCGAGAATCCGAATAACGGGAACAAAACAAAAGTGCCGACCAACGACACCGGCACCGCGCACAAAGGAATGAGCGTCGCACGGAAGCCCTGGAGGAAGATGAACACGACGATCACGACGAGGGCGAGCGCTTCGAACAACGTCTTCACGATTTCACGCATTCCCTCGGTGACCGCGAGCGTTTGATCGAGAGAGACCGCGAAATCCATGTCGGCCGGGAAGCGTTGCTTCGCTTCCGCCATGAACTGCCGCACACCTTGTGCCGCCTTGACCGCGTTGGTGCCCGGCAGTTGGTAACAGGCCACGATTGCCGCCGGTTGGCCGTTCAGTCGCCCCTTTAGATTGTAGGTTTGCGCGCCGAGATCGATCCGCGCGATATCTTTCACGCGCACAAATGAGCCATCCGGATTTGCGCGGACGACGATCTCACCGAATTCCTGCGGTGTTTGTAATCGTCCTTGCGCCCGCACAGTGTAAGTGAACTTCTGTCCGCTCGGAATCGGTTCGCCGCCAATCTGGCCCGCGGGATTCACCGTGTTCTGCTTTTGCACTGCGCTGATGATATCGGGCACGGTAATGCCGAGCTTCGCGAGCTGGTCCGGCTTGACCCACAGCCGCATCGCATATTGCCCGGCGCCGAACACCTGCACGTTACCAATTCCTGGAATGCGCGTCAGTTGATCGACTAGATTGATATAAGCGTAGTTCGCGAGAAAAACTCCGTCGTAGCTTCCTTTCGGCGAATAAACCGCAAGGAGCATCAATGGCGCCGTAGTCGATTTTTTAACGGTTAGGCCGTAGTTGATGACGTCGGCGGGCAATTGCGATTGCGCCTGCGACACCCGGATCTGCGTGAGTACGTGATCGATGTTCGGATCGGTTGCGACGTCGAAATTAACGATCAATCGGATGTCGCCGCTATTGGCGTTGATCGAGTACATGTAATTCATGTTATCCACGCCACTCATCTGCTGCTCGATCGGCGCCGCGACCGATTGCTCGATCGTGAGCGCGTCCGCGCCGGTGTAGTGCGTTTGCACCTGAATCTCCGGCGGGGCGATTTGCGGGTATTGCGCGATCGGCAAGGCCAGAATGCAGACGCCGCCAATGAGCGTCATCAGGATCGCGATGACGATCGCGACAATCGGTCTCCTGACGAAAAACTCTGACATCTGATAGCGCTACTTTGCCTGATCCGATTTTGAAACCAACGCATCGTTCGGCGGCGTCCACTCTTTCACTGTGACCAGCGCGCCTTCCCGGGCTTTTTGAATGCCTTGCACAACGACTTTGTCGCCGGGTTTGAGTCCCTCTGTCACTTCCCACATCGCGCCGATGCGTTCGCCCATTTTGACCGGACGAATGCTTATCTTGTTGTCGTTACCGACAACTGCGACTTGATAACTGCCCTGCAACTCGTTTACCGCTTCCTGCGGAATAACCATCGCGCCTTTTTTTATGTCGGCGACGAAACGGACTTTTCCGAACTGTCCGGGGCGCAAAATGCTTCCCGGATTTGGGAAGGTCACTTCGTATCGGATCGAGCCTGTCTTGATGTCGAGATTGCGATCGAGAGCATAAAATTTTCCTTTTTGCGGATAGATCTCGCCGTTGCCCAGAATCAACTGGAAATCGAGACTTTTCACATATTCATTGCGCTCCTTTGGATCAGGATGGCGCGAAACGAAATCGGTAAAGGGCCCTTCGCCCGCGGTGACGACTGCTTTTATCGGGTCAATCTGCGACATGGTTGTGAGTGGTCCCGTGCTCGGGCCAACGAGATCGCCGACCTGATTGTTGGCAAATCCAGTGACGCCATCGATCGGCGCGATAATTTTCGTGTAGCCGAGATTGATCTCGGCCTGTTTCACCGCCGCTTCGTCGGCTTCAACATTTGCTCTGTTCGATCCAGCTGCTGCGATGGCAGTATCTCTCTCCTGGTCGCTGATCACGTTGTTCTTAAACAAATCGAGAGCGCGCTTTTCGTCTGCATCTGATTTTACCTGGTTAGCTTTGTCTTTTGCGAGAGTTCCCTTTGCTTGTGCCAATGCGGCTTCAAACGGGCGCGGATCGATCTCAAAAAGGAGGTCGCCTTTTTTGACGACGCTGCCTTCCTGATAATCGCGCGAGACGATGTAGCCTTGAACCTGCGCGTTGATGTTGGCGTTAATGAAACCGTCGAGCGTCGCCACGCGCTCGAGCACGCGTGGCACATCTCGCGGCGTAACCGTTGTCACAAGGACTTCGGGTGGCGGCGGAGCGGTCTGCGTCGGCTTGCGCGAACAACCGCTGACAAGTAACACGGCGATGTGGAGTTCAACGACAGCAGTAAGCAGTTTCATCAACTTCATTATGACGTACCTTAAACTGATTTACTAAACACTCTGGTATGGACATTGCGCAGAGGGTCCGGATATCGCAGCGCAATGCCGATACCAGTTACCACGGTGAAAAGGCCGCCGTGTTCCGTCAACTTTATTATGGATGACTGTGAACTGAATTGGTCAGAGCGGAAGTAGCGCTCGTTTGCTGTGCCCGCTTTGCTCCGCGCGAATTCGAGCCAGCTAATCGCAGAGCGCTTCAAGGTCGCGCATAGTCATCATCTGCTGGATTTCTCTGCCGAAGAAACGACCCAGCGTCCAACTCAAGCACCGGAGGAGACACAGCATTGCCATGCCCGTAGCTCGCGCGTAACTGAGTCTGGGTTCGATTCTCTGTCAGCGTTTGCGTTTTACGCATCAACGAAATGAAGTCACAACAACTTCCGCGCGGTGTTGGCACCGTGGCGCTTGTTTTTATCCTGTTCTTCTCCACATCAGGA
>JBEDUS010000111.1:0-31452 GCA_040414975.1 Candidatus Udaeobacter sp.
CCTAATCATAGTAATCAACTATTCAGTTCGGAGTGCTTGAATGGGATTGACCCGCGCTGCACGCTTCGCCGGCAACCAAGTGGCAATCAGACCCGCGGCCGCTAGAACGAGCGGCGCCGCAGTGAACGCGACCGGATCGAGCGCGCCCACTTCATATAAAATTCCACTCAGAGCTTTGGCAGTCGCCATCGAGAGCAACAGCCCGACTACGACTCCGCTGACCAACATGACGGAGCCTTCCCGCATGATCATTCGCAACACCGCTCCAGGTTGCGCTCCGAGCGCCATCCGAATGCCGATCTCACGCGTCCGTCGCGCGACCGAATAAGCTTTGACTCCATAGAGGCCCACTACGGCCAAACCAAGCGCAAGTCCGCCGAAGATGGAAAACAAAGCCGCGCCCGCGCGAACAAGCCAGAGATCCAGATTCGAATCAAGATGCTGAGCGAAGGTTCGCAACGAAAGGATTGGGATTGAGGGATCGACATCGCGCACCGCGCGCCGAAGCAAATCGACCGTGGTGGATTCGCTTCCGGGCGGGAGTGAATGAAATCGAACAACAAAGAAAACATCGCTTTGGAATCCGCGCGCGAACGGCAAATAAATTCCGCCCCCGAGCTCCTTTTCGAAGAGCGCATGCCGCGTCGCCGGAACAATGCCAATTATTTCGATCGTCTCTTCCTGCTTCTGGCGTTCATTTACATCGGCGCTCCCTCCAACATGCCCGCCCTCGCCGCCTTGGGCTGATGGCACATCTGCCGCCGCATATTGAATCCGTTGTCCTACCGCGTCCGCATCGGGCCAAAGTTTCTTTGCCAAAACTTCGTCAATAATCGCTACCTTCGGACCGGGCTTAGTCGCCTCAGCTTCGGTGAACGCGCGACCACGCACGACTGGCAAGCCAAGAGTTGGAAAATAATCTGCGCCGACGCTGTTCCACGAGACATCGAAGGCAAGGCCCTCGGCGGCAGCAGCCGGCCGGGCATCGGGGGCAACATTAAAACCGGCGCGTTGGACTTTTCTATTTAGCTCAAACATTCCGAATGGAACGATTGAACAGACGCTCGCGTGCTCCACACCCGGTAGTGCCGCGAGTCTGTCGCTCAAGCTGCGATAAAGTTCCTGCGCGCGTTTCGGTTCGTAACCAGCCAGGCTCGCATCAACTTCCAGAATATAACTTGCGCCTGGTTTTAGTCCGGTATCAACGGATGCGGCTTTGCCTGCACCACGAATGAACAAAGCCGCCGCGGTGATGAGCGCGAGCGAGAAAGCGATTTGCACGACCACGAGCGGATGGCGCGGCAAAAATTTCCAACTCCGGCGCGCCACATCTTCGCCGGCGTGTTCCTTCAGATCAGTCACCACTGCGCTGCGCGAAATTTTTAAAGCGGGTCCGAGCGCAAACATGAGCGTGCCAAGCAGGCAAAATCCAAACGTCGCCGCCAAAATTGCAGGGCTCGGTCCGGTCAGCCACACAATCTCAAGCGGCATCAACCTGCGCATTGAAGCGACCAGAAAGTCCGACGACCAAAGTCCAAGAACGAGTCCACCTGCACCGCCCAGTACCGCCAGCGCGAAACCTTCACTGAGAAGCTGGCGAACGATGCGCCAACGGCTGCCGCCAAGCGCGAGACGGATCGCAATCTCTTTGCGGCGTGCCGTCCCGCGTGCGAGCAGCATGTTGGCAAGGTTAAGGCATGCCACCAGCAACACGACCACCGCCATCCCAAGCAGCAATGGCGCAATGACTTTTATCCCGCCCTCGGCTGTGGGATTGTTACTGACGGAATTACGCGACACCGGAGCGGTCATGAATGTCTGATTCTTTTGCTCGACGGGGTACGCTTTTTCTAAATTGGCCCCCAGCCCTTGGAGCGCCGGCTTGGCCGCGGCTGCGGTCATTCCAGGTTTAAGCCGACCCATGATGCGCAACTGCGTTCCTTTGCGATCGCCGATCGTCGGCTTGTTGTCCGAATTAAAATCGTTCGCTACCTGATCGTAAACACTCATCGGCAACCAAACTTCGGGGGAGAGAATTGTCATCGTGCCGACAAAACCCTTCGGCGTAATTCCGACGATCGTGAACGGGTGGCCGTTGATCAGTAAGGGAGAACCGAGCAGTCCAGGATCGAACTCGTGCCTTGCCCAGTAACTATAACTGACGATCGCGACCTGCGCGTTGTGGCCTGGCGTTTCCTCTTCCGGCAAAAATGCTCGGCCGCGCGCCAATGGAACGCCAAGGACTGAGAAGTAGTTTGAGGTGACGACGGCACTGAAGGCGCGGCGGGTATCGCCTTTCTGACCCAGACCAATGAAGGCCAAATTGAAGCCCATTACGTCTCTAAAAACCGTGTTCTGTTCGCGGATGTCGAGATATGTGGGATAAGAAAAACCGCGGAATTTTTTTGGATCCTTCTTGTCCTGAGAAAAGAGCTGCACCATTTCGTGCGGCTTGGCGTAAAAGGGAGGAGCAAAGAAAAGGGTGTTTACCAGGCTGAACACAGCCGGATTCACGCCAATCCCGAGCGCTAGCACAGTTGCCGCTGCAATTGTAAATCCCGGCGTCTTGAACAGCTGGCGAAAGGCAAATTTGAAGTCGCGAATCATAGTGAGGAATTGTGGCTGAGCGCGATCAGCGGATCGGCACCGGTTGCGCGGCGAGCTGAAATGTACCTCGCGAGCAACAGACAGGGGCGTTCCAGATTTCGGAGCTTGATCATAATGCGCTTTTCAGGAGGGCTTGGCTTCAGTGCGTTTCAGATTAATTTCTTCACGGCTTTCGACTGAACCGCTTTGAAACAGGAAGGTCAGGGTTAAGTGATTCGGATCGATCAGGCGGATCTCCAATCCGTGCACGTGCGCGGCGTCAGGCGATCGAAGATTCGTTGCGTCGACGAACTCAAAATCGATAGCGCCATGATCTAAATCGATACGACGCGCCTTAAGTCTTGGCTGGTTTTGCGCTCCGCAAAAATGTGTCATGCGCAGATCACGTCCATCCAAGTGGTAGACGCTGGTCATCACTGGCGCGCTCTCGTTCATCAGATTCTCCACTACGGCTGAACCGTTGCCGGTGACGTAATAAGTCGCGTTCATCGAGCCACTGTCGTTACGTCCGCCGGTCCATTGAAACGTGCCGCTCCAATTTCCGGTCAAGGCTTTGATTTGCCCTAGCGCCTTAGAGCTCTCTGTTTGCTCAGCCAATAACGCGGAAACGCTCGCCGCCGCACAACCGAGGAAGATCCATAGGACTTTTAAGTTCATAAGTCAGGTGTTGTAACTGAGAACGACCATTGGGTCTGCTCTCGTTGCGCGCATTGCCGGCAAAGAGTGCCGAGGCCGCCTACTTGTCGCACCATAGGACCACGTTTAACCGTATCAACCCAAACGGTCGACCGATCGACGCTCGGCACAGCTGGCTTAAAACGCGAAATTGCAATTGTGGCCAGAATCAAACCCAATACGGACGCCGCGATAGTGATGACGCGGCGCTCGCGTTTTTTAGCGGCGACGCCTGTGCGCGGCACATCCATCGAGGAAAGATTCGGCGCAAAGCCGGCCGGGCGCATCCTTTGGTCTGTTGCTTTCCGGTCTGGAATCACGGTTTCGTTTGGGTCAGAACAGCGGAAGAGCGCGAAGAAGTTGGACCACCGCGGACATGCCGGTCATGATCGGCACTATTGCCATCACGATAAGCGTGCCGAACACAGCCGCTTCAGTCGTGAACTCGCGGTTCGCTTCAGCGTCGAAATAATCCCGGCTGATGTCGCGCAACGAGTTGGATCTCTTGACGCACGGTGCGCTCGAAGTGTTGAACATCTGCGCGTGGTAACAATAGTCGACAAGCGGGAACTTCTTTGCCCCCGGTCGAATGTTTGGTGACGGTTTCATGTTTTTTCTGTTTCCTCCTATAATGAGAAGCAGTTGGAGTGTTCACTGGATTCAAAACTTTCTTGCCTCGACCTATTGCAGCGGTCATGCCACCGGAGAAAACAAAGTTATAAGTCGCTGATATCCAACAACTAAAACTTTGCTGACGCCTTTGGAACGCCTCTGAAGTGAGCCGCTTTCGGGACTGCGTCGTCCCAAGTTCGGAACGGTTTTGGAGTGCGGCGACACGCCGCCGCTTTCAGAGCACGAACACGTTCGCGCACTCCTAAAATTATTTCGGCAGCTCACACTAGTAGTGCGTAAAGTTTCGGCTCGAGGTTACGACGAACGTGTTAGCATGAGGCCTAACCAACCGATGAAGCCAACGGCCCAGCTTCGAAATGCGTTCAGTGTGTTTGCCACGGCACCCTGCCGTCGCTTATCTCTGTCTCGTTAGGTCATGAAAAAAGTGAACCTCGCCGATGTTCCCGCAGAGCAACACCAATCGCCTGGTGGAAAGTATGCCAAAACCATCAAGGAAATCTCGATTGCCCTCGGTCGCAAGCCCGATTCCCTCGATTGGGCCAGGCGCCATCCGTTTGACCTCACCCTGGTCCGCATCCCGCCTGGCAAATCTTATTGCCCTTATCATTCCCATGGAGCCGAATCGGAGCTCTATCTGGTTATTTCGGGGCAGGGAAGAGTACGCGACAAGGATGGCACATGGGAAGTTATTGCCGGAGACGCCTTCTTCTTTGGGCCGGGGAGGCTCACCAACTCTTAAACAATGGGACTGAAGATTTCGCCTACTACGTCATCGCCGATAACCCGCGCCATGACTCGTGCTATTACCCCGACAGCGGCAAGTGGGCGGTCAATAAAGAAAGCCCCGATTACATCATCGTCCAAGGCATCGAGACCGACTACTACAAGGATGAGGAATAATCCCGGGGCGCTTCAGTTTGTTCTGGCAACGTAATCCAAACGCACAACCACACTGGCGACTTTAAAGAATGGTGATGCGACAAGGGCCCGTGATTCCTAGCCGAAGCCGCCGAGTCGGGGCAGGTGGGACTCTCGAGCTCGCAACATCCCAGTTGCCTCGGGAGTCCACATCAACCCTTTGGGGAGTCCATCAAATCACCCCTTTGGACTATGAGAGTCCAACCCTTTGCACTGTGGGAATCCAACCCTTTTGCACTATCCAGCGTTCGTATCAGCACCGCGAAATGGATGTGCGGGGCCCCCCCCGCTCTGCGGCGGCAACCCAAATTGTCGGCTTTCGTGATCCGTACTTGAGATACAGCCCCAACTCCATCCGGCTTTGCTGAGATTGTCAGCGATGGTTTCCCAGTACTTCACGCGGTCAATTCTGCCTTTTGTGCTCTCCACAAGGCAATGACAAGGTGATATAGGGCGACGCAGACGATACGCGACGTTCTTGCTTGCGCGTCTTGCGCGGGCCTTGCGTTGGGCCAAGCCGTGGCTGAGCTTTGTAGCCAAGCGGATGGAGAGTCGTCTCAAAAGCTATTTCGCATATGCGATGGTCGCTTTTTTAGGTGCGTGCCAGACAACAAATCAGGGAAGCTCGCGCAACCAGCCTTCCGCTCCAACCGGGCCGTCGTCGGACTCTCTGTCGTCGCGATACGAGAATGAAGATCTTAACCCTTTTCCGGAAAGGATGAATTGGTCTCATGGCGGTAGTTCCAGAGGGCCGTGACAAGCGAAAGCGACCTGCGCGCGATCACGATGCCAGTCAGCAACGCAATCCACTACGGAAGCATCGCAGCCGCTCACACGATGCCGTGATCAGCGTTTACGATGACGCTGGCAAACTGATCGAAGTGCACGAGCACAAGGGCGATTTCAAAGAGTGGTGATGCACTCGATTCGGATTCGAGCCGAACAAAAAACGCTACGCCGCCGCCGGGCGATAACCCGATTCTCACCGGCGGGGGCATTAGATTCCCGAATGAATCGATTACCCGGCGTTTACTTCAGCGTGATTTCGCGCATGAGCTTAGTGCCCATGATCTCGCGAATATCGAGGCGTTTCACTTGTATCGCCTGCTGTTGATCGGTTGTGCCCACTAGTTTTCTAGCGATCGGATCGAACTTTTCGCGCGCGTTATCCTGCGCGGCCATGTTCTTCGATTCCACCATTATGAGGATGTTGAAGTCCTGCGGTGTAGCGTCGTTGCCGAGCAGGATCTTGTAATCGACGACTAGATTCTGCTTCTTCGCTTCCTCAAGCGAGGTCTTCAAGGTCTTGGCGAGCTCTTTGAGATATTCATCGTTCATCCCTGCCTTGGTTTTGACCATTGTGACGGTCCAGACCGGACCTTCGGTATAAGGAGCATCGCTCTGTGCAAGGCACAGGCTGGCGATGCCAAGCGAAAGAGCGGCGAGCGCGAAGATTTGCATTGTTTTTGTGATTTTCATTTGGAGTTAACTTTTTTTGGTCGGGTTGCTACTGAGGCCGAGAATTGAGCCGCTCTTGCGTATCGTAATCCCGACCTCAACAAGGCGTTTAGACAATCAGAACGGGGTTTCGTTTGAGAGTTCCCAAGACTTATGTGGCGTGATGTGGGTTAGCAACGAAAATCGTTCGCTCGCGAGAAAGTGCCGCGCTTATTTACGAACTCAGCAGGACTATTTTCGGCTTTAAAAAGTCGGGCCGTCACCCGTAAAGCAATCCAGATTGTCCGCCCGTCGCGGTCGACGGCTGGGATGCAGCCCAAACTCCAACCGGCTTTGCTGAGATTGTCAGCAGCGATTTCTTATCGATAGCGGTCGATTCGTCGGCTGCTGATCGCCACCTCGTAGTGGTTGCCTTGGGCTCGGTTGAAATACTACAAAGCAAGCCGACCGGAGAGCAAAAGGGATGATTGCCGATCAAATTGCTGAGACGAGAAAATGAATTTCAAGAAATCTCGACGTTCTTTAGATTAGTTTAAGCGATGAACGGGGATCTCTACTTCATTTGTGGCTTACTTGCAGTTTTTTCTTTCAATCCGCATACTTTCTCCCAACAGTCAACTGGGGCGAGTCAAGTTGCGACTGGTGCAGGGTCAAATCAGACAAGTATGATCAAAGGCGTCGATAACATTGGAATTTGCGTAACAGACCTCAAGCGGTCCGTTAGCTTTTACCAAGACTTGGGTTTTACAAAAGCCTTTGAGAACGACCGCGGAGTTACCATGGTCGCCGGTACAGCGAAGCTATTCATTTTCCAGACGCGAAACTCGAATCCAGCACCGGTTAAACGCGATTTCACGCTCTTTCAAAATCCGCTGGGAATCGACCATATAAGTTTTGAGGTAGAGGACGTTGACCGCATCTATGTGGAAGCGAAAGCCAAAGGGCTGGTTTTCAACGGCGAACCGGCGGATCAGACTTGGGGTGCACGAATGGTAAACCTTCGCGACCCCGACGGCAACAATCTCTATCTTCTCAAATGGCCGAAAAAATAGCCGCAGCGTGGGCGGAGCGCTCGAAAACGAAGATTCTGGCGTCGCGACACATTATGCCGTGATTCGCGTCTACGATGAGACCGGCACCGCGATGGAAACGCACGAGTACGCGGGCGAGGTCAAAGAGCCGTAGCAGCTTTATTGATTATTCAGAACACTTTGCGGTGTGGACTTGCTCAGTTTCAAGCTGTGCGCTCACTTTCTGGATTTGCGAGGCCTTGTTTTTCCATTCCAACTCGGGGAAGCAGTCTTTTGCCGTATCAATGCCTCCCCAGGTCGAAAATAGCGCGGCGGCATATTGATCGATCTCTGACTTTGAGAGAGGCCAGCCTTGCGCGCCGCCAAGGAAGACGACGTAAACGATGCCATGTGCAATGCCGCCGCTCCTTGGACTTGAAGGAATCCCGAGCGCCGCCGCTAGGGCAATCGATCCTTCTCCAATCTGTTTGACAGGTCCTATGTCCGCATAAACGGCATACCGGTAAGCTCCGGTGACAGGGCGGATCACCACCGCGAGATCACCAAGCTCAGCGCCCAAACCCAGCCTCCCCGGTAACACGATGAAATTCACCGCCTCGGCGTTCACGTAATGACGGGGATCTTTTCGGTCATAATTCGGATCTTCCAACGATGTCGTCGAAATATAAAAACCCGGAGCCGGGTCAGCTTCCGTTTGAACCAGCGGCGTGCCATTGGGCCTGCCATTATCAGTGATCAGCGCCCACCAATTGCCGGGTCGACCAGCATTGCTCAGATAATCGAGGCCGGACCTCCCATCTGGGTGATAAGCATGATACCCTCCATCAGCATCTATCATCATCCCGGATTCATAGAAAAAGGCGGAGTCGTCGTTAGCTAATGTATTAATATCAGAGTAACCGATACGTTTCAGGAATTTTAAGTCAGCCATATTCCAGTTTATTTTTAGGGTTAGCTCTATCCCCCTTTATTTTCCCTGCTACTGATTGGAGAGAGCTGGTAACCACCGTGAAGTCGTTTTGATCAAAACGATTCTTCCTTAAAACCAACGACAGGTCGGCTCGCTGCGACCTCATTAAAAATCCCATACATCCCTTTTTAATCTCCTTACGTAATTAAACCGCCTCTTGGGTGTGAGGGTTGCGCACTATTTCTGCCGCTCGAGGGGAATGTTAACTGTAACTTCCCATTAGAGGGCCGACCAAATTATCGAGACATGCGAGGATTATCGTCGAGTTGCCGCGCCACGCTTAACCTGGAACTGACGGAAGTAGCAAGGGCATGAGCAGTCATGGTCCGACGAATCAGTTAAAATAGGGGCGAACGCGCACAATAAACATCCCAAACGCTAATACGGTCCTAGAGCAATCACCAAACGCTAACTGTGTTAACGCCGATAGTAATCTGAGAGATGGCCAGATGGTCCCTCACGGCGGCAATGAAGCCTAACCAATCGATGAAGCCAACGGCCCAATTGCGACGCAAGTCCGGTGTGTTTGCCACGACACTTTGCCGTGGCTTATCTCTGTCTCGTTAGACGCTGAGCACACGCCTCTATTGCTAGCCCGTTCTTGATAGCGAGATCATCCAGATGGTGAACGACAGCGAGCGGGCGAACCATTGCAAGGGAGCGAACTCGAACAGCATCGGCATCGAGCACGAAGGTTCGGAAACAGACACGATGACGCCGGCACAGGAGGCCTCGAGCGTGGCGCTGATCCGCTGGTTGCTTGAGCAGTATGATATGCCCAAAAAGAGGATTTTCGGCCACGACTTTGCCCCTGGTCGGCAGACGGAGACGACTTGTCCAGACAAACTCTTTGGGCCAGTTCACTCTGAAGAACAGGTGCAAGAATGGGTTCAGGCACACGTTTGATCTTCTACCGGAGCCGCGCTACGGCGGGGCTTTGAGAAACTCATTGTCTGCAACCCTACGCAGCCCAAACTCCATCCGGTTGCTGAGATTGTCAGCGATGATTTCCCAGTACTTCATTCGATTTGCACTTGATCAAGTTGACGACGAATCGACGCGCGATTTATCAGTATGCCATGGAAAAGCGCTCACTAGTCTACTGTCATCACTGGATGTCACGCGTAGATTAGCTACGTGGCGCATGGGTGCATGGGGAGCCGGAACCTTGACGAAAGCGGCCAAAGAATGCGACGCTGCGCGGGGGTTATGCAGAGAATCAGTCTTTCGCTCGAAGTACTAGCCGCGATCATCGCGGTGACGACTCTGCAGGCTTGCGCAGGCACGGGAGGCACGCGGTGCGCGAAGCCCACGCTCACTCCCCCAGGAGCGCGCGGTCCCGTGAACACCGTCAAAGTCACGATAACAACTGCGACAAAAAGGGCTTATTTGCGCTACACTCTTGACGGTTCTACACCGACTGGGGGACCGTCAGGTCACGGCACGCGAATAAAAGCGGCGAGCGGGAAAGTCACGTTCCGTTTCGGGCGGCGCGGAAGGACGTTAAAAGCGATTGCGTACAAAACGGGATGGGTCGACTCGTTGATCGGGGTCGGAAATTACGTCTACAAGTCGCCACGCTGAGTGTCGCAAGAACATTTGGCCACGTCGCGCGGCCTTCAGCCGTTTCTCTCCAACGCAACTCGCTGCGCCGCGCTTCGTATCGGAGATCGATGGCCTACTACTGCCTCAAAGTTGCGAGCCGAGCCGCCAAGACCACTCGTGAGAAGGTCTAACCAATCGATGAAGCCAGCGGCCCCGCATCGAAATAAGTTCAGTGTGTTTGCCACGACACCCTGCCATGGCTTATTTCTGTCTCGTTAGGCAGTTATGCAGTAAGATGCGTCTGGTGAGACAAAGGACGTTGATTGCCCTGATCGTAGTTTGCGTAGCTTCGTTTGGGCACGGTAAGGAGGTTGCTTCCCCCGCATGGGCCGGCAAGGTGGATGCTGCCGTGCAACACTGCCTTACACACGACGAAGCGCCCTCGGCTTCGGTCGCTATCGTGCTCGACGGCAGAGTGGCGTATATGAAAAGCTATGGACAAGCCCATCTGGCGCCAGCATTGCCAGCCACGGTCGCCACGCGCTACCAGCTCGCCTCGCTGTCCAAGACCTTTACCGCCCAGGCGCTGCTGTGCCTGGAGCAAGACGGCAAGCTCTCGCTCAACGATCCGGTCGGGCGATGGCTGCCGGGGCTCACCGGAGCCGATCAGGTGAAACTACGTCAGCTCCTCAACCACACGGCGGGGTACCCGGACCATTATCCGCAGAGTTATCCGGCCGGTCCACGCGCCCGCCCAGTCACACCCGACCGACTCCTCGCCGAGTGGGGTCACCATCCGCTCCTGTTTGCTCCGGGCTCGCAGTGGCGCTACTCAAACATGAATTATGTTGTCGCCGGACGCATAGCCGAGAAGGCTGCCGAAGAGCCGCTGTTCGGGTTCATGCAGCGCCGGATTTTCGCTCCTCTCGGCATGGGTAACACCGTGGACCTCGATGACCCAAAGAGCGCTGCCGCGAGCGATGCGATCGGCTATGAGCGGCCGGCGCTCGCCATGCTCCAGCACGCGCCTGCCGAGGGACGCGGTTGGTCCTTTGCCGCCGGCCAAGTGGTGTCTACGGCTGGGGATGTGGCACGCTGGGACGCGGCTTTTCTTGAAAGGAAATTACTGGCGCCCGCGCAATCCGAAGAAGAGGTGACTCCGCCCAAGCTGCCGTCGGGCACGCTCGCCCCTTATGCCCTCGGGTTATTCGTCTCAAAGCTGGGGGGTCGCACGACTTACTCCAATGTGGGGCAAGGGCTCGGCTTTCTCGCTATTAATCGCCTTTATCCAGATGAACGAGCGGCGGTCGTGGTGTTGACAAACACGAGTGCCTCGCCGGCGTTCCGGCACATAGCGGACGCGGTCGAATACATCGTGGTGCCGGCGTCGCCCGCGGACGCTGAAGCGCGGGTAGTGTTCCTGTCTCTGCAACGTGGAGAACCCGAGCGCGCGCGTCTCAGCGCGGATTTCAACGCCTATCTCGACGCGGACAGGGTGAAGGCTTACGCGCAAAGCCTGGGACCGCTGGGCGAGCCGCAGAGCTTCATTTTGCGCGACGAAACGGTGGCCGACGGCCTCGTGACACGCACCTACGAGATCATCGCCGGAGACCGCCGTTTGTCTGCATCGGTGCTGGTACTACCAAATGGGCAGATCGAGCAGTTCATCGTAAAGGGCGCCACAGGTTCGTGAAGTAATCATCCGTCTAACTAGCCGATGAAGCCAACGGCCCCCGATGAAGTGAACGCCAGCAACCTTGCCACGACACCCTGCCGTGGCTTATCTCTTTCTATTTAGGTCTTAAAGTGTGCGCTTCCACGATTTTCAACTTGAAGGCTACACCGTCAGCAAATTCGGCGGCGAAATTGTTCTCGATCTGGTCTCAGACGAATCAGACGAGACGTCAAAAATCAGATTTGCCGATGTCGCGGCTTATCATTTCGTCCACACGGGCGGAGGCATCATCCTCGAAATCACGGAAAGACCAATTGCGGAGCTTGTACACCGGGTCGGCGATCAGCTCGCCGAATGGTGGCGTCTCCACGACGGGTTTCAGCATTGGAGCAATGATCGCGCGAAGTACATCGCGATACTTGAGCAGTATGGCTATCACGCGTGGACCATCGAATCTGCCGTTGGCTTCGAAGGCTTTGTTATTGCGAAGTCAGTTGGAGAAGCATGAAAGACCTAACCAATCGCTCCAGCCAATTGCTGGCCGTTCCGATGTTTAGCTTTTACATGACTTCAACATTCAAACGGCAGCGGCCCACGCGGGACATTCAGGTGTAGAGGCGGGCTTGCGATTACTAACTGGCGGTGGCACTTGATCCGCCGCTCGAATTTCGTTCGGTCTCGCCATTTGCATCAGCTCGGTTTAGCGTGAGCGTTGTCCCCTAACTTGTCCGGAAGAACATGAAAATGAAAGTCGCAGTTCTGTTTGCCATACCGTTTGCCACATCCCTTCTTGCTGAACCGGTCGCCCCATCCATGAAAGCGATCGTAGTTCACCAGTTTGGCGGGCCGGAAGTTTTGAAATTGGAAGATGCCCCGAAACCAGAACCAAAACAGGATGAGATTCTGGTAAAAGTGATCGCGGCCGGAGTGAACTCGTTTGATGGCACACTCCGATCGGGAAACTTCGCAAAAGACAAAATCGGGCTGCCCTGGATTCCCGGTTATGACATCGCGGGTACCGTCGAAAAAGCAGGCGGTAAAGTGACCGGGTTCAAAGCAGGCGATCCTGTTTACGCAATGATTTCAATTTTGCCCGGCGGCGGCTACGCCGAATATGCAATCGCCAAAGAGGACCAGGCCGCACCAAAACCTGCCACCATTAGTTTTACCGAGGCGGCTGGAGTTCCGAGCGTCGCCCTCACTGCATGGCAGGCACTGGTTGATAAGGCCAATATCCGATCGAGCCAGACCGTTTTGATTCATGGAGCGTCCGGTGGAGTCGGGATGTTTGCGATTCCGATCGCGAAGACGCGCGGCGCGACAGTGTTCGCGACGGCTTCGACCACAAACCAGGATTTTCTAAAGGAACTCGGAGCTGACGTTCCCATTGATTACAAGACGCAAAAATTCGAGGAGATTGCCAAAGACGTGGATGTAGTTGTCGATTGCGTTGGCGGCGAAACGATGACCCGATCGTACCCGATCGTGAAAAAAGATGGGATCCTGGTAAGTCTGGTCGATCGCCCAGATCAGGTGCAGCTGGACAAATACGGGATTCGCGGAACGTCGCTAATCGTCAAGCCTAACGGCGAACAGCTCGTGCAGATCGGAAAGCTGATCGACCAAAAGAAAATCAAGATCGTCATTTCCGATACATACCCGCTGACGGATGCGGCCAAAGCGGAAACAAAGGCGGACACTGGTCATGCCCGCGGGAAAATCGTGTTAAAGATTCGCGACGAGCCGAAATAGAAGAGCGCCGCAGCGCCTCAACCACCCAACCGCTTATGACATTTTTTTTGCAGGCCCGGGCCCAGTGCGAGATTATAGCTCTTTGGGGTGTAGGGGGGTCTTTTTCCAGGTATTGATTAGCTCCCTTTTTTGGCTCTGTAGATCAAAGATTTCTAAATCCCGCTAACAGCGTAAGCCTTACCTGCTTACTCTCCAACATAAGCCTGCGTGGTCAATTTCTGCAACAAGCATTGGCAGCCTTAACTAAAACGTCTAACGCCGCTCAGACAGCCTGTAAGCCTGTCCCTCATTTTTTACCGCTAGCAGAAACGCGAAACCATCCCTCGGACGGACGCAACATGTTAATTGAAGTCGATGCCAATGCTTTGCGGTTTTCTCTAAAGGTTCACCTCGAAGGGGCGTCGGTTTTCATATGGTTGGCGGCCCTGCGTTTTTTTCATCTTGGCGCGGGGCCGCCTTTTTTAGTGGCTTCGGCGTTGAATTGAGCGCCGACTGTATCAAGACAGCCGATGCACCTGCGATGAATCTAGGCGTGTTAGAATACTGATTCCTTAACGAAAATGGCGCACAGTCCCTGTCTGTAAAAACTCAAATGGAATCCATGCTCTCTCGCAAACTGCGCGATTTTTCTTTCCCTATCTTTTTCGTTTAGCGGCCAGATGCGTTGCAATCCATCCTCGTAAACCGCGCAGTGCGCCTTGCCTGTGGTTTCCATTTCCAACTCGCGTTTGATTTGTGCAGCGAGAGTTTTCATAGCGCCCGCTCATTGCGCTTTTGGGCGGATCGCCATTTTGATCAGGGCGCACTGTTTTTGTCAATGCTAAATTGCAACTCGGCTCGCTTCAGGATTGCGCCAGAATGCGAATTGATTGACGGACGACTACGTAGAACGCAGGCGATTTTAGGCGCGTTTTTGGCATTGACTCTTGCCCTCGGACGGCCGCATTATGTTAGTCGAAGTCGATGCCAATGCTTTGCGGTTTTTTAAGATGATTCGCCGCGAAGGGGCGTCGGTTTTCATGAAGAACGTGGCGGCCCTGCGTTCTCGCGTGGGGCCGCTTTTTTTAGTGGCTTCGCCATCGATTTGAGCGTTGACCGTATCAAGACAGCCGCTGAGCTTGCGATGGAATCTAGGCGTCTTTATTTCTCGCGTCTCTCGTTCGTGACACAATCAGCCCCCAACGTGATCACGCGCTTTCGGCCCTGTTGCTGATCGTAGATAGCGCCGGATGACTAGATGATGCGTCCCCGTGTCCGCGAGCGTTCCTGCGCGGTTACGAAAAGAATGGCGAACGCGCCGGACTTGGAAACTATGGGAAACGAATCTCGACGCGCCCGCCACACGTCTTGTCTGCGCAACAGGTTGCCAAACTTTATCCGCAATGTCCAGAACAATCGTTGTGTGCCGGGCGGCGCGTGATTGCCCTTCCAATATGCCGTCGCGTTGTGATTGAATCCCTCCGATGCCGGTGTGGATGGAACGAACAGCTTTAGCAGTCTTAGTCGCTGTAATGATCTCGTTGATGCTTGCGCCGCATAGGGGCGGCAATCTTCTCCGGGCAGGGGGCTATGCACACGCACCGATTTTCGTGGCCAGTCGCGAGATCGACATAAAACAATTTGTCTTACAAACAATTTTTCTAGCCGTCCTGTTGGCGGTGATCGTGAATCTGAAGCCACGCCGAAAATGAAAGCGAACCACGTTTACGAAATTCGCCCGCGTAGAGATCATCGCGGCTTTGATCTGGACTCTGACGTGCTTGCATTCGCTTTACGATGCTCAGCGCTTTGTGATTGAATGCTGTTCAATTCATTTCTAACCCATTTTATGGAATGGATCCTTCTCTGGCTTGGTATCAACGCCGTTGTTGGATATGCTATCGGCAAATCTAAAAACGCAATTGGCGAGTGCGTTGCGATCTCCATCTTACTCGGCCCAATCGGTTGGCTTATTGCGGCTGTAAGTAAGGAAAATCTTAAAAAATGCCCCTTTTGCTCCGAAAGTGTTAAGCCGGATGCGAAAGTTTGCCGTTATTGCGGACGCGACTTACCTGCGCCGGAGCCCATCAGTAATCAAGTGCGCGACCTGCGCCGGCCATTGCACCCCCAAACCCGCCAGGCAGCGCGATCTGTGCACTAGCGTTCTTTCTGGAATGGTTTCTGGGAATTTATTGTTTTTGGCGTCCTAGTTTTTGCCGTGTTGATGATAACCGCCATTTGGCGCACCAAAGATAATTCTAAAACTCCGCAATCTTCCTTTCACGAAGTAGTCGAAGCACCGCGTGTGTCTTCGGCGCAACTCGTGACAATTAGACAGTCGATTTCACTCGGTGCTGACTATTTTCCTGCGGGAACGCGACTTGAACTCGTCTCTAAGGAAGACTCCACAATCTACGTTCGCTATGGCAACGGTATTTACGGGATTCCGATTTCTGCAACCGATCTTGTTCCGCGTCGATGATCTTTCGCCTATGTGCCGGGCACTCGGCCATTCAATTCAACGATTCGGCACGCTTTACGGCTCCCGGCGCTTTGTGATTGAATCTCGCCGGAGTGGGATGACTAATTCCAAACGCGAGACTCCGTGGAGTGAGATTGGCATCGTGGATGCGAAGAACCTCATTCCCTCCTGCGACAAGGCGAGCCGTGAGTTCAAGAACGCGCTCGCCGGAATTGATGAAGCGGGAATTCCTAACTTCGAAGACAAACGATGGAAATACGAATTCTGTATCTTCTGGATGTTCTGGATGTGGTATGTAACGACTTCGCCCAACCTTGTGAACGCAGCGGCAACGAAGCCGTTGCTCGACGCTTATCATCGAGCATGCTGCGAAGCTATGCTGCGGGCGGGGTTATTGGAAAACAGCGAAGAAGCTATTCGGCACTGGGAAGACGACCTACAAGAACGCTTTCAGACTTATAGGAAAGCTTACGACCAACATTGGACGAAGACACGGAATCCATTTTCGGAATTGCTCCGCGACAGCGTTGGTTGGTTGCTTGCGAGCTACCTGTTCCCTGGACAGCAACCTAGCGCTAAGCTCGTCATCCTTCTCAATGAGCTTGGAAGCGTTAGGTTTACCGGATTGGCTCAGATGTTCGGCGAACTTGAAGCGCACTATGCCCGACAGAAGCCAAGATGGAAGTTCTGGAAGTAGCCTGCACTCAGGCGGGTTTCGTCCGGCCTTTATGTCATCAACGGCTTCCCTGCACGCTTTACGACTAATGGCGCTTTGATTGAATGCCGCCATGAACACGCTTGCCATCCTGCCGCCTTTTCCGGCACACTTCCCTCGATGGAGGCAGAAATAGATTGCAAGTTGCAGTCTACCCGCCCCGAGCACCAAATCGCCAATCAATTTGTGCATTCGCCAGCTAATTGTTCGACTTGGCTTCTATTGCTTTCGCGTTCGGTTCGCTTTTCCAGGGGATCACTAGCCATTGCAGCAAGGAATGCTTTGCCTGCCAAATTCCAAAGATCGATAAGAAACCACCGGATAGTGTGCTCGCGATTTAGAAGGTCTGGCATCTGACTCTTAACAACCATGCCCTGAGGCGTGCTTTGCAGAATGGCTGCGGTTACTTTCCGCGCGAGCTGAATGCGAACAATTAAGTGCAGATACTCACGATGCGTCAAAGCGGGCCAGGAACCTTCGCGGATAAATGCGGCCACGGCTTTTTCTATGGCCGGTTTCACCAAGCCTTGATCAACTCGAAGAAACGCGACGTTTCTCTCATTAGCCCCCTGCGCGTGTCCAATTTTCTTAGCGAGACACATATCAAAGTAAATATTCTGTGCGGCCAAACGGTTATCCCACGCTTCGAGTAGAGGTTCCTCCGATGGCCGATGAGAGGGTTGAGCGCGTGGCTCTGGCATGCTAACTGCCTGATACCATTGCCATTCTTCAAGGGTGTGCATTGGAAGTAAACGTCGGCTTGTTTAATGGGACTTTCGCAAAAGCGAAATGATCGGAATTGCTTTTCTATCGACAAGCGCGGGGTAATGCGAGCAAAAAAACTCACCACCTATTTGACTGGCCGCGCACGGTGGACTGGCCCGCCGCGAACGGATAACCGCAGAGACGATCGCCGACGCGCATCTATTACGCGGCAAGAGCCCCATTCATTTTTACAAACGTGTTGAGGGCAACGCGTTCCACAGGCGTTAACGCATTGGAGTAACCCGTCCTGCACGCCAATTAGAACTTTGCGCCTTGTTGCCGTTCCGATAATCTCCCCTGCAATATGGAATCGCTTTATCTTGTCGGCATTGCGGTGCTGGCGCTCTTCGCGTTTGTGCTGGCCGTTGTTCTTTTCAACTTTTTCGGTCTCTGGCTTCGGGCTCGGATCGCAAATGCACCCGTGAGTCTGGGCAAGATGGTTGGAATGCGACTACGCAGGGTGCCGGTTGGTTTAATCGTGGACAATCGCATCACCGCAGTGAAAGCGGGTTTGGATGTTCGAAGTGATCCCCTGGAAGCTCACTACCTCGCGGGCGGCGACGTGAACCATGTGGTTCTTGCCTTGATTGCTGCTGACAAGGCAGGGATCTCGCTGGACTTCAATCGAGCTTGTGCAATCGACCTGGCCACCAAGGGAACGGGCAAGACAGTCCTGGAAGCGGTGCGCACGAGTATCAATCCAAAAGTAATCGACGCGCCTAATCCAGCGATGGGCCGCGGAACGATCGACGGTGTCGCGCAGGATGGTATCGGCGTGAAAGTCAAAGCGCGCGTCACCGTGCGCTCGCATCTCGATCGGTTTGTAGGTGGCGCGACGGAAGAAACGATCATTGCCCGCGTGGGGGAAGGCATCGTCAGCGCGATTGGTTCAGCGCATTCCTACAAGGAAGTCCTCGAGAATCCCGATCGCATCTCCAAGACAGTGTTGGCGAAAGGACTCGATAGCAACACGGCGTTTGAAATTCTCTCGATCGATATCGCCGATGTGGATGTCGGCGACAACATCGGCGCGAAATTGCAGACCGAACAGGCCGAGGCCGACAAACGCGTTGCGCAAGCGAAAGCTGAGGTGCGCCGCGCCGCTGCCGTTGCTGTCGAGCAGGAGATGCGAGCCAAGACACAGGAAATGCGCGCCAAAGTCGTGGAAGCCGAAGCGCTGGTTCCCCAAGCGATGGCAGACGCGTTTCGTTCAGGAAACCTCGGCGTGATGGATTATGTCCGAATGAAAAACGTGCAGGCCGACACGTCAATGCGCGAATCGATTGCAGGCGGCGAAAAGTCGCGGAGTGAAGGAACGTGACTCGCTAAATCGTTCAAACCTTAGAGCGTTGCAGAAGCTGCGAGTAAATTCCGCTTCAACGCTTCAACCATTTCACGCTTTAACGAAGATGTAACCAATGATTGCAGCCCATCTCGAAAATCTGCTTTTCCTTTTGCTTATCGCAGTCGCTGTCTTGTTCCAGATGCTGGCGAAGGCAGCAGGAAAGGCCAGCAAAGATCCGACAAAGCGCGCATCGACACCAATTCCAAGAACTCCCACCCCGACGGGACGAACACCGATAGAGTCCGACGAAGACCGGATTCGCAAATTATTGGAAGCGCTTGGCCAACCGCCAACGTCGAAACCGCCGCCCCCCGTGGTGCCTCGAACAGATATTCCACCCCGCCCAGTTACGCCGGTGCGGCCGCCGATGTCACCGCTTTCACAACTAGCGCGAGAAAGGCGGCGCAAACGCGAGGTGATTCCGAACGAAGACGCACCTCCGCCAATTGTCACCCGGACTGAAAAAACCGCTCCACGAAAAATGACCGGCGCGCCCGCGTTCGAAGTTCACGAAGGATCAGCACCGATTGCGCCGCCGCCAGCTGTCGGGAGTGTCGAAGGAGTGATCCAGACAACTGCCAAAATAAATCAACCAAGGACCGATATAAGTGCGTTGCTTGCCTCCACATCCGGGTTACGCGACGCGATTATCCTTCGCGAAATTCTCGGGCCACCGCGCGGTTTGCGTGCAATCGAGTTGGTGTAGGGTCCACGACCTCGCCTCGTTTTCCGGTTTTACAGAGTTATCAATTAACGCAATTTCCCAAACACTTGTGATATGCGTCGTTGCATATTTTTAAGCTGCGGATTGGATTGATAGCCTTGTGAGCTAAGTTAGTACATTGGTGATAGCTTTGACGGCATTGGGTGTGGCAGTCTAGTTCTTCTGCTAGTGCATGCCAAAAAAGACCCAAACCTAGGAAAATTAGAATTACGCCTGTAATTTTTCGCGTCATTGATTTCACCTCCTTCGGAGAAGCCCTTGAATCAGAAAGTGTCCGGCGTCCTCTGGCGAGGCGGATGACTGTCAATCGTCGTTTCGGATGCCGGCGCAAATTTGGTCGTATAGCAACGGCAAATTAACACGTATTAAGGATTAAATGCGGCAACTTTGTTTCAATCGGCAATGGAAAGCGTTTCGTTGTACGTGCCGATGAAAAAGCTCACGGCTTTTCTGGAACTGGAAGTGGCGATTTGCGCTTGGGGCGAATTCGCTTGACAACGCACTGCGATTTTTCGCAAAGCACGTGCTTATGAAAACGAATGTTTTGTCCTTGGTTCTACTTCCGTTGTTCACTTTCTTCGCGCTTTTGCCCAGGGCGCAGGCAGTCAGTCCGGCACCCGACGGAGGCTATGGTCCGCCCACCTATGGCTTGGGAAATACTGCAGAGGGTGAAAACGCCCTTCTCAGTCTCACCACGGGCATATTCAATACGGCCACTGGCTATCTCTCGCTCCAGAGCAACACTACAGGCAATTTCAACACAGCCATTGGCGCTGGGGCGCTTTTTAACAACATGGGAGAGCAAAATACGGCAACCGGCGCGGGGGCGCTATTGAGTAACACCAGGGGCGCTTTAAACACTGCTATCGGTGAGGCAGCACTTTTTTTCAACACGACTGGCGTCCAGAACACCGCTACCGGTGCTGGTGCGCTGCAGAGCAACACCACAGGCAATTCCAATACGGCTAACGGTGTTAATGCGCTCACTAACAACACCACGGCCAGCAACAACACGGCCGTCGGTGTTGATGTGCTCGTTACCAACACCACTGGGGCCAACAACACGGCCCTCGGAAAATCTGCGCTCCAGAACAACACCACCGGCAAAAACAACACCGCGGTTGGCGGTCAGGCGCTCTTAAGAAATACCACCGGTGACGCCAACACAGCCATTGGAGAATTCGCCCTCGGCAACAACACCATCGGCAGCTTCAACATGGCCGCCGGTAATCATGCGCTCGAAGACAACACTACGGGTATCACCAACGTTGCCATCGGTCTTCATGCACTCCAACACAACACCACCGGCGCCGAAAACACTGCGGTGGGCGTCGAAGCCGGCCGCGATCAAACGACTGGCAGCGGAAATGTCTATATCGGCAGATCGGTGGTTGGCGTGGCCGGTGAGAGCGGTAGGACCTACATCCGAAACATTAACATCACTGGCTTACCCGGCACCGCCGTTACCGTGGATCTAAACACCGGCTTACTTGGTCACGCTACATCATCACGTCGGTACAAGGAAGAGATCCGACCGATGAATCAATCCAGTGAAGCGCTCTACCACCTGAAGCCCGTCACGTTCCGTTACAAGAAAGAGATTGATCCAAGCCAGTCGCCGTCCTTTGGTCTGATCGCCGAGGAGGTGGCTCAAGTGAACCCCGATCTGGTAGCACGCAATTCCAAAGGCCAGCCTGAGAGCGTGCATTACGAAATGGTGAACGCGATGTTGCTCAACGAGTTTCTAAAGGAGCACAAGGCGTCTGTCCAAGAGCAGCGCAAAGTGCAGGAACAGGGAGCGACCATTGCGCATCTGCAAAGGCAAATTGACGCGCTTACTGCAGGCCTGCAGAGAGTGAACGCACAGCTTCAAGTGAGCAAGTCCGCACCGCAAACAGTTCTGAACGATCAGTAACAAGTGCTCGCGGTGAAGTACTGGGAACTCATCGCTGACAATCTCACCAAAGCAGGATGGAGTTTGGGCTGGGTCTCCGCCCTCGACGGCGACGGGCTTCGCGTATTCAATTGCATCCAAAACCTGTGTGTACCACAAGCCGCCAAATGGCAGAGCGTCGGAGATTAGATCAAAGCCGCGCTTATCTTTTCGGGGACGGATCTAGTAAGTGCGCATTCGAATGCAAAGTTATTTGCGGCATTGTTGGCCTCGTTTGGGAAGCGGATTCGCCCTGGGAAGATTCCGGGGATGACGGCGTGCTACAGCTCTTTGAAATCGCCGTTGTGCCGATGCACTTCGATCAGCTCACCCGATTCACCATAAACGCGAATGATCTGGCGGCGCATGTGAGGACTCGCAATGGCCGAGGGCGTTGGCGCTGCCTACCGACAGGACTCGCTGCCCATGGTGATAAATGTTCCTGGCGAGCTTTGGTTGTTGTACTCCGTGGTGACCCAGTTTGCAGTGCGTTCGATTGTCGACAACCGCACTTCATCCAGCGTCCCGGCCGCATTCAATGCGTTCGCTGCTCGCGACATGAAGTAAAGCGTGCTATTTGAAAAATTGCCCAGACCGGAGGCGCTGCGTGTGCCTGTTGTGAGCGTCTGGAGGGAGCCATCTACATAGACCTTATCGATTGGTCCAGAGCGATTGTACACCAGGTGAACAAGATGCCATGTCCCCGCTGCCGGCCTCGCGAAAAGATCAGTCCAGTAGGTGAAATTTCCGTTGCCCATGCCCGTTTCGAATTTTCCACCACCAAGACTGCTCGAATCCCAGTCGGCTATAAATCCCCCAGCGCTCGTGTTGTAGTTGGGCGTGTATTCAAAGGCCAGATGATCGTCGTTCGCGTTAGTAGTCCACTTCATCCAAAACGATAGGGTCGCGATATTGGTGCCGCTTAGATTAATGGCCGCAAAGGAACCGTCCGTGCTCCCGTTGTAAGATAGAGCGTTGCCGATCTGCCCTGCTGCTGTCCTGCTGCTTGTGTTGGCGTTGTTCGTCCCATTGGCCCCTGTGGCAGTGGACTCTTTTATAATCGTGTTCGCCGCGTTATCGTCCATGTGCCACACACCCTTGAAGTTTGAGTCCCAGGTGTTGGGTGGATCGGATTGGTCTATATTGATCGCGCTATTGCCATACATCAGGTAAAAGACTGTATCGGTTGAACTCGAAACAGAGGGGATCTTTACCCATGCAATCAGATTGCCGATTGTGCCGTTGTATTTCTCCACTTCCCACTTGAGCTTTATCGTCCCCCCGGAGTCGGCGTAAAACCCAATGTCGTATCCGTTCGGGTTGGCTACGTGACCACCGTTGGCAATCGTCCTCAGCGCAGGATCTGTGACGCTTACTAATACCGTGAAGTTGGACTGTGTACTGGGAACCTTGGTATGATCGATCGTCATTGACCGTTCACAACTTGGAATCGGCGTTGGTGTTGCTGTCGGCGTAGCTGTAGGGGTTGCCGTTGGTGTAGCAGTGGGAGTTGAAGTCGATGTCGGCGTTGGCGTAGGAGTTGGTGGCGGCGGAGTCGGGGTCGGTGTAGGTGTGGGAGTGAGTGTTGGTGTTGGTGCGGGTGTCGTAGTCGGTGTAAGAGTTGGCCTTGGAGTCGCCGTTGGTGTTGCCGTCGGCGTGGGTGTAGGCGTAGGCGTAGGCGTTCCTCCCGGCACCTTAAAAGCATAGACTTTGTTGTCAGTAGCAACGTAGATGCGCCCGCGGGCTACGATGCCGGTAGTGCTGTAGGAGTGCGTGCCTGCCATCAATTCGTTGGCGCCGCCACCGCCATAAACAACAGCACCGGTGTCACCGTCGTAACCATGCAATCGCTGGTCGCCTTCAGTGCCAACTACCCACACGATCATGTTAGTAGTCCCGTCCGTGGAGGTGACGATAGGTGAACCGCACCCGTTCCGGTTCACACTCCATCCGTTGGCGATGGCAGGTGGACTCGTTGCTGTAATGCGGAAGGCCTGCAATGTGTTGCCGGAGGCGCGCAAAGCCACATATGTGCCTTGATTAGTTTGATAGGTGGCCGCGGCCTGGATGATGACGCTAGAGGATTGCTGTGCTGATGCTAGCGGCGCGCTGACGCCACCGAGGTTATCGCGATTAAGTAGATACGCGTTCTCATTTTTGCCCATGGCGACCACGAGATGAGACGGCGTAGCCCCCGGCACGTCCACAAGTAACGGACCCGAGCTCCCAAGATCCAGATCTTGATTGTCCAGGAAGCTCCAGTTGGTAGGGGCCCAGTAATCGCTGGGATTACCGCTAAAAATCGGGCCCGGTTGAAAACGAATCACCGCTTCGCCGCCCTCCCAATTCCCTCCATTAGTGTTACCGGTTGTAACGAACGGATTGTTGCCGTCACTGGCGACCCCACCAACTCCCCATATCGCCCCGCCCCAGTAGCCGGGGCTGCTCGCCGCTGCCCATGCCGTCACGTTGGCTGGACTATTGATCGGCACTCCCACCAGCCAGCCGTGATACAGGTTGCAATCCCCCATACTCCCATATCCGACATAAAGAATGTTGCCTACAATGCCGAGCGCAGCTCGTTGCTGTTGGATGGCTGCGGTGAAGGTTATGCCGTTGTATCGGGCTGCCATCTCCACGTCTACCGGCCAGCCGGGATTGATGGCGCCGGTGTCCACGTTAAGGGAAATGATATAATGTTTTATGGTCGCGCCGCCATCGGGCGTAACCATCGCGTTTAAAAAGAGCGCCCGTGAAGCAAGATCGACTACAGGCGTGCTGATAATGCCCATGGAACCGACCTCAGTGCAGACGAGATCGGGTGCCGGCACCGGAGCGCCTACATTTCGCTGCCAGACAATGGTGCCGTTCCCAGCGTCGAGCGCATATACATTATTCGATTCGGTCACCGCAATGATCATTGGACCGCTCGGGCCGCCCTCGATGTAAAGCGGTTGCGCGTAAACCTCGCCTACGATCATACCGTTGAAGTTTAAATCGCGCGTCAGGTTCGCAGCAGCGGATGGTGTGAAGGCTGAATCGACATAAAGGCCATCACGCGAAATATTGTTGTGATACTGCGTAACGTTAACCTGCGCGTTTGTTGGAGAAACGCCACCCACAACAACAAGGCATAGCTCGAAAATAGCTAACCGGAAAACACATCTTGAAAAACGCGTCTCGTAAATACGCGCGGCCGGAAAGTCGACTGCGTTCATTGAGTTTGTATCGGTGCTTTACAGGGTCAGCGCCGAACTTCAGCTTCTGAAAACCTGGTTCCGTGGACTTAAGTTGCGTTGTAAGGGAGCCACGCCTACCAAAGCGAAGCCAGGCCTCGTTCTAAGAGGTTCGACGAGAGAAGAGCGCGATAGCCGCACGCGAGACGGGTAAGAGCTTAGGTGATGATTTTTCCATTGTCCTCCTTTGTTTTCGAGCGGAGCGATCGCCTCACTATCATCGTTCGCTCGAGGTTACTCCGCGTTTGTCTAGCATCTAAACGCGGTAAAACCTCTATTTGGTTGTTAAAAATCGTTCCCCCCCGCAATGTTTATTGGACTTTCAGCAAAGCCCGTGTCGGCGACCTTATTCATGCGCAATCAAGCAGCCCTAGGCATGCGAGTCTCCACCTGAGGGCCAAATTGCACCTACAGAAGTTTGTAATGAATAGCAGGCATTACGTTGTAAATAACAAAAAGGCATCGAAGAAATAGTAGACACCGTAAAGAAATCCGACAATAGTAGCGCAACACTCATTCGGGGCGACGCTTGCCCAGAAAAAAGGTCGCTATAACAAAAGTAGAAACCCTGCTATTTCTTGCAGGTATGGAACTTTGTAAGGAATAGCAGACATTGGACCTGTGGGTAACAGTCAGGCGTTAGCAAGGGACTGCGGCTTCTGTAAGAAAAGTCGACAACTGTTGCCCCTACCTTATTCTGGAAAACCGTGCCCACGCTAGGAAGCTATAACAAAAACCAAGGACACCACCATTCTTTTAATATCGCGCTTTGGGCTTTCGTTTCTTGGTCAGGCTGCTAACAGCGTTGTAAGGCTCCATGCTGTACGTCGTTCAGGAGTTGGAATGACCCTGATTGCAGTTGCTTGGCAAATCAATATCTGCGCATCAACAAACTATGAGCAACAAAATGCGCACACTCAGCAGCGCGGAAAGGCGGTTATTGGAATGCCGTGGTGATGGATGATTGCTTCACCGGGAGGGTAAGTCTCCGTGAATCATTGCCTCCTCCCTCGCAGTTTGTTGCCATTTTCGTCGCGGCAAAGGCCCAGTTTGCCGGAAAACGCTGCAAGATGGCAAGCTTGCTTTCGAGCACAGAAACGGCGCTGCGGCTTCGACGGCCTGTAAAGTAACAATCTCGTAACTGTTCCAGTGTTGCACGCGCCAACAGATTGTTTGCAATTATACAGTGTACTTGAGTGAGAACTGCTAAGTGATTGATGTAATGAAGGCCTCTTCACGCCGCCTAACAGCAGTGCTATTGATTGTTGCTTCGTTTCTGGCTTTCTGCCCGATGGTCGCAAGCGGGGCCACGGTCAGCGTGATGGTTGGTCCCAATTGCTTGTGCTTCGTGCCTGCCTCGGTGACAATTCACCCCGGTGATACGGTGCAAGGCACGACACCCTGCCGTGCTTATCTCTGTCTAGTTAGGCTCCAACGCACATGCGCTACTACTACGTGAACGCGATGTTGCTCAATGAGTTCCTCAAAGCACACCGCAAAATCGAGGAACAAGAGGCGACGATCGCAGAGGTAAAATCCAACGCTCGAAAGCAGGAAGCGATTATCGCACGCCAGCAAAAGCAAATTGACGCGCTTACTGCGGGCCTGCAGAAAGTGAGCGCACAGCTTGAGGCGAGCAAACCTGGAGCAGAAACAGTACTGAACAATCGGTAAAAGTGGCGAGCGCATCACCCTATTTGATGAGATCCAGCGAAGATTATGATTCAGAATTGGTTTTCACTGATCAGGGGTCGTTGACTCAATCGATGGGTGAGGCGAATCACACGGCTACGGTCCGTTGGCTCACCCCTCCAGCTTCGATTTAACTGCCAGGAACTCTCCATTGCCTACCGACACCAAGCTGGTTGTGAATGTTGTGTCGGCCCGGACAAGTGTAACAAACTGTGCCATCGCGTCGGCGTGAGACAATGCATTATCGGCTATGAGCAGGCCACCTGGCCGAAGGACGCGTTTGATGTGTGGCCACCAATCGCAATACTGGGAACGCTCTGCATCCAGGAACAGCAAATCAAACGCTCCGTCTGGAGACTGCTCAAGGACTCGGCCTGCGTCGTCATGAAGCAACGTGATATTCGGAGCGAGACCGGAACGGCTGAAATTCTCGCGAGCCATAATCGCCTTGTAGTCGGAGAGTTCGACGGTCGTGACAGTGCCGCCAATCGTGCACAAGGCACTCGCGAGCCAAAGCGTGGAGTAGCCATTGGAAGTCCCCAACTCAAGCACTTTGCGAGCGGATGTGGCCCGCACCAGCACTGATAAAAACTCTCCCGTATCTCGAGTGATATTGAGCATCCGCCGAGTTCGCTCGGTGGTCATCCTGTCATTCTGTTCCCCGAAACGCTCAAGCTCAGCCAACAAGAATTCGAGCGGGGCTGTCATGGGCGTCTTGCCGCCTAACGAGAAGGAGATAAGCCGCGGCAGGGTGTGATGGCAAGGTCGCTCGCGCTCACTCGATCAGGGGCCGTTGGTTTCATCGGCTGGTTAGATCCCTTGGGGTATAAATCTCACCGATGTTGCGCGTGTGCTTCTGCCCTCATGCGCTGAATCTCCTCGGTCTGGTGCAATGCGACCCGATGCTCGCCAGCAGCGAAAAGCAGAGCGGTCAACATGTATGCGCCGCCGAACCAGCGATAGAGTCGTGGACCGCACAGCAGCGGGATGACGCCGGCGACTGAAAGGTCGATGTAGTAGCGGGGACAGTAGCAGAGCGGCGCAACGAACAAGAGTGCGAATACCGAGATGACGAGCGCGATCCGCGAAATCCACAAGAGAAGCTTCGTCTTGCCCTGACGCGTCATGGGATCTAACGAGAAGGAGACTGCAACCTGCAATCTATTTCTGCCTCCATCGACGGAAGTATCCCCGAAAAGGCTGCAGGCTGGCAAGCGCTATAAAGGCGAGACGCGCCGAGGAAGGAAATCTAAAGAAGCGCGACGCGTCTCACCGTGATCCCCTATGAGGCTTTCAGGCTACGACTCGCTACCCGAGGTCACAACAATCTAAAGGTAACGCGGTTGTTAACTAGTCACGCGAGGAGTGAGCGGGAGGCGTCAGGGACATGAAAGAGCGGTGAACTTTCCTGGCGTTCCCCCCTGGAGGAACTAAGGCGGATGCCTACCCATGGTTCAGGAGTTGCATCAGGTTGATTGAGCTTACTGCCGAAGCATTGTTCCCAAACTTTGGCAGCAAAGTGCGAGCACTCACCGGTGCGGAGAGGCGGGTTGGGGCCCGTGCTAATTTCATACACCGCACGTAGGTAAATCCCCGTAACCATCGCGCCTTGCACTTTGCCGCGGTTTTTTATTTCGGCGACTCCAACAAGAGCCTTTATTCATCTGGCATTTTATACTAGACGGCGTTCTATGGCGTCGACATGTTCAGTTGAACATGAGAATACCGCGCAAACTCACCGGGAACGTCAGCAAATGGATTGAATTTTGGACCGGGCGCCCAAGACGCTGAAGGCAGCCCTCGAGGCAATTCGAGAGATGGCAGCGAATGCGCTAAACCAGATGGGCGAGTCGCAGGAGGAACATTCGATGCGATGGAAATGCGAGCAGTGCCAGTACACCAAGAACTTTACGAGGTCTGTCACACAGGAAGCCGCTCGCCGATGCCCTCGATGCAAGAGTACGGAGTTTAGGCCTGTTCTGTGAGGCGTAGGTGGGTGTAAGGGCTATTCCTTCTCTACGGATACTTCGGTCGCCTTAATTATGGCGAAAACCTTATCGCCTTCTTTGAGGTTCATTCGCTTAACTGAACCTGTTGTGATAATCGAGGTTACCTCTCCGGCAGCAGTCCGGATGACAAGTTCTGAGACTACGTTGTCAGAAACAATTTTCTCGACGGTGCCCTGTAAGCGGTTTCGTATGCTCGTGCTCATGCAATTAGATCGAAGCCGTAGTTAGCTTTGCGCGGTCGGATTTCGTAAACGTCCGGCGCTTCATTTGGCCCGGGGCAAAAGATTCACAATGACGGCAACGAGAATGAGGACAAATGTTGTTTGTGTGATAAACGGCATCCACAACACTTCCTGTGACGAAAGAAAGAAAATCGGTCGAAACGTGTAAAGGCCGCGCCCGCCTCACGTGAAACAATAGGTGCATCACGATGCGGCCCCTATCGGCACGAACGCCATCGAAAGAAGGACTGCCAACCCCACGGCCACGAGTGTGCGTCTCATCGAAATTCAATCGCTGACGCCTTCGGGCTCATGAGGTCGATTTTGGGACTTGCCCGGCCTGGGATTCAATCAAAAAGGGCCGCTTCGGTAAGTCCCCCAAAAAATTTCTCGACCATGCTGCCTCTCCTATTTAAGGATTTAGAATTGATTAGAGGAGCTGCAATGGCGCGTGTTTCGGGTTTGGAAAGAAGGCAAGCACCCTGGCATCTGCGCTGGTATTACGGAGTGATGCGGAAGAACTTCAACCGCGATCTCACGCCAACCACCATCCAGATGCGCGTGCCGGGAATTGTCTGGGGAGGCATCGCCATGAAGGCGGCTCTCGGCCGGAAACGCCTGGTATCGCTGCGTTACATTCAGTTAGGCAAAGTTCGCACGGCCGCACGCGTCGGCTGCCCATTCTGAATAGACATTCATTCTGCCGTGGGCAGAAAAGCCGGGCTAACGGATGACAAACTGCGCGCCGTCCTCGGCGATGACCGTTCTATTTTCAACGAAACCGAATGTCTCGTCATCGAGCTCGCCGATGCAATGGTTACCGCCCCATCAAATATCTCCGACGATCTCTACGCGCGTTTACGCAACCAATTTTCCGAAGAACAACTGATGCAACTGAGCGCACAAATCGCGTTTGAAAATTATAGCGCGCGTTGGAACCGCGTTTTCGACGTCGAAAGCGCCCATATCTGCGGTCCGTAGAGCCAGGCGTTCTCCCTCTTTTTTGTTTCCGGTATTTTCGTTGCGCCCTACGCGAGGCCGTTTCCGCCTTGACGCTCACGGCCCGCAGTCGGCGCTCAAAATTCAACCGCACAGGCGGCCATTGAATCCGGACGGGAACTAAATTACCGTATCAAAAATCTAAAAGCGGACGCGGTATGAAAATTCTCGCTACGCGAATCAGACGAGAATTGGAAATGCAAATCGCCCGGGGGGGGAAGCGCGCATTGCGCTGTTTACGAGGATGAATTGCAACGTATCTGGCCGCTAAACGAAAAAGATCGGGAAAGAAAGATCGCGCACTTTGCGAGAGAGCACCGATTCCATTTGAGTTTTTATAAACAGGGACTGTGCGCGATTTTCGTTAAGGAAGCGGTCGGCGATTCTCGTAAGCGGGTATCATTAATGCGCCTAGATTCATCGCAAGCGCGGCGGTGATGTTGACACTTGTCGGCGTCTATATCTACGGCATGGACAGCCAGCCAATCCAAGGCGAAGGTTGTGAAGCGGTTAACGATAGGCGCACATGGATGCCATTAAATATCCAGAGCGCATCGAGCGGATGCTCGACGTTATGGTGTGTCTACCGAAGAACGCATGGGGATGGGTTCTCTTGGACATCGAAAAGAAGATCGGGACGGCGGCTCTTCAACGGATAGTCTCGCGGGCGTATCAGATCGAGATGGCGGGCAGGCACGGCAAGGTCAAGGGTAAGGGCGGAAGGAAAAGAAAGCGCCAGAGCGCAATCAAGGCACCTAAAATCGTCACGGGCATACCGCCGTCTGCTGGGTCATCAGGCAATCACTTACCAGTCTAGCGCGATCCTGAACGCAGACCGGGCCTGTCCAAAATTCCTGCAACGATCTTGCTACGACGCTCAGTACACGAGGGAAGACCTCTCAAGGCGAATGCTTCGTGCGTTTCAATCACGTTGCGCAATTTTACGAAACGCTGCTGAAGGCCACGACGTTTGCCGTCTTTGCTGTTGGCTCAATCTTCCAGTAACGCTGTGCCTCAGTCGGCAGCACCAGCTCGCGATAAGTACCATAGAGCATTTGCGGGCTTGTGTGCCCAAGCTCTGCGGCCACGCGTGGCGCGTCGTGAATTGCTGCGAGCCATACGACGCGTACGAATGTCGAAGGCCGTTTACGGGCCAGCGCAAGAGATTGGCGGCTTTGCGTGCACGCTCCAGTTTGCCACGTGCACCTTCTCGCACAACGCGCCCTCGCATCCCGCTGTATGGCACGAGCCACGCCATAAGATTCGGCTGTATCGGAACGATTCGCCGCTTGGCCCTCTTGGCTTTCGCTGCGTTCACTTCGATGTGTCCGCGGGCGAGATCGACTTCGCTCCAATCGAGGCGTTGAATCTCAGCCTCGCGCAGTCCCGCGAATCCACCGATTGCAAGCATTGGAATAATATCAGGCGCGGCGCAAGCGGCTGCGTCCAAGAGCGCATGCAGTTCATCGACGGCAAAAATCTCCGGTGAAGCATCAACCAATTTGGGCTTTGCAGTGTGCGCGACGGGATTCGAGTCGATCATTCGTCTCTTCGCTGCGTAGGAAAACATCACGCCAACATTCGCCCGATAGTTCGCCCGGCTCTTTGGTGAGCCTTGGAGATTACGAAGCCAATCGTCGATTTCCTCGACTATAACGCTTGCAATTGGACGCTCGCCAAAATCCTGACTGAATCGCGCAAGACGCAATTTCAAATCGCTCAGATAATCTTGCGACCTTCCATCTTCTCGCTTGGCTTCGAGCACTTTATCGGAGAGTTGCTTAACCGTGATCTTGCAGCGCCGCACGCGCTCCAGGTAATCGACGCGGAACTTTACCGCGTCACTTATCGTCTCGCCATATTTCGCCAGCTCTTGCTTGGCGTGGATAATCTCGCTCATTTCGCGCTGTGACAGGCCAACCGCTGCTCGGCTGTGGCGTTGTAGGAGCGTCTTTTGTTTGAGGCATTCCGCGTCCGCTTCTGCGCACGTCTTAAAGAACATCCTCCCCTTGCCGAATCCGCGCAGATCGAGTATGAACTTGTGATTTTTGGAATGCCGATACGGCCGAACCTTCAAAATTGGCTTTC